>CBHTTS010000206.1:0-9820 GCA_966095775.1 uncultured Variovorax sp. | reverse complement strand
CGGTGATCTCGGGCTCCTGGGCGGCGTTCTCCAGCACGGTCTCGCCCTCGGCGAGGGCGGCGGCCATCAGGAAGTTCTCGGTGCCGGTGACGGTCACCATGTCGGTGGTGATGCGCGCGCCGTGCAGGCGCTTCCGCCCGCCGCCGATGCCCGCCATCATGTAGCCGTGCTCGACGGCGATCTCGGCGCCCATGGCCTGCAAGCCCTTGATGTGCTGGTCCACGGGCCGCGAGCCGATCGCGCAGCCGCCCGGCAGGGACACCTTGGCGTGGCCGAAGCGCGCCAGCAGCGGGCCCAGCGCGAGCACCGAGGCCCGCATGGTCTTCACCAGTTCATAGGGCGCCTCGGGCGTGTGCAGCGCGCCGGCGTCCAGGGCCACCGTGCCGTCCTCGTCGCGCTCGGCTGCCACGCCCATGTTGCGCAGCAGCTTGAGCATGGTGCCCACGTCGTTCAGGCGCGGCACGTTGTGCAGCGTGACCGGGCGGTCGGTCAGCAGCGCCGCGCAGAGCTCCGGCAGGGCCGCGTTCTTCGCGCCGGAAATGAGCACCTCGCCGCGGAGCTGGCGCCCGCCGCGAATCAGGAGTTTGTCCATGAAAGGTCCAGCAGGCTAGGAATTCTGGGCCGCCCATTCCGCGGGCGTGTAGGTCTTCATCGAGAGCGCATGCACCTCGTCCGTGTGCATTTTGGCACCGAGGGTGGCGTAGACGCGCTGGTGTCGCTGGATCGCGCGCTTGCCCTCGAACTCGGCGGAGACGATGGTGGCATACCAGTGACGGCCGTCGCCCTCGAGCGCGATGTGCTGGCAGGGAAGGCCTGCCTCGATGATGGATTGGAGTTCTTCGGCAGTCATAGGGGGAAGGGGGCCGCCGCCGGGCCGCCCCAAGGCGGCCCAGCCCCCTCGGGGGGTGGAGTTACACGAGCGCAGCGAGTGAAAAGCCTGGGGGCCAAGATGTCATCCGCGGATCTTGTAGCCGATGCGCAGCAGGTGGACCGCGATCGCGCTCACCACCAGCCAGGCGCCACCGACGATCGCCAGGCTCACCCACGGCGAGATGTCGCTGATGCCGAAGAAGCCGTAGCGGAAGCCGTCGATCATGTAGAAGAAGGGGTTGAGGTGGCTCACCTTCTGCCAGAAGGGCGGCAGCGAGTTGATCGAATAGAACACGCCCGACAGGAAGGTCATCGGCATGATCAGGAAGTTCTGGAACACCGCCATCTGGTCGAACTTCTCGGCCCACAGGCCTGCGATCAGGCCCAGCGTGCCCAGGATGGCGGCGCCCAGGAAGGCGAACACCGCGATCCACAGCGGCGCGACGAAGCCGGGCACGGCGAACAGGGCCGTCACCACGAACACGCCCACGCCCACGACCAGCCCGCGCACGACCGAGGAGCCGACATAGGCCAGGAACCAGCCCCAGTGCGACAGCGGCGTCAGCAGGATGAAGACCAGGTTGCCCATGATCTTGCTCTGGATGATGGAGGACGAGCTGTTGGCGAAGGCGTTCTGCAGCACGCTCATCATCACCAGGCCCGGCACCAGGAAGGCCGTGTAGCTCACCGTGCCGTAGACCTTGACGTGGTCCTCCATCACGTGGCCGAAGACCATGAGGTAGAGCAAGGCGGTGAGCACGGGCGCCCCCACCGTCTGGAAGCCCACCTTCCAGAAGCGCAGCGTCTCCTTGTAGAGCAGCGCGCGCCAGCCCGTGACGGCCATCATCTGGAGACCTCCAGCGGGGTCTGCTCGCCCGCCATCAGGTCGATGAACACGTCTTCCAGGTCGGCCTTGCGCATTTCCACGTCTTCCACCACCACGCCGGCCTCGCGGATCGCGGCCAGCAGCTGTTCGACCTCGTGCGCGTTCTGCGCGGGCAGCTGCACGATGCGCCCGGTGATGCGCGCATGCTGGGCGATCGACCACGGCAGCATGGCGTCGGTCTTGAAGCGCAGCACGTTGCTCGCGGCCGACTTGAGCAGCTCGCTCGTGCGGTCGAGCGCGATCACGCGGCCGAGCTTGAGCATCGCGATGCGGCTGCACAGCGCCTCGGCTTCCTCGAGGTAATGGGTCGTGAGCAGCACGGTGCTGCCCTGCTTGTTGAGGCGGGCGACGAACTGCCAGAGGGTCTGGCGCAGCTCGACGTCGACGCCGGCCGTGGGCTCGTCGAGCACGATCACCGGCGGCTTGTGCACCAGCGCCTGGGCCACGAGCACGCGGCGCTTCATGCCGCCCGAGAGCTGGCGCATGTTGGCGGTGGCCTTGTCGGCGAGGCCGAGGCTCTGCAGCAGCTCGTCGATCCAGGCCTCGTTGTTGGTGATGCCGAAGTAGCCCGACTGGATGCGCAGCGACTCCCGCACGTTGAAGAACGGGTCGAACACCAGCTCCTGCGGCACGATGCCGAGCTGGCGCCGCGCCTCGGCATAGTCGCGCTGCACGTCGAAGCCGTGCACGCTGATGGCGCCGGCGGTCGGCCGCGACAGGCCCGCGAGCATGCTGATCAGCGTGGTCTTGCCGGCGCCGTTGGGGCCGAGCAGGCCGAAGAACTCGCCCTCCTCGATCTGGAAGCTGACGTCGTCGACCGCGCGCAGCCCCTGCTTGCCTTGGGCCCGCTGTTGCCTGGAGGGAGGATAGGTCTTGGAGACCGACTGGAATGAGATCGCGGGCATGGGAGCCCGCGATTTTACGGGGCCGCCCGCTTGCGCGCTGGCCCGCGTCCCGATGCCCTCAGGGCGCCGCCGGCAGCAGGCTCGCGACGCCGTAGAGCGTCGCCAGTTCGCGCAGCCGCGGCGGCAGCCCCTTGACCGCGAAGCCGCGGCCGATCGCGCTCGATTCGCGCCGGCATTCGAGCAGCACCGCGAGCGCCGAGGAGTCGAAATGCGCGAGCGCGCTCGCGTCGACCACGGTGGAGGTGTCGGCCTGCCCCGCCAGCCCCTGCTGCAGCATGCGCATGCACGCCGGGGCGTCGTCGTGGGTGAGCTTGGAGGGCAGCACCAGCATGGCGTCAGCTCCGGCCGTTGTTGCCCTTGTTGCGCGCCGCGAGCGCGGCGATCAGGCCGTCGATGCCGCGGGCGTTGATTTCCTGCGCGAACTGGGTGCGGTAGGTGTCGACCAGCCAGACGCCGAGCACATTGAGGTTGTAGACCTTCCAGCCGCCGCCCTCGCCGGGCGTCTTCTCGAGGCGGTAGTCGAGCTGGACCGGGTCGCCGCGGCCCTTGACCTCGGTGCGCACCAGCACTTCCTTGTCGTCGGGCGAGCCGCGGAACGGACGCACCGTGACAGTCTGGTCGCTCACCTGGTCGAGCGCGCCCGCGTAGGTGCGCACCAGCAGCGCCTTGAATTCCTCCTGCAGCCGCTTCTGCTGCTCGGGCGTGGCCTGGCGCCAGGCCGGGCCGGCGGCCGGGGCCGGCATGCGCTGGGAGTTGACGTTGGGCATGATCTTGTTGTCGACCAGCACCATGATCTTGTTGATGTCGCCGGCCTTGATGGAACTGTCGGCCTTGATGGTCTCGAGGACGTCGGTCGACAGGCGCTTGACGAGCGCGTCGGGCGCCTCGTCGGCCGCATGCGCCGGGCGCACGAAGGCCGCGGCCGCGCCCACGAGCAGCATGCTGGCGAGCATCAGGCGGCCGAAACCGCGTCGTTGCAGGATCTTGTAGTTCATGAGAATCCCCTCAGGTTTTGAAACGCCGGCGGCGCGCGCGATGCGGACGCCTGCCGGAAAGAACGTGTTCGACGGGCCCGGGGCCGACGCGGTTCCTGAAGCCCGCGTGAAGCCTTGCAACCGGATGCAAGCAAAACGCGCCGCATCCTGCCGCGATCGGCCGCTTTCTGCCTTCTTCGCCCTACTTGCCGCCGCCGTCGTCGGGCGGGTTGCCGTCGTAGACGTCGCTGCGGCGGTGCTGCAGGTAGGCGTCGCGCGTGAAGGTGTACTTGTCGAGCGCGGCGTCGTCGAGCAGGCGGCCGGCGCGCAGGTACCGCGCGCGGGTGTCGACCACCTCGAGCACGGAGAGCGAATTGCGCCAGGCCACGTCGTTCATGTTGGCGAGCACGTTGCCGGCGCGGTCGACCGGCAGCGCGGCCGTGTCGCGCAGCGTCGACGGGCCGAGCAGCGGCAGCACGAAGTAGGGACCGGCGCCCACGCCCCAATGGCCCAGCGTCTGGCCGAAGTCTTCCTCGTGGCGCTGGATGCCGGCCTCGGTCGCGACGTCGAGCAGGCCGCCGAGGCCGAAGAAGGTGTTGACGTTGAGGCGCATGAAGGTCTCTGCGCTGTTCTGCAGCTTGAGCTGGGCCACGTTGTTGGCCAGGCTCCAGACGTCGCCGAGGTTGTTGAAGAAGTTGCCGACACCGGTGCGCACCATCGAGGGCAGCGTGCGCTCGTAGGCCTTGGCCACCGGGACCAGCACCGCGTCGTCGACCGTGTCGTTGAAGCGCGTGACGCCGCGGTTGAAGGGCTCGAAGGGATCGGCGGGGTTGGCCTGGGGTCCGCTCGCGCAGCCCGCGACCAGCGCGAACAGGAGGGATGCACCCAGCCAGCGGGCCGAGTTCGCTACCTTATTGATAGCAATCGCGGGCGAAGGACTCGTCGTTTTCATTTCTTGTTGGCGGTCGCGGGCGTCGAAGTGTTGCCTTCGGCCGCCTTGCTGTAGAGGAATTGGCTGATCAGGTTTTCAAGCACCACGGCCGACTGGGTCGCGGTGATGACGTCACCGGCCTGCAGGTTCTTCTCCTCGGCGCCCGCCTCGATCCCGATGTACTGCTCGCCGAGCAGGCCACTGGTCAGGATCTTGAGCGAGCTGTCCTTGGGAAAACTGTAACGTTTTTGCAATGCCAGCGTGACGTTGGCCTGAAATGTCTTGTCGTCGAAAGTGATCGATTCGACGCGGCCGACCACCACGCCGGCACTCTTGACCGCGGTCTGGGGCTTGAGGCCGCCGATGTTCTGGAAGCGGGCCACCACGTTGTAGGTCTGCTGGAAGCTCAGGCTCAGCAGGTTGGCCGACTGCAGCGCGAG
This sequence comes from uncultured Variovorax sp., assembly GCA_966095775.1. Classification (GTDB taxonomy): domain Bacteria; phylum Pseudomonadota; class Gammaproteobacteria; order Burkholderiales; family Burkholderiaceae_C; genus Variovorax. The sequence continues at coordinate 4,814 of CBHTTS010000206.1, read as the reverse complement.
GAACAGCAGCGCCGCGCCGCCGATCAGGACGAACAGGCCGACCCAGATGTCGTTGTTGGAACGTTGCATGGTTTGCACTCTCTAGAACGATGGAGCCCGGGCTCCTTCAAATACTGAACATCATGGCGGTCAGGAGGAAGTCGAGCCCCAGCACCGACAGCGACGCCATCACGACCGTGCGCGTGGTGGCGCGCGACACGCCCTCGGGCGTGGGCTGCGCCTCGTAGCCCTGCAGCAGCGCGATGAAGGTCACGGTGAAGCCGAAGACGATGCTCTTGATCACGCCGTTGCCCACGTCGCGCCACACGTCCACGCCGGCCTGCATCTGGCCCCAGAACGCGCCCGGATCGACGCCGAGCATCAGCACGCCCACCACGTAGCCGCCGAGGACGCCGACCGCGCTGAACACCGCCGCGAGCAGCGGCATCGTGATCACGCCGGCCCAGAAGCGCGGCGCCAGGATGCGGCGCACCGGATCGACGGCCATCATCTCCATCGCGCTGAGCTGCTCGCCGGCCTTCATCAGGCCGATCTCCGCGGTCAGCGAGGTGCCGGCGCGCCCGGTGAAGAGCAGCGCGGCGACCACCGGCCCGAGCTCGCGCACCAGGCTCAGCGCGACCAGCAGACCGAGCGCCTCGGAGGACCCGTAGCGCTGCAGCGCGTAGTACATCTGCAGCCCCAGCACGAAGCCCACGAACAGGCCCGAGACCGCGATGATCGCGAGCGAGTAGTTGCCGAGGAAATGGATCTGGTCGCGCACCAGCCCGAAGCGGCGCAGGCTCTGCGCGCCCTGCACCGCGAGCCGCACGAACAGCTTGGCGCCGTAGCCGAGGTCGGCGAGCTTGCTGCGCACCGCGAAGCCGACGTCGGCGGGCTTCCACCAGCTCATGGCCGACCTCCCTGGGGGTCGAAGTCCGCCTCGATGGCGACCCCGGGGTAATGGAAATGCACCGGCCCGTCGGGCAGCGCATTGACGAACTGGTGCACCAGCGGATCCTCGCTGCCGCGCACCTCGTCGGGCGTGCCCTGCGCGGCGATGCGGCCGTTCGCGAGGATGATCACGTGGTCGGCGATGCGGAAGGTCTCCTCCAGGTCGTGCGACACGACGATGCTCGTGAGCCCGAGCGCGTCGTTGAGCTGGCGGATCAGCCGCGCCGCGGTGCCCAGCGAGATCGGGTCGAGGCCGGCGAAGGGCTCGTCGTACATGACGAGGTCGGGATCGAGCGCGATCGCGCGCGCCAGCGCCACGCGCCGCGCCATGCCGCCCGAGACCTCGCTCGGCATCAGGTCGCGCGCGCCGCGCAGGCCGACCGCGTCGAGCTTCATGAGCACGATGTCGCGCACCAGCGGATCGGGCAGCTCCGTGTGCTCGCGCAGCGGAAAGGCCACGTTGTCGAACACGCTCATGTCGGTGAACAGCGCGCCGAACTGGAACAGCATGCCCATGCGGCGCCGGGCGGCATAGAGCCCGGCGGCATCGAGCTTGCCCACGTCCTGGCCGTCGAACAGCACCTCGCCGCGCTGCGCGCGCTGCTGGCCGCCGACGAGCCTGAGCACGGTGGTCTTGCCGCCCCCCGACGCGCCCATCAGGGCCGTGACCTTGCCGCGCGGCACCGAAAACGACACGCCGCCGAGGATCGCGCGTGCGCCGTAGCCGAACGTGACATCGCGGAACTCGACAAAAGGGTGTGGCTTTGCGGCAGGGTCCATTTCAATAAAAAAGCCGGGCACCCTCTCAGGCATCCCGGCACGCGGTTTCGCGGATGATAACGGGACCGCGACGGGCCCCGCCAAATTGAAACAAAATTCAGCGCGGCAGGTCGCTGAATCCCATCAGGAACTCGTCCACCGCCCGGGCCGCCTGGCGGCCTTCCCGGATCGCCCACACGACCAGCGACTGGCCGCGCCGCATGTCGCCCGCGGCGAACACCTTGGGCACATTGGTGGCATAGCCGCCGACGAAGTCGACCGTGGCGCGGGCGTTGCCGCGGGCGTCCTTCTCGACGCCGAAGGCATCGAGCACGCTCGCCACCGGGCTCACGAAGCCCATCGCCAGCAGCACGAGGTCGGCCTTGAGCACCTGCTCGCTGCCGGCCACTTCGTGCATCTTGCCGTCCTTCCACTCGACGCGGACGGTCTTGAGGCCCGTGACCTTGCCCTTCTCGCCGATGAATTCCTTGGTCGAGATCGCGAACTCGCGCTCGCAGCCCTCCTCGTGGCTCGAGCTGGTGCGCAGCTTGATCGGCCAGTAGGGCCAAGTCAGCGGCCGGTTCTCCTCCTCGGGCGGCTGGGGCATCAGCTCGAACTGGGTCACGCTGACGGCGCCGTGGCGGTTGCTGGTGCCCACGCAGTCGGAGCCGGTGTCGCCGCCGCCGATCACAATCACGTGCTTGCCGTCGGCGCGCAGCTGGCCCTTGACCTTGTCGCCGGCGTTGACGCGGTTCTGCTGCGGCAGGAACTCCATCGCGAAATGGATGCCGTCGAGGTCGCGGCCGGGGACCGGCAGGTCGCGCGACTGCTCGGCGCCGCCCGTGAGCAGCACCGCGTCGAATTCCTTCTGCAGCTGCTCGGGCGTGACGGTCTCCTTGGCGAGGTTGGTCACCTTCGAGCCCTTGCCGAGCGGATCCTTGGCGGGGCCCACCACCACGCCGGTGCGGAAGACCACGCCCTCGGCCTTCATCTGCTCCATGCGGCGGTCGATGTGCGACTTCTCCATCTTGAAGTCGGGGATGCCGTAGCGCAGCAGACCGCCGATGCGGTCGTTCTTCTCGAACAGGGTCACGTCGTGGCCGGCGCGCGCGAGCTGCTGCGCCGCGGCCATGCCGGCCGGGCCCGAGCCGACGACCGCGACCTTCTTGCCCGTCTTGTGCTTGGCCACGCGCGGCGCGACCCAGCCTTCGTCCCAGGCGCGGTCGATGATCGCGTGCTCGAGCGACTTGATGCCCACCGGATCGTCGTTCACGTTGAGCACGCAGGCCGCCTCGCAGGGCGCGGGGCAGATGCGGCCGGTGAACTCGGGGAAGTTGTTGGTCGAGTCGAGCACCGCGAAGGCGTTCTGCCAGTCGTTGCGGTACACCAGGTCGTTGAAGTCCGGAATGATGTTGTTGACCGGGCAGCCGCTGTTGCAGAAGGGCGTGCCGCAGTCCATGCAGCGCGCGCCCTGCACCTTCGCCTGCTCGGTGTTCAGGCCGATGACGAATTCCTTGTAGTGCTTGAGCCGTTCCTCGACCGGGCGATAGCCCTCCTCGATGCGCTCATGCTCCAGGAAGCCGGTGATCTTTCCCATCGTGATGTTCCTTCGTTGTGTCTTCGTTCACCCGGGCATTCAGGCAGCGGCCGGCGCGGTCTTGGAGGCGGCGATCGCATGCGGCTCGAGGCCGACGTGCGCGTTGTTGCCGGTGCTCGTGAACTCGACCTTGCGGTCGTGCAGCTCGGCGAGCGCGCGCTTGTATTCGTTCGGGAACACCTTCACGAACTTGGTGCGCGACACGGCCCAGTTGTCGAGCAGCTCGCGCGCGCGCTTGCTGCCGGTCCAGCGGTGGTGCTCCTCGAGCAGCTTGCGCAGCTGGGCCTCGTCGGTCTCGCCGCCGTGCCAGATCTTGCGGTGCATGCTCGCGGTCTGCTCGGCGGAGGTCAGCACCTTCTCGAGCGAGACCATCGACATGTTGCAGCGCGAGGCGAACTGGCCGTCCTCGTCGTAGACGAAGGCCACGCCGCCGCTCATGCCGGCCGCGAAGTTGCGGCCGGTCTTGCCGAGCACGGCCACGGTGCCGCCGGTCATGTACTCGCAGCCGTGGTCGCCGGTGCCTTCGACCACCGCCGTGGCACCCGACAGGCGCACCGCGAAGCGTTCGCCGGCCACGCCGCAGAGGTAGGCCTCGCCGGTCGTCGCACCGTAGAGCGCGGTGTTGCCGACGATCGTGTTGCGTGCGGCCTCGCCGCGGAAGTCGAGGCTCGGGCGCACGACCACGCGGCCGCCCGACAGGCCCTTGCCGGTGTAGTCGTTGGCGTCGCCGATCAGGTAGAGCGTGATGCCGCGCGCGAGGAAGGCGCCGAACGACTGGCCGCCCGTGCCCTCGAGCTGGATGCGGATCGAATCGTCGGGCAGGCCCTGCGGGTGCACCTTGGTCAGCGCGCCCGAGAGCATCGCGCCCACCGAGCGGTTGACGTTGCGCGCCACCTCGATGAACTGCACCTTCTCGCCGCGCTCGATCGCGGGACGCGACTTCTCGATCAGCTTGACGTCGAGCGCGCGGTCCAGGCCGTGGTCCTGGTTCTCGACGTGGTAGCGCGGCACCTCGGCCGGCACGTTCGGCAGCGCGAACAGGCGGCTGAAGTCCAGACCCGAGGCCTTCCAGTGCTCGATGCCGCGGCGCATATCGAGCAGGTCGGCGCGGCCGATCATGTCGTCGAACTTGCGGATGCCGAGTTGGGCCATGATCTGGCGCACCTCTTCGGCGACGAAGAAGAAGTAGTTGACGACGTGCTCGGGCTTGCCCGAGAACTTGCGGCGCAGCACCGGGTCCTGCGTGGCCACGCCCACCGGGCAGGTGTTCAGGTGGCACTTGCGCATCATGATGCAGCCCTCGACCACCAGCGGCGCGGTCGCGAAGCCGAACTCGTCGGCGCCCAGCAGCGCGCCGATGGCGACGTCGCGGCCGGTCTTCATCTGGCCGTCGGCCTGCACGCGGATGCGGCTGCGCAGGCGGTTGAGCACCAGCGTCTGCTGCGTCTCGGCCAGGCCGATCTCCCACGGGCTGCCCGCGTGCTTGATCGACGACCAGGGCGAGGCGCCCGTGCCGCCGTCATGGCCG
>CBHTTS010000205.1:0-9883 GCA_966095775.1 uncultured Variovorax sp. | reverse complement strand
CGTTCGGCAGGTTGTAGAAGGTGCTCATCGGCACGTCGACCTCGTAGCCGACGCCATTGCAGTCGACCACGACCTGCGGCGGATTGCGCTCCGCGAGCGTGCCCGTCAGTTTGCCTATCATTGGCCCACCCCCGTTGCTTGCTCGCTTCGCGTAGCCGCCTCCCCCCTCGAGGGGGCAACACCGGCGGCCCGGCCCAGCCGGTTCCGCGGTGTTCCCCGCCTCGGATTGCGTCTCTTCGAGAATGGTTGGTCTTGCATGGGCTGCCAATAAAGATGGAAATGGAAACCGCGTGATTCTGCGACACACCTTTACCCCACTGAACAACACGCGCCTCGGCCATCTGTGCGGCCCGCTCGATGCCCACCTGCGCCGCATCGAGGAAGCGCTGGACGTGAAGATCGCGCACCGCCACGAGCAGTTCAAGGTCGACGGGCCGAAGGCCGCCGCGCAGCGGGCCATGGACGTGCTGCAGGCGCTCTACGAGATCGCCCAGCGCCCGATCGACCCGGCCGTGGTGCAGCTCACGCTCGCGGGCGACGGCACGATGGGCGACGAGGATGCGCCGCTGCTCGTGACGCGCCGCGCCGACCTGCGCGCGCGCACGCCGACGCAGGCGCTCTACCTGGACAACATCGCGAAGCACGACATCACTTTCGGCATCGGGCCGGCCGGCACCGGCAAGACCTACCTCGCGGTGGCCTGCGCGGTCGATGCGCTGGAGCGCGCCGCGGTGCAGCGCATCGTGCTCACGCGGCCCGCGGTCGAGGCCGGCGAGCGGCTCGGCTTCCTGCCCGGCGACCTGACGCAGAAGGTCGATCCCTACCTGCGGCCGCTCTACGACGCGCTCTACGACCTCATGGGTTTCGAGAAGGTGCAGAAGGCCTTCGAGCGCAACGCGCTCGAGATCGCGCCGCTGGCCTTCATGCGCGGGCGCACGCTGAACAACGCCTTCGTGATCCTCGACGAGGCGCAGAACACCACGCCCGAGCAGATGAAGATGTTCCTCACGCGCATCGGCTTCGGCGCCAAGGCCGTGGTCACGGGCGACGTGAGCCAGATCGACCTGCCCAAGCAGCAGCTCAGCGGCCTGATCGACGCCGAGCGCGTGCTCAAGCGCGTGCACGGCATCGCGACCACGCGCTTCACGAGCGCCGACGTGGTGCGGCATCCGCTGGTGGCCAAGATCGTCGACGCCTACGACAGCCAGCGCAAGCGCGCGGGGGGCCATTGACATGGCGCTGCCCGCCCTCTCGCTGTCGCTGCAGTTCGCGCGCCTGCGCAACGTCGAGCGGCACCGCGCCGCGCTGCCGCGCCACCGCGTCGCGCGCTGGATCCGCCACGCGCTCGACCTCGACGGCGAGATCACGGTCCGCATCGTCGATGCCGAGGAAGGCCAGCGCCTGAACCGCGAGTTCCGCGGCCGGGACTACGCGACCAACGTGCTCACCTTCGACTATGCGCAGGGCCCGGTGGTGATGGCCGACCTGGTGCTGTGCGCGCCGGTGGTCGCGGCCGAGGCGAAGGCGCAGCGCAAGACCCTGGCCGCGCACTATGCGCACCTGCTGGTGCACGGCACGCTGCATGCGCAGGGCTGGGACCACGAGACCGGCGAGGCCGACGCCGAGGCGATGGAATCGCGCGAGATCGAGATCCTCGCGGGCCTGGGCATCCGCAACCCCTACCGCGAGGCCGCCTGAGCGATGCTGCAGGGCACCCCCGACGACTGGCTGCCGCGCTGGCTGCCGCGCCTGCGCGACAGCGTGCAGGCCGCAGGCGGCGCGCCGGTGCTCGAACTGGGCTGCGGCACCGGCCGCGACACCGAGGTGCTGGTGGCGGCCGGCCTGCCGGTGGTGGCGCTCGAGCTGCTGCCGAGCCAGCTCGCGCAGGCGCGCGAGCGCGTGCCCGCGGGCGCGGTCTTCCACCAGCAGGACGTGCGCGCGCCGTTCCCGGTCGGCGAGCACGGCGCGGGCGAGGTCGGCGCGGTGCTCGCGAGCCTGTCGCTGCACTACTTCAGCTGGCCCGAGACGCTCGCCCTCGCGGCGCGCATCCGCCGCGCGCTCGCGCCGGGCGGGCTGCTGCTGTGCCGGTTGAACTCGGTGCGCGACGTGCACCACGGCGCGGGCGGCGACCATCCGCGCATCGACCCCGCGGATCCGCGCTTCGTGCGCTTCGAGGGTTGGGACAAGCGCTTCTTCGAGCGCGCCGACGTCGAACGCATGTTCGCCTCGGGCTGGGAATGGATCGGCCTGGAGGAGCGCACCGTGATGCGCTACGAGCTGCCCAAGGTGCTGTGGGAGGCCGCGCTGCGGCGTGCGCCCGACGCCGCCTGAGGCTCAGTTCATCTGCAGCGGGATCGTCACCGGCCCGTCGTTGACCAAGTGCACCTGCATGTCGGCGCCGAACGCGCCCGTGGCCACCACCGGATGCGCCGCGCGCGCCTGTGCCACGAAGTGATCGTAGAGCCGCCGGCCTTCGTCGGGCGCGGCCGCGAGCGTGAAGCTCGGCCGGTTGCCGCCGCTCACGTCGGCCGCGAGGGTGAACTGGCTCACCACCAGAAGGCCGCCGCCGATGTCCTGCACGCTGCGGTTCATCTTGCCGGCCTCGTCCGAGAAGATGCGCAGCTTCAGCAGCTTCGCCAGCAGGCGGTCGGCCTGCGCCTCGGCGTCGCCGCGCTCGGCGCACAGAAGCACCAGCAGACCGGCCTCGATCGCTCCGACGGTCTCGCCGCCGATCTCCACGCGCGCGCGGGCCACGCGCTGCACAACCGCCTTCATGCCTGCTTCTCCTCGAGTTGATTGGCCCGGGCCTCCATGCCCAGGGGCAGCAGCTGGATCGTCACGCGCAGGCCCGGCACGGCGTCCATCAGGGCCTGCTCGAGTTCGTCGCGCATCGCCGCGGCATGCTGCAGGGTCCATTCTCCGGGCACGTGCATGTGCAGGTCGGCGAAGCGGCGCTGGCCCGCACGCCGCGTCACCATGTCGTCGAAGCGCATGCGCCCGCCCTCGGGTACGCCGGCCGCGAACCGGTCGAGCGTGGCGCGCAGGGTGGCCACGGTGTCCGGGTCGAGCGCCTCGTCCATCAGCCCCTGCGACGAACGCCACACCAGCCTGACGCCTTCGCGCACGATGTTGAGCGCCACGCCGATCGCGAGCAGCGGATCGAGCCAGAGCCAGCCGGTGAAGTGCACGGCGACGATGCCGACCAGCACCGCGGCCGAGGTCCACACGTCGGTCATCAGGTGCCGCGCATCGGCCTCGAGCGCGATCGAACGGTGGGTGCGCGCCGCACGGAACAGCGCGAAGGCCAGCGCCGCATTGAAGCCCGAGCTCAGCACCGACAGGCCGAGGCCCCAGCCCAGCTGCTCGAGCGGCTGCGGCGACAGCAGCCGCTGCACCGACACCCACAGGATGGCCGCCGCGGCGCCGACGATCAGGATGCCCTCGAAGCCGGAGGAGAAATACTCGGCCTTGTGGTGCCCGTAGGGATGGTCCTCGTCGGCGGGCCGCGCGGCCACCGTCACCATCGCGAGCGCGAAGGTCGCGCTGGCAAGGTTGACGAAGGACTCCATGGCGTCGGAGATCAGACCCATCGAGTTGGTCACGTAGCCGGCCAGCCCCTTGAGCACGATCGTGGCCACGGCGACCGCGACGGAAACGCGCAGCAGCGTCTTGGGAACAAGATTCATGCGGGAGAGAACAAAGCGTGAGCCAAGAAAAACGGCAAGAATGCGTCATAAAACGCATATCGCCGCCGAATTATCGAATGCGGGCGCCGACCGCAGTGCGGCCGGCTTAATATTTGTGAAATCAGAAAAACAACCGAGTCGTTCACGGAGAGTGAAGATGAAAAAGATCCTGATTGCCCTCGGAGGCCTCGCCTTCTGGGGCATGTCGGCGCTGGCGCAGGCCCAGGCCGCGTCGACCCCCGCCGCGCCCGCTCCCGAGCCCCAGGCCGGTTTCGTGAAGTCCGTGCGCGGCAACGTGCAGCTGCTCAGCACGTCCGGCTCGGCGCGGCCCGCGAGCGCGGGCGATGCGCTCGCGGCCGTGGACCGCATCGTGACCGGCCCCGAGTCGTCGGCCGCGGTGGTGCTGCGCGACGACACGACGCTGGTGGTCGGGCCCTCGTCGCGGCTCGACCTCAAGGAATTCCATTTCAACGCCACGACGCACGACGGCGGCATGCTGGTCTCGCTGCTGCGCGGCTCGATGCGCATGATCACCGGCCTGATCGGCAAGAAGAATCCGGACGCGGTGCGGGTGGAGACGCAGACCGCGACCATCGGCATCCGCGGCACCGACTTCATCGTGCAGACCGACGGCCAGCCGGAATGAAGCTGCACACCCGGCCTCCCCTGCGCGCATCCGCGGCGCTGTTCACGATCCTTGTTGCCGCCTGCTCGACACCGGGCACCCGCGTGGTGCTGCTGCCGCAGCCCGACGGCAACCCCTCCGCCGTGGTGGTGCGCATGAAGGACGGCGAGGAAGTTCTTTCCAGTCCCTACCAGCGCGCCACGGCCGCCGTGGGCGCGACCGGCGCGCCGGTGGTCGACCAGGCCGATCCCGCGAAGGTGCAGGCCCAGCACAAGACGCTGTTCGAGATGCGGCCGCCCCCGGCGCAGCGCTACACGGTCTACTTCGAGGTCGGCGGCACCACCCTGACGCCAGATTCGCAGAGAGTCATGAACGAGGCGCTGATCGCGGCCCAGGGCCGCAGCGGCGGCGACATCGTCGTGACCGGCCACACCGACACCACCGGCGCGCTCGAGCAGAACGACATGCTCTCCAAGCGCCGCGCGCAGGAAGTGGCGCAGCTCTTCGTGGAACGCGGCTTCCCGGCCCGGCGCATCGAGTCGGTGGGCCGAGGCGAACGCGAGCTCGCGGTGCCCACGGCCGACGAGGTCGACGAGCCGCGCAACCGGCGCGTCACGATCGAAGTCCGCTGAAGCGGTCGCCGCCATGAAAAAAGGCCGGGTCTCCCGGCCTTTTGCCTTGCCTTCCCAGCCCGCCCGGTTCAGGACAAGGTCACGCGCGCGAACTTGCGCTTGCCCACCTGCACCACGTAGCTGCCCGCGGCCAGCTTGAGCCCCTTGTCGCTCACGACCGCGGAATCGACGCGCACGCCGCCGCCGTCGATCAGCCGGTTGCCTTCGGAGGTCGACGGCGCGAGCCCGGCCTGCTTGAGCAGCTGCGCGATGCCGAGCGGCGCCCCCGAGAGCGCGACCTCGGGGATCTCGTCGGGCACGCCGCCCTTGCTGCGGTTGATGAAGTCCTGCTCGGCCGCGTCGGCCGCCGCGGCGCTGTGGAAGCGCGCGGTGATCTCCTTGGCGAGCGCCACCTTGGCGTCCTTGGGGTTGCGGCCGCCCGCGACCTCGGCCTTGAGCGCCGCGATCTCCTCGATCGAGCGGAAGCTCAAGAGCGTGTACCAGCGCCACATCAGCTCGTCGGAGATCGACAGCACCTTGGCGAACATGGTGTTGGCGTCCTCGCTGATGCCGATGTAGTTGTTCTTGCTCTTCGACATCTTCTCGACGCCGTCGAGCCCCTCGAGCAGCGGCATAGTGAGTATGCACTGCGGCTCCTGCCCGTATTCCTGCTGGAGATGGCGGCCGACGAGCAGGTTGAACTTCTGGTCGGTCCCGCCGAGCTCGAGGTCGCTCTTGAGCGCCACCGAGTCGTAGCCCTGCATCAGCGGGTAGAGGAACTCGTGCACCGAGATCGACTGGCCGGCCTTGAAGCGCTTGTTGAAGTCGTCGCGCTCCATCATGCGGGCCACGGTGTACTTGGCCGCGAGCTGGATCATGCCGCGGGCGCCGAGCGGGTCGCTCCATTCGGAGTTGTAGCGGATCTCCGTCTTCTCGGGGTCCAGCACCAGACTGGCCTGCTTGTAGTAGGTCTGGGCGTTGGCCTCGATCTGCTCGCGCGTCAACGGCGGGCGGGTGCTGTTGCGGCCCGAGGGGTCGCCGATCGTGGTCGTGAAGTCGCCGATCAGGAAGATCACCCGGTGCCCGAGGTCCTGGAGCTGGCGCATCTTGTTGAGCACCACGGTGTGGCCGACGTGGATGTCGGGGGCCGTGGGGTCGAGCCCGAGCTTGATGCGCAGCGGCGTCCCGCTCGCCTCGGCGCGCTGCAGCTTGCGCACCCATTCGTCCTGCGGCAGCAGCTCGTCGGCGCCCCGGAGGGAGATTTCGAGCGCTCGTCTTACACCATCCGAGAGGCTGGCGGATGTAACAGATTCGGCATTCATAGGCTTATTTGGCTGGTTTTCCGGCTGCCGAAGCTATACTCAGCCCGACTTTCGAGCGCCGAATTCTAAGCGGCGCTGCTTCCGCACCGTCCTGCCGCCCTGACCGTCCTGGGCTTTGCAGCACGGATTTGCAGAACCTGAGCCTGGAATTCACAGTTTGATCAACGGCATTCTCGCCGCCGAGGAGCTCCTGGCTTCTCGCGTGGCCTATACATTCCGGACCTATCCCAAGCAGATCACCGCGGCCATCGCGGCCGCCTTGCTGAGCGCCGGAACCCTCGCAGTGGCCTCCCTGGGCCCCGACGCTTCCGACCTCCCGGTCCAGCAAGTGCTCGAGGCGACCGCGCCCCTGTCCTTCGCGGACCAGAGCGAATCGCTCGAGAACTTCAGCTTCACGCTGTTCCGCACCGACATCACGCGGTCGAGCGACACGGCCGAGGCGCTGCTCAAGCGCCTGGGCATTTCCGATCCGGCGGCGGCGGCCTTCGTGCGCGGCAGCGGCGAGGCGCGCAAGGCGCTGTTCGCGCGCGCCGGGCGCACGGTCACGGCCGAGGCGACCCAGGAGAACCAGCTCAAGAAGCTCGCCGCGCGCTGGATCCCCGACGGCGACGGCGGCTTCAAGCGCTTCGTCATCGAGCGCACGCCGGTCGGCTTCGTCGCGCTCACCGAGAACGACGTGCTGACCCCGGGCTCGCGCCTCGCGAGCGGCACGATCCGCACCTCGCTGTTCGCGGCCACCGACGACGCGCGCATCCCCGACGCGGTGGCGAGCCAGCTCGCCGACATCTTCGCCGGCGACGTCGACGTGCGCGCGCTGCGCAAGGGCGACCGCTTCGCCGTGGTCTACGAGACCTTCGAGGCCGACGGCCAGGCGCTGCGCAGCGGCCGCGTGCTGTCGGCGGAATTCGAGAGCAACGGCAAGATCCACCAGGCCGTCTGGTTCCAGCCCCCGGGCCAGAAGGGCAGCTACTACCGCCCCAACGGCGACAGCCTGCGCAAGGCCTACCTGAGCTCGCCGGTCGAGTTCACGCGCGTGTCGAGCGGCTTCGCGATGCGCATGCATCCGATCCTCAACAGCTGGCGCCAGCACAACGGCATCGACTTCGCGGCGCCGACCGGCACCCCGGTGCGCACCGTCGGCGACGGCACGGTCGAGTTCGCGGGCACCCAGAGCGGCTACGGCAACATCGTCATCATCAAGCACCGCAACAATCAGCAAACCGCCTACGCGCACCTGAGCCGGATCGATGTCAAGGCCGGCGAGAGCGTGAGCCAGGGCGAGAAGATCGGCGCGGTGGGCTCCACCGGCTGGGCCACGGGCCCGCACCTGCACTTCGAGTTCCGCGTGAACGGCGAATACCAGGATCCGACCTCGATCGCCCAGGAAGGCGGCGCACCGATCAGCGCGGCCATGCGCCCGGCCTTCGAGCGCATCGCCGTCGGCGCCCGCACCGAGCTGGCCGCCGCGTTCTCGGTCGTCCAGGCCAGCGCCGACTGAGCGCTCCGCGCCAGACCGGGCGCCCCGGCCCCTCCGCTATGGCCGCAGAACGCTTCATCGGCCTGATGTCGGGCACCTCGCTCGACGGGGTCGACGGGGTGCTGGCCGACTTCTCGGGCGGTCGGCTGGCCGTGCAGGCCTATGCCACGGCCCCCTTTCCCACCGATCTGCGCGCCGAGCTGATGGCGCTCAACACGCCCGGCGACAACGAGCTTCACCGTGCCGCGCTCGCGGGCAACGGACTGGCCCGGGTCTACGCCGAGGTGGTCGGCCGGCTGCTGGCCGCGGACGGCACGCCGCCGGAGGCCGTCGCCGCGATCGGCGCCCATGGCCAGACCGTGCGCCACCGCCCCGGCGAGTTCGACGGCCTGGGCTACACGCTGCAGCTCGGCAACCCCGCGCTGCTGGCCGAACTGAGCGGCATCGACGTGGTCGCCGATTTCCGCAGCCGCGACGTGGCGGCCGGCGGCCAGGGCGCGCCGCTGGTGCCGGCCTTCCACCGCGCCGTCTTCGGGCGCGCGGACGAGCCGGTCGCGGTGCTCAACATCGGCGGCATCTCCAACCTGAGCCTGCTGCCCGCCGCCGGCGCGGCCGGGGAGCCGGCCGTGCTCGGCTTCGACTGCGGCCCCGGCAACGCGCTGATGGACCACTGGTGCCAGCGCCATACCGGCGCCGCCTTCGACCGCGCCGGCCAGTGGGCCGCGAGCGGACGGGTGCTGCCCGAACTGCTCGCGCGGCTCCGCGCGGACCCGTACTTCGCCAAGGCGCCGCCCAAGAGCACCGGCCGCGACCTGTTCAATCCCGCGTGGCTGGCCGCCCACCTGGCCGGTTTCGCCGAGGCGGTGGCGGCCGACGTGCAGGCCACGCTCGCCGAGTTCACCGCCAGCGTCTGCGCGGCGGACCTGCAGCGCCACGGCAGCGGCACGCGGCTGCTCATCGTCTGCGGGGGCGGCGCACTCAACGACCATCTGCTCGCACGGCTGCGCGCGCTGCTGCCGGGCGTCGAAGTCAATCCGTCGGCGGCGCACGGCCTGCCGCCGCTGCAGGTCGAGGCCGCGGCCTTCGCCTGGCTTGCGCGCTGCGCGCTCCGGCGCGAGCCCGGCAACCTGGCGAGCGTGACGGGCGCGCGCGGCGCCCGCGTGCTCGGCGCGCTGTACCCGGCGGCCTGAGCCCCGCGGCGCGCGCTCAGCCCTGGCCCGAGACCTCGGGCTGCGCGGGTCGCGGCGCCCGCGCCTGTGACGGCAGATGCCAGAAGATGATGGCCGATGCGACCGTGATGAGCCCCATGCTCGCGAACGTCGCCTGGAAGGCGTCGAGCGTGTGTGCGGGCGTGTCGGCGCCGAAGACCCCGTTGTAGCCCGCCAGCACCGCGCCCGCGGCGGCCACGCCCATGCTCATCGCGAGCATCTGCACCATCGACAGCAGGCTGTTGCCGCTGCTGGCCATGCCGCCGTCGAGGTCCTTGAGCGTGATCGTGTTCATGGCCGTGAACTGCAGCGAGTTCACCGCGCCGAAGACCGCGAGCTGCAGCACGTGCAGCGCGGGCGGCTGCCCCGGCGCGGTGAGCGCGAAGCTCGCCATCGCGAGGCCCACCAGCACCGTGTTCACCACCAGCACCTTGCGGTAGCCGTGGCGCGTGATCAGCGGCGTGGCGACCCGCTTCATCGCCATGCCCGCGAGCGCCACCGGCAGCATCATCAGGCCCGCGCGCACCGGCGAATAGCCCATCGAGACCTGCAGCAGCAGCGGCACCAGGAACGGCATGCAGCTGCTGCCCAGCCGCGAGAACAGGTTGCCGAGCAGCCCGATGCTGAGCGTCGGCACCTTGAAGAGCGTGGGCGCGAACAACGGCTCGGCCGTGCGCGACGCATGCAGCCAATAGGCCACGATGCTCGCGAAGCCGAAAACCAGCACCACCATCACCCCGCCCTGCCGCAGGCCGAGTTCGGCCACGCCGTCGAGCGAGAGCGAGATCGCCACCATGCCGAAGGCCAGCATCGCGTAGCCCGTCGCGTCGAAGCGGCGCAGCACGGCGCCGCGCAGGTCGGGCATGAAGCGCAGCGTCGCAAGGCAGCCCGCCAGGCCGACCGGCACGTTGATCAGGAAGATCCAGTGCCAGGAGGCGTACTGCACCAGCCAGC
>CBHTTS010000204.1:0-9883 GCA_966095775.1 uncultured Variovorax sp. | reverse complement strand
CCCAGAGGGGGAAGGAGCAAAGCCGACATCTCAAACCACGCGGTTGCGCAGCGCCTCGCCGGCCGCCCAGCGCCGCAGGTTCTCGAGGAACATCGCCGCGACGCGCGCCTCGTTGCCGTCCGAGTGGCCCGCCGTGTGCGGCGTGACGATCACGTTCGGCAGGGCCCAGAGCGGCGACCCGGGCGCGAGCGGCTCGACGGCGAACACGTCGAGGAAGGCGCCGCCGAGCCGGCCCTCCCGCAGCGCCTCGGTCAGCGCCGGCTCGTCGACCACCTCGCCGCGCGCCACGTTCACGAGGCAGGCGCCCGGCGGCAGCAGCGCGAGCGCGCGCGCATCGACCAGCGCACGCGTGCGCTCGCTCAGGGGGCAGGCGAGCAGCAGCCAGTCGGCCTGCGGCAGCACCTCGGGCAGCCGTTCGTAGCGCAGGCTGCGCAGCGCGGGCGCGCCCGCGGGGGCATCGCCGCCGCGCACCGCGACCACCTGCAGCCCCAGCGCCGCGAGCAGCGCGCCCAGGCCCTGGCCGATCGGGCCCCAGCCGACCACCACCGCGGTCTGGCCCGCGAGGTCGCGCGGCAGGCCGCTGCCCACGAGCGGCGCCCAGCGGCGTTCGCGCTGCGCCTCGATCAGCTGCGGGAAGCGGCGCGCGAGCATCAGCAGCCCGGCGAGCGCACTCTGCACCACCACGCCCGCGTTCGCGCCCGAGGAGGTCGTGACCTCGACGCCGCGTGCGCGCAGCTCGCCGTAGACCGGTCGGTCGGCGCCCGCCGAATGCGCGTGCACCCAGCGCAGCGAGGGCGCGGCGCGCAGCGCGTCGTGGAAGGCCTGCGTGTGCGGCAGCAGCTGGTGCTTGGTCGACAGGCCCGTGACGTCGCGCGAGACGAAGGCCACGTCGGCGTCCTCGCCGGGACCGACGACGGTGTGCGGCCGTCCGCCGAGCGCGGCCGCGAGGCCCGCCGCGGTCTGCCGCACGCCGGCGGCCGACATCAGGATGCGCAGCGGCGTCGTCGTCACTCGGCCACGGCCCCCGATTCGCGCACGATCGCCTTCCACTTCTCGTATTCGCTGCGCGCGAACCTGCCGAACTGCTCGGCCGAGCCGCCGATCGGGTCGGCACCCTCCCGGATCATCTGCGCCTCGAGCGGCGGCAGCACCTCGTTGACCGATCTGTTGAGCAGCGCGATCACCGTCTCGGGCGTGCCCTTGGGCGCGAAGAAGCCGAACCACGAGCCGGCCGAGAAGCCCGCGAAACCCTTCTCGGCGACCGTGGGCACATCGGGCAGCGAGCGCGAGCGCTTCGGGCTGCTGACCGCGATCGCGCGCAGCTTGCCGGCACGGATGTGCGGGATCACCGAGGGGATGGTCGCGAACATGAACTGGATGCGGCCCGCGAGCAGGTCGGTCAGCGCGTTCGCGCCCTTGTAGGGCACGTGCAGCATCTCGGCGCCCACGCGCTTGCCGAGCATGTAGCTCGACAGGTGCGAGGAGGTGCCGATGCCGGTCGAGCCGTAGTTGAGCTTGTGCGGGTTCGCCTTCGCGTAGGCGATGAATTCCTCGAGCGTCTTCGCGGGCACGTCGGGGTGGACCACGAGCACGTTGGGCACGTCGGCGATCTGCACCACGGGCACGAGGTCGGTCAGCGGATCGTAGGGCAGGTTCCTGTAGAGCGTCTGGTTCACGGCCATCGGCCCGACCGAGTTGACGATCAGCGTGTAGCCGTCGGCCGGCGAGCGCACCACGAACTCGGTGCCGATGTTGCCGCCGCCACCGGGCTTGTTGTCGATCACGAAGGGCTGCTTGAGCTTCTCGCCGAGCTTCTGCGCCACGGCGCGCGCGAGGATGTCGGTGGTGCCGCCGGCCGTGAAGGCCACGACCACGCGCACGGGCTTGTTCGGATAGTCCGGCTGCGCCGCGGCCTGCAGCGCGGTGCCGAGGCCGAGCGCCGCGAGCGCGGCGGTGCCCGCGAGGCGCGCGAAGCGGGGAAGAAAAGCGTTCATCGTGTCTGTCTCCTGGTTGTGTTCTGTCGCGGCGCGCAGGCCCTAGTCGCGAAAGCCCGGGTCCATGCGGTCGAGCTTGCGCAGCAGCGCCGGCCACTCCATGAGGCCGTAGGGGCGGCGCGTGCCGGGCTGGTAGTTGTTCCAGGTCTCCTCGAGGATGTGCTGCGGCACGGTCTTGAGCGGCGTGTTGCACGACATCGCGCCGATCTGCGCGCGGCAGGCCAGCTCGAGCCGGTGCATCCAGTTGAAGGCCTCTCCCACGCTGCGGCCGACCACCAGCGCGCCGTGGTTGCGGAAGATCACGGCCTCGCGCTCGCCGAGGTCGGCCAGCAGCGAGGCCTGCTCCTCCTTGTGCAGCACCACGCCCTGGTAGTCGTGGTAGCCGATCCTGAGGAAGCGCATCGCGGTCTGCGTGAGCGGCAGCAGGCCGCATTCGAGCGAGGACACGGCCATCGAGGCCCAGCTGTGGGTGTGGATCACGCAGGCCACGTCGGGCCGCGCCGCATGCACCGCGCTGTGGATCACGTAGCCGGCCTTGTTGATGCCGTAGTCGAGCGTGCCGAAGTCGGGCTTGGAGAGGATGTTGCCGTCCTGGTCGACCTTGATCAGGCTCGAGGCGGTGATCTCCTCGTACATCATCCCGTAGGGGTTGATCAGGAAGGCGCCTCGCTCGCCGGGCACGTGCGAGGAGATGTGGTTGGCCATCATGTCGGACATGCCGTAGAGATCGACCAGCCGGTAGCAGGCCGCGAGGTCCACGCGGGCCTGCCATTCGGCGGGGGAGCACTGGTCCTTCATCGAGGGGATCTGGAGCACGCCGGGTCTTGCGGTCATCGCGGTCTTTCCTTTCGCTGGGTTCGTGGAAGTCAGTCGGCGCCCAGCTGCAACCGGCTGGGCAGCCGCTTCTCGATCGCGTATTTCAGGAGCGCGGCCGTGCGGAACACGCCATGCGCGAACTTGCCGTAGGGCAGCGTGAGGAACAGCGCCATCACCACGCCGAGGTGCACCGCCAGCAGCAGCGCCATGAAGCCGGTGTCGCGCCAGGCGAGCAGCGCGAGGCCCGTGAGGCTGGTGAGCAGCAGCAGCACGATGAAGCCGCGGTCCATGGGGCGTTGCGCGGCGTCGCCGTGCGCCGGATCGCGCCGCAGGTTGAGCCACAGCAGCCCGAGCGGCCCGATCACCAGCCCGATGCCGCCCGCGGTGCCCAGCAGCACCGGCAGGCTGGTGAGCGCATAGGGGGCCGAAAGGCCGAGCAGGTAGTGGTAGAGCGTGGCCACGCAGGTGGAGGCGAAGCACAGCATGAAGCCGTAGAAGGTGAAGTGGTGGAAGCGCCGGCGCCAGAGCGTGAAGCGGTCGTCCGCGTCGTTGCAGCCTTCGCCGTGGCCGCCGTCGAGGTACCGGAGCCTGAGCGCGTCGCGCGCCGCCTCGGCGCCCGCGGGCGCGCGCACCCCGGGCAGGTCCGGCCGGTTGGCGGGGTCGTTGGCCGGCGACACCTCGCGCCAGAAGCGGCGCACGCCCATCGCGAGCGCGAACAGCACGAAGGCGAACACCGCGCCGAACACCAGCGCGAGGAAGTTGTGCGGAAAGATGGCGTAGAAGTTGCCCGCGAGCGGTGCGTGCACCAGCGCGCCGGCCATCGCGACCGCGAGCACCAGGAACAGCGCGAGCCCGCCCGCCAGCGCGAGCGCGACCGCGAGCCCGGCCTTGCGGTAGAGCGCGCCCATCGCGGGCGGCCAGGCATAGTCGTGGTAGGTCCGCAGCCGCGCCTGCGCCATCGCCCGCGGCACGTTGACCGCGAACGCGTGCGGCGGCGCGTACTGGCAGGCATGCAGGCAGGCGCCGCAGTTGTGGCAGAGGTTCGCGAGGTAGTGCGCGTCGGCCTTGCCGAACTCGAGCCGGCGCGTCATCGCCGGGAACACCGCGCAGAAGCCTTCGCAGTAGCGGCAGGCATTGCAGATCTGCAGGATGCGCGCGACCTCGGCCTCGGCGGCGCCCGGCGCGAGCACGGGCTGGATCGGGATCACGCGCGGCGCGGCGCGGCCAGGGGCGTCGGCCTCGGCACGCGCGCGGGCGACGAGGTCAGTGAGCTGCTGCAAGGGCGGCCTCCGGGGAATGCTTCGAGGAAGAAGGGGCGCGCGCCGCGCGGGCGGCCTGCGTGCCGGCGATGCGGCCGAAGGCGGTGCCGATGCTCATGCCCACGCCGGCGGTGTAGCCCTTGCCGAGCACGTTGCCGGCCATCATCTCGCCGGCCACGAAGAGGTTGGGGCTCGGCCGGCCGGCGAAGCGCACCGCGGCGGTCTCGTCGACCTTGAGGCCAAGGTAGGTGAAGGTGATGCCGGGCCGCACGGGGTAGGCGTGGAAGGGCGCGGTGTCGAGCGGGCGCGCCCAGTGGGTCTTGGGGGGCGCGAGGCCCTCGGTGCGGCAGTCGTCGAGTGCGGTGTGGTCGAAGCGGCCGACGCGGCAGGCCGCGTTGTAGTCCTCGATCGTGCGCACGAAGGCGGCCTCGTCGAGGCCGATGCGGCGCGCGAGCTCGCCGAGCGTGTCGGCGCGCGTGCCCTCGAACACCGGCGGCATGAAGCGGCCGACCGCCTGCTGGTCGATGATCGACCAGGCGATCTGGCCCGGCTGCTGCGCCACCAGCCGGCCCCAGATCGCATAGCGCTTGGGCCAGAAGTCCTCGCCCTCGTCGTAGAAGCGCCGCGCCTCGCGGTTGACCACCACGCCGAGCGAGACGCAGTCGATGCGCGTGCAGATGCCGCCGTCGTAGAGCGGCGCGCGCGCGTCGATCGCCACCATGTGGCCCTGCGAGGGATCGCCGATGCTGTCGGCGCCCGCGTCGATCATGTGCTTGAGCAGCACGCCCTGGTTGAAGCGCGTGCCGCGGATCAGGAAGTTGTCGGCCGGCCACTCGCCGCGCTCGTTGCGTCCCCAGGCCTCGCGCAGCCATTCGCGGTTCGACTCGAAGCCGCCGGCGGCGAGCACGCAGCTCCTGGCCGCGAGGCGCTCGCCGGCCTCGGTGCGCACGGCCGCGAAGCGGTCGCCGTCGAGCTCGACCGAGGCCACGGGCGTTTCGTAGCGGATCTCCACGCCGAGCCGCTCGGCGCTGCGGTAGTAGGCGTTGACCAGCGCCTTGCCGCCGCCCATGAAGAAGGCGTTGGTGCGCGCCACGTGCAGCGCGCCCGACAGCGGCGGCTGGAAGCGCACGCCGTGCCGGCGCATCCAGTCGCGGCAGTTCGAGGAGGCGCGGATCACCAGCCGCGCGAGATGCTCGTCGGTGAGGCCGCCGGTCACCTT
Organism: uncultured Variovorax sp.; assembly: GCA_966095775.1. GTDB lineage: Bacteria > Pseudomonadota > Gammaproteobacteria > Burkholderiales > Burkholderiaceae_C > Variovorax. The sequence continues at coordinate 4,595 of CBHTTS010000204.1, read as the reverse complement.
CAGCAGGTCCTGCCAGTACTCCTCCTCGGGGTAGGCATCGACCAGCACGTCCTGCGGCGCGTCGTGCATGCAGCGCAGGTTGCGCGTGTGCTGCGAATTGCCGCCGCGCCAGGCCCTGGGCGCCGCCTCCAGCAGCAGCACCGAGGCGCCGGCCTCGCGCGCCGTCAGCGCGGCGCACAGCGCGGCATTGCCGCCGCCGACAACCAGTACGTCGATCACTCGTGGGTCTCCTTGGGATGCGGAGACTGTAGGCGCGGCCGCCTTCACGCGAAAGGCCGCCGGCGGCAACGGGTGTTCAGTTCTTGTGAAGACTCGCGCCGGCCCAGCGGCCTTCGCGCACGAGCGCGCGCGCGGTCTCGGCCACCACCACGCGCGCGGCCAGCGCGGCGGGCGAGAGCTCGTCGTCGGACAGGCTCACGAGCAGGTTGCGGCGGCCCACGTGGGCATCGGCGATCTGCGTCAGCTCGAGGTCGTCGCGGTCGTGCCTGGCGGTGGCGGCGCCGGGCTGGATGGTGGCGCCGTGGCCGGCGCGCACCGCGTCCATCAGGAGCGCGAGCCCGTCGACCTCGGCCACGATGCGCGGCTGGATGCGCGCGCGCAGGAAGGCCGCCGTGAGCGTGGCGCGCAGGCCGTGGCTGCCGCTCGGCAGGATCAGCGGCAGGCCGGCCAGCTGCGCGAGCCGCACCTTCGCGCCGCGGGGCCGCTCGGCGAGCGAGGGCGAGGCGATCACGAACAGCTTCTCGTCGAGCAGCGGCGCGACGCTCCAGCGCCGCGGCGTGTCGGTCTGGAACAGCACCGCGAGGTCGAGCTGGCGCGCATGCAGCATGGTCGCGAGATGGCCCGACAGCGCCTCGACCATGTGCAGCCGCACGTCGGGGTAGCGCTCGCGCATCGCGCGCATCAGCGGCACGCCGAGCACCGTGGCCGTGGTCGGTGCGAGGCCCACGCTGACGTGCCCCGCGAGCCGCGCCTGCTGCGCCGCGCGCACCGCGTCGTCGGCATGCCGGAGCGTGAGCTGGGCCTGCTGCAGGAAGGCCATGCCCGCGTCGGTGGGGCGCACGCCGGTCGAATGGCGCTGCAGCAGCCGCGTGCTGAGCTCGCCCTCGAGGCGGCTGATCTGCTGGCTCAGCGCCGAGGTCGCCAGCCCGAGTTCGAGGGCCGCCCGGCCCATGCTGCGGAGTTCGCAGACCTTGACGAAATAGCGCAGTTGCCTGAGTTCCATCCGCGCATCATCGCGCAGCCACGGGGCGGGGCGCGCCGCGGCGCAGCAGCAGCCAGCCGAACAGCGGCGCGGTGACGTACATCACGACCGAGTAGATCGCGGCCGGCAGCGCGAGCGCGAAGCTGCCGAGCACGCTCGCGGCGATGAAGATCGCGAGCGTGGAGTTGTGGATGCCGATCTCGTAGCTGATCGCGGTGGCGAGCGGCTTGTCGAGGCCGGCGGCGCGGCTCAGGTAATAGCCCGCGAGCAGGCTCAGCAGGTTGAACAGCAGCACCGGCAGCCCGATCTCGCCGAAGGTGCCGGTCAGCGTCTTCCATTCGCTCGCGATCGCGAGCACCGTGACGACGGCGAGCACCGCGGCGCTGAACACCTTGGTCGGCTTCTCCATGCGCGCCGCGAAGCCGGGCCGGCGCGCCGCCACGAACATGCCGATCGCCACCGGCACCAGCACGATCGCGATCACCTCGGCCAGCTTGCGCGTCTGCAGCGGCACCACCTGGCCGCCCTGCGCGAAATGGTCGATGGCCCAGTTGGCGATCAGCGGCAGCGTGACGATCGACAGCAGCGTGTTCACCGCCGTGAGCGAGATGTTCATCGCGACGTTGCCGCCGAACAGGTGCGAGAACAGGTTGGCCGAGATGCCGCCGGGCGAGGCCGCGAGCAGCATCAGCCCGACCGCGTACACCGGCGAGAGCCCGAAGCCCGTGACGATCGCCCAGCACGCGAGCGGCAGGCCGACCACCTGCAGCGCGAGCGCGATCGTCACCGCCTTCGGATGCCGCAGCAGGCGCCGGAAGTCGTCGAGCGAGAGCGACAGCCCGAGCCCGAACATCACGAGCGCGAGCGCGCCGAACAGGAACCGGGTGACGATGAGCGTGGTGTCCATGCGGGCGCCGCCGTGCTTCAGCGCTTGTAGCTGTCGTCGATCCGGTCGAGCTTGCGGATCAGCGCGGGCCACACGAACTGGCCGCCGAGGCCGCCGGTCTGCACCTTCATCGCCTGGCCCACGCCCTCGACGATGCGCGGGTCCACGTGCGTGAGCTCGCCGCCGCCGGCCTGCGCGGCGATCTGGATCTGGCAGGTGTTCTCGAAGGTGTACATCGAGAGGAAGGCGTCGGCGACGGTCTTGCCGCAGGTCAGCAGGCCGTGGTTGCGCAGCATCAGGAAGTTGGCCTTGCCGAGGTCGGCCTGCAGCCGCGGCTTCTCGTCGTCGCGGAAGGCCACGCCCTCGTAGTCGTGGTAGGCGAGCGAGGCCAGCACGAAGGTCGACTGCTGGCTGATCGGCAGCACGCCGTTCTTCTGCGCGCTCACCGCGATGCCCGCGCGCGTGTGGGTGTGCAGCACGCACTGGATGTCCTCGCGCGCCGCATGCACCGCGCTGTGGATCACGAAGCCGGCCGGGTTCACCGGATAGGGCGAGTCGATGACCTTGTTGCACTGCGGGTCGACCTTCACGAGGTTCGAGGCGGTGATCTCGTCGAACATCAGCCCGTAGGGGTTGATCAGGAAGTGGTGCTCGGGGCCCGGGACGCGCGCGCTGATGTGGGTGAAGACGAGGTCGCTCCAGCCGTGCAGCGCCACCAGGCGGTAGCAGGCGGCGAGGTCGACGCGCAGCTGCCATTCCTCGGCGGAGACGAGCTTCTGGATGTCGGAGGGGGTGGTGGCGTTCATGGGGTGGTGTCGTTGGGAGGTTGTTGAATCGGGACTTCCGGACGCAGAGGGCGCATCAATCGCCAGCCCGCAAGGCCGACTTGTAGATGCTCTGCCTCGGCTGCGCCATCAGGCGCCGCAGCATCGGCTCGAACTCCGAGATGGGCAGCGTCTCGGCCCTGGGGTCGAACGCGGGGTTGTCGTAGAGCGCGCAGAACTCGGCCGTGCGTTCGTAGTGCGGATGGTCCCTGAAGCCGTCGCGCATGTCGCGGTCCAGGCCGATGTGGTGGAAGAAGTAGTGGCCCTGGAAGATGCCGTGGTGCTTCACCATCCAGTGGTTGGCCTCGCTCACGAAGGGCTGGAGGATCGCTGCGGCGATGTCGGGATGGTTGAAGCTGCCGAGCGTGTCGCCGATGTCGTGCAGCAGCGCGCACACCACGTACTCCTCGTCGCGGCCGTCGCGCAGCGCGCGCGTGGCGGTCTGCAGCGAGTGCGTGTAGCGGTCGACCGGGAAGCCGCCGTAGTCGCCCTCGAGGATCCGCAGGTGGCGGATCACGCGATCGGGCAGGCCGAGCGCGAACTGCCTGAACTCGCCGCCGATCAGTTGCCAGTCCTCCCGCGTGCTGTCCTGCATGCTCGTGAAAGCCGCGCGTGCGCTCATCGTGTCGTCTCCATCGTGTCTTGCGTGGCGGCCACTGTAGACCCGGGCTTGACCTTCAACTGTCAAGAATTTGACAATGCGAGGCCCTGGTAAACCCCCGCATGCCCGCCGCCAAACCCCGTCTTTCCGCCGCGCACCGCGCCGCGATGGAGCGCAATCCCTGGTTCATGAGCCTGCCGCGCGCGCAGCGCGACGCGCTGCTGGGCGCGGCCGAGCTGATCCACGTGCGGCGCGGCGCGATGGTGTTCCGCCAGGGCGATCCGGTCCATGCCGCGGGCGGCGGCTTCTACGGGCTCGCGGCGGGCACGATCAAGATCTCGTCGCTGCGGCGCGACGGGCGAGAGGCGATCCTCGCGCTGCTCGAGCCCGGCAACTGGTTCGGCGAGATCACGCTGATCGACGGCTCGCCGCGCACCCACGACGCGACCGCGCTCGAGGCGCTCGACCTGCTGGTGGTGCCGCCCGAGGCCTTCGCCCAGCTGATGCGCGAGGTGGTGTTCGCGAACGCGATGGCGGCGCTGCTGGCCGCGCGCGTGCGCATGCTCTACGGCCTGGCGGAGGACGCGACCCTGCGCAGCCTGCGCGCGCGCGTGGCGCACCGGCTGCTGGTGCTCGCGCGCGGCGATGCCACGCAGTCCGCCCAGCTGCGCCGCGAGCTGATGCTGCCGCAGGAGGCGCTCGCGATGATGCTCGGCGTGACGCGCCAGACGCTGTCGAAGGAGCTCAACGCGCTCGCCGCCGAAGGCGCGGTGAGGCTCGGCTACGGGCGCATCGCGATCGCCTCGAGCGAGGCGTTGCGCTCGCTCGTGAACGCGGGCTAGCGCAGCACCCGGCCGTCGGCCGAGATGCTGATCAGGTCGATCGCGCGCGAGGGATCGCGCAGGCCCGGGCGCAGGTTGATGCGGAAGCCGCCGACGTCGTAGTCGGTCATCGCCGTCATGACCTTCTGCAGGCTCGCGCTCGTGAAGCCGCGGCCCGCGCGGCGCACCGCTTCGCCGACGGTCTTGACCGCGATGAAGCCCTCGAGGCCGGCATAGGACGGCGTCTCGTCGGAGTTGTCGA
>CBHTTS010000203.1:0-9940 GCA_966095775.1 uncultured Variovorax sp. | reverse complement strand
CGCGGCTCGCGCATGGGCGGCGTCGACAAGGGCCTGCAGAACTTCAACGGCACGCCGCTCGCGATGCACGCCGTGCTCCGGCTGGGCATGCAGGTCGGCGAGGTCATGATCAACGCCAACCGCAACCTCGCGGCCTACGAATCCTTCGGCGTGCCGGTCTGGCCCGACGGCCTCGCCGACTACGCGGGGCCGCTCGCGGGCTTCCTGACCGGCCTCGAGCGCTGCGAGACGCCCTTCCTGCTCACCGTGCCCTGCGACACGCCGCTCTTCCCGCTCGATCTCGCGAGCCGGCTGGCGCAGGCGCTCGCGGCCGAGGACGCCGAGATCGCGATGGTCAGCGCGCCCGAGGCCGCCGACGAGCCCGGCGCGCCGCCGGTGCTGCGGCCGCAGCCGGTGTTCTGCCTGCTGCGCACCGGGCTGGTCGAGAGCCTCGTGAAGTTCACCCAGGCCGGCGGGCGCAAGATCGACGCCTGGACCGCGCAGCACCGCACCGTGCTCGTGCCCTTCGACCGGCCGGGCGACGCGCCCGACGCCTTCTTCAACGCCAACACGCTGGCCGAACTCCACGCCCTCGAGAACCGATGAGCCGCATCGCCGACATCGCCGCCGCCCTCGCGGGCTACGACCCCCAGGCCCTGAGCGTCGAGGGCGTGCAGTCCTTCCTCGGCCAGCTCGTCGCGCCCGCCGTGGTCAGGGAGCAAGAGCCGGTGCCCGTGCGCGAGGCGCTCGGGCGGGTGCTGGCCGAGGACATCGTCTCGCCCGTCAGCGTGCCGCCGCACGACAACTCCGCGATGGACGGCTTCGCCTTCGACGGCAGCGTGCTGCGCGACGATGCGCCGATCGACGCCTCGATCGAACTGCGCGTGGTGGGCACCGCGCTCGCGGGCGCGGCGTGGCGCGGCACGGTCGCGGCCGGCGAGGCCGTGCGCATCATGACCGGCGCGGTGATGCCCGAGGGGCTCGACACCGTCGTACCGCAGGAGTTCTGCCGCATCGACGGCGAGCGCGTGAGCTTTCCGGCCCGGGTGCTGCGCCGCGGCGACAACCGCCGCTTCGCCGGCGAGGACCTGATGCAGGGCCAGCCCGCGCTGCGCCGCGGCGAGCGCCTGTCGCCCGCCGCGCTGGGCATGGTCGCGAGCCTCGGCCTGGCCTCGGTGCCCGCGCTGCGGCGGCTGCGCGTGGCGTACTTCTCCACCGGCGACGAGATCCTGAGCCTCGGCGAGCCGCCGCGCGAAGGCGCGGTCTACGACAGCAACCGCTACACCGTGTACGGCCTGCTCGCGCGCCTGGGCTGCGAGGTGATCGACCTCGGCCTCGTGCGCGACGATCCGGCCACGCTGGCCGACACGCTTCAGAAGGCCGCCGACCAGGCCGATGCCATCATCACCAGCGGCGGCGTGAGCGTCGGCGCGGCCGACCACACGCGCGCCGTGATGCAGCAACTGGGCGACATGGCGTTCTGGCGCGTCGCGATGCGGCCCGGCCGGCCGATGGCGGTCGGGCTGGTGCCGCGCGGACCGGCCGCGCCGCAGCGCGGCGCCGCGGCGCTGTTCGGGCTGCCGGGCAATCCGGTCGCGGTGATGGTCACCTTCCTCGCCTTCGTGCGGCCCGCGCTGCTGCGCATGATGGGCTGCCACGACACGGCCTCGGCGCCGCCGCCGCTGCTGCGCGCGCGCACCGTGGGCGCGATCCGCAAGAAGCCCGGCCGCACCGAGTACCAGCGCGGCTTCGTGCAGGCCAGGGCCGGCGCGCTGCCCGAGGTGCGGATCGCGGGCAACCAGGGCTCGGGCGTGCTGAGCTCGATGGTCGAGGCCAACGGGCTCGTGGTGCTGCACCACGGCCAGGGCGACGTCGCCGCGGGCGACGAGGTCGACGTGATGATGTTCGAGGGCGTGGTCTAGCGGCGGCTCAAATCCGACCCAGCGCGCGTTCGACGCCCTTGTTGGCGAGCATGTCCGCGCGCTCGTTGCCCGGGTCGCCCGAGTGGCCCTTGACCCAGCGCCATTCGATCAGGTGGCCGCCCTCGCTCACGAGCTTGTCGAGGCGCTGCCAGAGCTCGACGTTCTTCACCGGCTGCTTGGTCGAGGTGCGCCAGCCCTTGGCCTTCCAGCCGCGGATCCACTCGGTGATGCCCATGCGCACGTACTGGCTGTCGAGGTAGAGGACGACCTTGCAGGGCCGCTTGAGCGCGGCCAGGCCCTCGATCACCGCGGTCAGTTCCATCCGGTTGTTGGTGGTGTTGAGTTCGCCGCCGAACAGCTCCTTCTCGCTCGGGCCCGACTTGAGCCACGCGCCCCAGCCGCCGGGGCCGGGATTGCCCTTGCAGGCACCGTCGGTGTAGATCACGACTTCGTTCAAACGCTGTTTTCCTTTTCTCTCTTTGCTTTTTCGGTATTCGAATCGCTGGTTGCGTCAGTCCGCGCGGTCGGCCTTGTGCACCTTGCCCGCGATCGGCACCGGCGCGGTACCGCGGGCCGACGCGCGGCGCCAGTCGGCGCTCAGCAGGCGCATGCCGCGCACCCGCTTGACGGCGACCAGAAAGTACACCGCGCCGAAGATCGGCCACCAGCGCTCGCCCGCGGCATCCATCCAGCGGCAGCGCTCGAGCCAGGCCTCGCTGCGCACCGCGGGCCGGTAGACGCCGAAGCGTCCCGACTCCACCTCGAAGCTCAGCAGCCTCAGCCAGTCGCGCATGCGCCAGTAGCCGATGAACTCGCCGCCCTCGGGCAGGTACAGGTCGCCGAAGCCCAGCCGGCGGTACAGGTGCGCGCGGCGCTGCCGCATGCCCCAGAGGCTCGCGGGATTGAGCCCGCAGATCACGACGCGGCCCTCGGGCACCAGCACGCGCTCGACCTCGCGCAGCGTCGCATGCGGATCCTGGCTCAGCTCGAGCGCATGCGGCAGCACGACCAGGTCGAGGCTGTTGGCCGCGAACGGGAGCGCGGCGAAGTCGGTGAACAGCGCCGCCCTGCTGCCGGCCGCCGGCTCCGCGAGCGCGAGCCAGCGGTGCGGCATGCGGTTGGTGCGCAGGCCGTCGACCTCCGCCGCGCCGAGCTGCAGCGCGTGGTAGCCGAACACGTCGGCGACGGCCTCGTCGAACTGGGCCTGTTCCCATGCGAGCAGGTAGCGGCCAGGGGGGGTCGCGAACCAATCCTGCAAACCTATAATTTGACCGCTCATGACCCTTGTTCCGCTGCCCGCCTTCGCTGACAACTACATCTGGATGCTGCAGGACGGGTCCAACGCGATCGTGGTGGACCCGGGCGACGCTCAACCGGTCTTCGACGCGTTGGCGCGCGACAAGCTGCAGCTCGCCGCGATTCTAGTCACGCACCACCATCCCGATCACACGGGCGGCGTGACCGCGCTGCGTGCGGCCACGGGCGCGCGCGTGCTCGGACCCGCGCGCGAGCGCATTCCCGAGCCCTTCGAGCCGCTGCGGCATGGCGACGGCGCCGAGGTGCTCGGGCTGCGCTTCTCGGTCATCGACGTGCCGGGCCACACGGCCGGGCACATCGCCTACTTCCTCCCCGCGGGCGCCGAAGGCCGCGCGCCGCTGCTCTTCTGCGGCGACACGCTGTTCTCCGGCGGCTGCGGACGCCTGTTCGAAGGCACGCCCGCGCAGATGCTGGCCTCGCTCGACAGCCTCTCGGCGCTGCCGGGCGACACCCGCATCTGCTGCGCCCACGAATACACACTTGCTAACCTGCGTTTCGCGCGCGCGGTGGAACCCGCCAACGCCGAGCTGACTCAGTACACGGCGCATTGCGAAAGCCTGCGCGCGCAGGGGCAGCCCACGCTGCCCTCGCGCCTGTCCACCGAACGCCGAATCAATCCTTTTCTTCGCAGCCGCGAAGCCACTGTGCTCCAAGCGGTGCGCGACCACGCCGGGCTTTCCGCCGAAGCGGCCGAAGCCGAGGTGTTCGCAGCGCTGCGCCAATGGAAAAACGACTTCCGATGAAATTAATCGCCGCTGCCTTCCTGGCAGGTTCACTGCTGCTCGCGGGCTGCGCGGGCACGACCACCGGTTCGTCCTCCACCTCCTCTTCTTCTTCGTCATCGCAGGGCGGCACGGGCGCCAAGGCCGCCTCCGGCGCCGCGCCCGTCTATCCGGGCGGGCCGCTGCGCCCCATCACGAGCGGCGAGGCGCATTCGCAGAGCGTCGTCACGCTCGCGCCGCCGGCCGACATGTGGGACCGCATCCGCCGCGGCTTCAAGATGCCGAACCTCGAGAGCGACCTCGTGCGCGACCGCGAGCAGTGGTACGCGAGCCGGCCGGACTACATCCAGCGCATGGCCGAGCGCTCCAACAAGTACATCTTCCACATCGTCGAGGAACTCGAGCGGCGCAACATGCCGACCGAACTCGCGCTGCTGCCGTACATCGAGAGCGCGTTCAACCCGCAGGCCATCTCGAGCGCGCGCGCCGCCGGCATGTGGCAGTTCATGCCGGCCACCGGCAACGACTACGACCTCAAGCAGAACATCTTCCGCGACGACCGCCGCGACGTGGTCGCCTCGACGCGCGCCGCGCTCGACTACCTGCAGAAGCTCTACGGCATGTTCGGCGACTGGCAGCTCGCCCTCGCGGCCTACAACTGGGGCGAAGGCAGCGTGAGCCGCGCGATCGCGAAGAACCAGCGGCTGGGCCTGCCCACCACCTACAGCGACCTGACGATGCCGGCCGAGACCCGCATGTACGTGCCGAAGCTGCAGGCGGTGAAGAACATCGTCGCCAACCCGCAGGCCTACAGCACCGAGCTGCCGCTGATCCCCAACCACCCCTACTTCCAGACCGTCACGCTCACGCGCGACCTCGACGTGGAACTCGCGGCCAAGCTCGCCGACGTGCGCGTCGAGGACTTCCGGGCGCTCAACCCCGCGGCGCACAAGCCCGTGCTGATCGCCGCGCTCACGCCGCAGATCCTGCTGCCGTGGGACAACGCGGCGGTGTTCCAGCGCAACTTCGACGCCTATTCGCAGGGTCAGTACGCGAGCTGGACCGCCTGGGTCGTGCCCACCACCATGACCGTGGCCGACGCGGCCCAGCGCTCGGGCATGAGCGAGGCCGACCTGCGCGCGCTCAACAACATCCCGCCGCGCATGCTGATCAAGGCCGGCTCCACGCTGATCGTGCCGCGCGGCGCGCGCGTCAAGGAAGACGTGACCGCGGTCGTGGCCGAGACCGGCCAGCTGAGCTTCCAGCCCGAGATCATCAACCGCCGCACAACGGTCCGCGCCGGCCGCAACGACAGCGTCGCGAGCATCGCGCGCCGCTACAAGCTCAAGCCTGCGAGCGTGGCCGAGTGGAACGACGTCAAACCCAACCACACCTTCAAGCGCGGCTACAGCGTGGTGGTCTACCTGCCGGTGCGCGCCTCGGCCACCGCCCACGTCGGCTCGGGCGAAGCGCCGGCACGCGGCCGCGCGAGCAGCAAGCAGGCCCGCGGCGGGGCCGTGAAGACCGTGGCCGCGCGCGGCAGCCAGGTCGCGAAGTCGAGCGCCTCGAGCAAGACGCAGATCGTGCGCGAAAAGCGCGGCGGCACGCCGTCGAAGAAGAAGCGCTGAGCAGGCGAGCGCGCATGCCGCGCGCCCGGGGCCCCGGGCGGTTGTTTCAGCGCGCCAGCCCCGCATCCCGCAGCAGATCCATGCCGAGTTCGTGCACGCCGTCCCACACGATCTGCACGCCGAGGCACAGCAGGATGAAGGCCGACAGGCGCAGGAAGATCACGGTGCCGGCCTCGCCCAAGGGCCGCAGCAGGCGCTGCGCGTAGCCGAAGGCCAGGTACATCAGCACCGCGATCGCCAGCAGCGCGAGCACCGCGCCGCCGGTGCGCGCGAGCGTGAGCGACAGCCGCGGCCCGGCCAGCGAGACGCCGATCGTGATGGCCGCCGCGATCGAGCCCGGGCCGCAGCTGATCGGGAACGTCAGCGGGTAGAAGGCCTGCCGGCTCGCCATCTCGGGCGTGTAGGCCTCGGCGAGCGCGCTCTGGCTCGTGCTCGCGGGCTGCGACGCGGAGAGCATGCGCCAGGCGTTCGCGGCCACGATCAGGCCGCCGCCCACGCGCACGATCGACAGCGAGATGCCGAAGAACTCCAGCACGTAGACCCCGACCAGCATCGCGCCCAGCACCAGCCAGAACGCGTTGCGCGCGATGCGCCGCGCCAGCAGCGCGCGCGTCGGAGCCGAAGCCCCTTCGGTCAGGCCGAGGAAGACGGGCGCGGTCGCGGCCGGGTTCAGGATCGGCAGCAGCGTCGCGAAAGCGAACAGGAAGCCCTTGCCCAGCGCGCCGAGCAGCTCGGGTGTCATGGCGTGGCGCCTGCGCTCAGTGCCCGCCGGGCGGATGCTCGACGATGTCGCGCATCCGCCGGCGCAGTGCCCGCTCACGCAGGCGCTCGGCCTCGTGGTCGGCGCTCAGGCCGCGCCACAGCGAGACCGCCATCAGCACGATCACGGCGGCAAAGGGCAGCGCGAACACGATGGTCGCCGTCTGCACCGCCTTCAGGCCGCCGGCCAGCAGCAGGCTCGCGGCAATGCCCGCGACCAGCAGGCCCCAGGCGATCTTGACGCGGGCGCTCGGGTTCGGATTGCCGCCGCTCGTCATCATGCCCAGCACCAGCACCGCGGAATCGCCCGAGGTCACGAAGAACACCATCACGAGCACCGTCGCGATGCCCGACATCAGCGTGCCCAGCGGCAACTGGCCGAACATGGAGAACAGCGCGGTCGAGACGTCGGCCTTGACCGCCTCGGCGATCGGCAGGTGCCGCATGATCTCCATGTTCAATGCCGTGCCGCCGAACACCGAGAACCACAGGAACGCCGCCGCGGCCGGCGCCGCCACGGTGCCGAGGATGAACTCGCGCACCGTGCGCCCGCGCGACACCCGGGCGATGAACAGGCCCACGAACGGCGACCACGACACCCACCAGGCCCAGTAGAAGATGGTCCAGCCGCCGACCCAGGTGCTGTCGCGGAACGGCGTGGTGCGCAGGCTCATGCGCACGAAGTCGCTGGCGTAGTTGCCCAGCGTGGTCGTCAGCGTGTCGATGATGGCGACCGTCGGCCCGAGCGAGAACACGGCCAGGGCCAGCAGCGCGGCCAGGATGAGATTGAAGGTCGACAGCCACTTGATGCCGCGGCCCACGCCGCTGACCGCCGAGATCAGGAAGAGCGTGGTGGTGACCGCGATGATGCCGAGCTGCGAGCCCTGCCCCACCGGCAGCCCCAGCACCGCATGCAGGCCGCTGTTGATCTGCAGCGCGCCCATGCCCAGCGAGGCCGCCACGCCGAATGCCGTGGCGATGACGGCCAGCACGTTGACGGCCGGCCCCAGGTGCTTCATCGGGGCCCAGGGCAGCGCCTCGATGGCGGTGCTCACGAGCGCCGAGCCGCCGCGGCGGAACTGGAAGAACGCGATCGCCAGCGCGACCACGCTGTAGACCGCCCAGGGATGCACCCCCCAGTGGAAGAAGCTGTAGCGCATGGCCGCGTGCGCGGCCTCGGGCGTGTTCGGTGCGATGCCCGGCGGTGGCGCGCCGTAGTGCGAAACCGGCTCCGCCACGCCCCAGAACACGAGGCCGATGCCCATGCCGGCCGCGAACAGCATCGCGAACCAGGCGCCGGCGGAGAACTCGGGCTCCTCGTCTTCCGCGCCGAGCTTCAGGTCGCCGAAGCGGCTGAACGCCAGCGTCAGCGCGAGCGCGACCAGGCCCAGCACGACCCAGAGATAGAACCAGCCGAAGTTGTGCGTGATGACGGCCAGCGCGCCGTCGAACACCGCGCCCAGGTGCGCGGGCGCGACGATGCCCCACAGGACGATGGCCAGGATCGAGCCGGCCGAGACGATGAGCTGCATGTTTTTTCTCCCTGATGGCCGTCCTTGCCGAGCCGGGAAGAAGTCTAACGGCCGCTCCTGCGCGGGCGGTGTGAAGAAGTGGACAAACTTGTCAATTGCCTCGCCTAGAGCTTTTCGGTCTCGCCGCTCTTCGGCTGCCACTTCATCAGGCGCTTCTCGATCCGGCCGACCATCGCGTCGAGCAGCAGCGCGAAGGCCGTCAGCACCACGATGCCCGCGAACACGGTGTTGACGTCGAAGGTCCCCTCGGCCTGCAGGATCAGGTAGCCGACGCCGCGCGCCGAGCCCAGGTACTCGCCGACCACCGCGCCCACGAAGGCCAGCCCCACCGAGGTGTGCAGGCTCGAGAACACCCAGCTCGTGGCGCTCGGCAGGTAGACGGTGCGCAGCAGCTGGCGCTGGTTGGCGCCGAGCATGCGCGCATTGGCGAGCACCACCGGGCTCACCTCGCGCACCCCCTGGTAGACGTTGAAGAACACGATGAAGAACACCAGCGTCACCGCCAGCGCCACCTTGCTCCAGATGCCCAGGCCGAACCACAGCGCGAAGATCGGCGCGAGGATCACGCGCGGCATCGAGTTGGCGGCCTTGATGTAGGGATCGAGGATCAGGCTCGCCGTGGGCGCGAGCGCGAGCCACAGCCCGCAGGCCAGCCCGAGCACGGTGCCGATGCCGAACGCCAGCACCGTCTCGAGCAGCGTGGTGCCGAGGTGGCGGTAGATGTCGGCGTTGCCCTTGAGGCCCTCGGGGAACAGCAGGTTCGGCGCCACCTCGAAGGGCAGGAACCAGCTCCAGATGCGCCCCGCCACCTGGATCGGCTCGCCGAGGAAGAAGGCGATCTGCTGGTTGCGCGAGGCCAGGTGCCAGGCCACGAGGATCAGCACCAGCAGCATCAGCTGCCAGAAGCGCGCACTGCGTTCGTTCAGGCCGAGGTGCGGCCGCGTCGTCATGCGGCCTTCCTCAGCTGTTGCGCGTAACCCTTGAGCACCTCGTCGCGCAGCACTTCCCAGATCCGGGTGTGCAGCTCGACGAAGCGCGGCAGCGTGCGCACCTCGGCCACGTCGCGCGGCCGCGCGAGGTCGATCTCGAACTCGCCGATCGGATGCGTGGCCGGCCCGGCCGAGAGCACGACCACGCGGTCGCTCATCGCGATCGCCTCGTCGAGGTCGTGCGTGATGAACAGCACCGCCTTCTTCCTCGCGCTCCAGAGCTCGAGCACCTCGTTCTCCATCAGCTGCCGGGTCTGGATGTCGAGCGCGCTGAAGGGCTCGTCCATCAGGATGATGTCGGGATCGAGCACCAGCGTCTGCGCGAGCGCCACGCGCTTGCGCATGCCGCCTGAGAGCTGGTGCGGATAGCGGTCGCCGAAGCCCGAGAGCCCCACGCGCGCGAGCCAGGCCTCGGCCTGCGCGCGGGCGTCGGCCTCGGGCACGCCGCGGTACTGCAGGCCCACCATCACGTTGTCGACCGCGCTGCGCCACGGCATCAGCGCCTCGGTCTGGAACATGTAGCCCGCGCGCGTGTTGATGCCCGCGAGCGGCTCCCCGAAGACCTTCACCGTGCCCGACGACGGCGCGAGCAGGCCCGCGCCCACGTTGAGCAACGTGGACTTGCCGCAGCCCGTGGGGCCCACGACCGAGACGAACTCCCCCGCGCGCACGCGCAGCGTGGTGTCGGCCACGGCGGTGTAGCGCTGGCCGGGATCGTCCTTGGAGCGGAAGGTGCAGTGGATCGAGAGAAGTTCGAGTGCGTGGTCGGACATGGGTGGTGCGGAGCCTCCGGGCCGCGGGCGCCGGAAGAAAAAACCCGGCCGGAGCCGGGTCGCGAAGGCGCTCGAATCAGGCCTTGAACCTTTCCTTCGCGCGCCTGGCGAACTCGTTGGTGTAGGTCTTGGCGAGGTCGATCCTGTCGGCCTTGACCGCCGCGTCGAAGCTCGCGATCGCGGCCAGCGCGGTTTTGGGGCCGTCGGCGGGCACGAGGCCGTCGGTGGCGATCGACTCGCGCACCTTGTCGAAGGACGCGAGGTACAGCGCGCGGTCGCCGAGCAGGTAGGTCTCGGGCACGGTCTTGATGATGTCGCC
>CBHTTS010000202.1:0-9987 GCA_966095775.1 uncultured Variovorax sp. | reverse complement strand
TGGCGGCCGCCCCCCCCCGCCCCCCCCCCCGCCGGTCGCCGGGGACGGGGCGCGTGGGGCGGCCCCCGCGCCCCCCCCGCGACGAGACCGCGCCCGCCATGTTCGTGGTGGGCTGGACGCTGCGCGCGGGACCCGACGGCACGCGCTGGCGCCGCTGGCAGTCGCCGCCCTTCACCACGCGCGGCGAGTGGCAGCAGGCCTGGGCCATGGCCGCGTCGTGGGCGCAGGAAGGCGGCACCGGCACGGGTGGCAACGTCGCGCTGATGCCGCTGGACAGCTGGCAGCTGTTCTACTTCCGCGACAACACCTGGACGCCCGCAGGCGAACTGCCCGCGGCGGCGCCCAATCCCGCCAACCCGGGCAACCCCGTGGGCGCCACCGTCACCATGCCCGACGGCGTGCGGCTGGTGCTGAACCTCTCGCCCGGCGAAGGGCTCGCGGGCCTGCTCACGCGCGACTGGGTCAAGCCCACGGTGGGAGCGCCGCGGTCATGAGGCGCATCCCGTCCCGGCGCCGTCCGCGCCGCCTCGCCGAGCGCGGCGCGGCGCTGCTCGCGGCCATGCTGACCGTGATGCTGGTCGCGACCTTCTCCGCCGCGGCGCTCTGGCAGCAATGGCGCGCCTCCGAGGTCGAGGCCGCGGAGCGCGGCCGCGTGCAGGCGGCCTGGGTGCTCATCGGCGCGCTCGACTGGTCGCGCCTGATCCTGCGCGAGGACGCGATGACCGGCGGCCCGGACCACCTCGCCGAACCCTGGGCCGTGCCGCTGGCCGAGGCCCGGCTCACGAGCTTCCTGTCGGCCGAGAAGAACGTCGCGAGCGACAACCTCGAGGGCCTGCCCGACGCCTTCCTCTCGGGCCGCATCGTCGATGCGCAGTCCAAGCTCAACGTGCTGTCGCTGGTCGACGGCAACAAGCCGGTGCCGCAGAGCGTCGCCACCTTCGCCAAGCTGTTCAACATCCTCGGCCTGCCCGCCTCCGAGCTCAGCGTGATGACCGCCTCGCTGCTGCGCGCGATGGCCGCGCCCAGCGATGCGTCCGGCGGCGGCGACGGCGGCACGGCGCCGCTGATGCCGCAGGAGGTCTCGCAGCTGGTCTGGCTCGGCCTCTCGCCCGCGACCGTGGCCGCGCTCGAGCCCTACGTGACGGTCCTGCCGATCCGCACCCCGCTCAACATCAACACCGCCAGCGCCGAGGCCATCAGCGCCAGCCTGCCCTCGCTGAGCATCGGCGATGCGCGCCAGGTGGTCGAGAAGCGCACCCGCACCTTCTTCCGCCAGATCGCCGACGCGAGCCAGGCGCTGCCCAACGGCGGCTCGCAGTTCAACGCCACCCAGCACAGCGTGAGCACCCAGTTCTTCGAGGTCTACGGCCGGCTGCGCATCGACCGCACCTGGGTCGAGGAGCGCTCGCTGCTGCAGCGCGACGGCATCAACGTCAAGACCATCTGGCGCCACCGCGGCGCCGGCCTCGCCGCACCTCCGGCTAAACCCTGAGGCGGGTTTTCTCCGTCATTTGTTTGCATTAATAAATCCTCCAACGCACGCTGCATCTGGGTTAATAGCTATCGAAAAAATAGCGTGATCGCGGCGACCGCCCCCTACAATCACCCGCCTTTTCCATTTCGAAATGACCCCCCTGTTGCTCATCGCCCCGCTCCCTCCGGCCGACGCCGCGGGCGAGTACGACTGGGCCCAGGCAGGCGACGACGGCATCACGCTGCGCGACCACGGCCGCGCGCTGCGCGCCCTGCTGCCCGCGAGCGCCGAAGTCGCGCTCGGCATTCCCGCGGCCGCGCTCTCGTGGCACCGCGTGACGCTGCCCAAGGGCAGCATGGGCAGCGCGTCCAGGCTGCGCGCAGTGCTCGACGGCCTGCTCGAGGAGCGCCTGCTCGACGAACCCGAGGCGCTGCATTTCGCGCTGGCGCCCGACGCCAAGGCCGGCGCGCCGGTCTGGGTCGCCGCCTGCAACCGCATCTGGCTGCGCACGCTGGTGCAGGGCCTCGAGGCCGCGGGCCGGCGCGTGGTGCGCATCGTCCCCGAGTTCGCGCCGCAACCGGCCGATGCGCCGCCGATCCTGCAGGTCACCGGCGAGGCCGAGGCACCGGTGCTCACCGTCTGCGACGACGAGGGCGTGGTGTCGCTGCCGCTCGCCGGCGCCGGACTCGCGCTCTCGGCCGGCCTGCCGCTCGACACCGCGGTGATCGCGGCCGAGCCCGCGGTGGCCCAGGCCGCCGAGCACCTGCTCGAACGCCGCCTGCCGATCGTGCAGGCGCCGCAGCGCTGGCTGCAGGCCACGCGCTCGCCGTGGGAGCTCGCGCAGTTCGACCTCGCCGCCACCGGCCGGGCGCGCGCGGGCAAGAAGTTCGCCTCGCTGGTGCAGACGCTGCGCCATGCGCCCGAGTGGCGCGCCGCGCGCTGGGGCGTGGTGGCGCTGCTGCTGATCCAGCTGGTCGGCCTCAATGCCTGGGCCTGGAAGGAGCGCCAGGCGCTCGAGGCCAAGCGCCAGGCCGTCAAGACCATGCTGACCCAGACCTTCCCTTCCGTGAAACTCGTGGTCGACGCGCCCGCGCAGATGGCGCGCGAGGTCGCGGCGCTGCAGCAGGCCGTGGGCGACGTCGCGGGCAGCGACCTCGAGCCGATGATCGGCGCGCTCGCGGGCAACCTGCCGACCGGGCGCACGCCGACCGCCATCGACTTCAGCGCGGGCCAGCTGCGCCTGCGCGGCCTGGCGCTGCAGCCCTCCGAACTCACCCGCCTGTCGGGCGCCATGGGCCCGCGCGGCTACAGCGTGCGCGCCGAGGGCGATCTGCTGCTGGTGCAGGCCGAGGCATCGCGATGAACAACGCCGTCGAACAACTTCGCGCCCGCTGGGCCGCCCTCGAAGCGCGCGAACGGCGCATGGTCGCGGCCGCGGCGGCGCTGGTCGCGCTCGCGCTGCTCTGGTGGCTCGGCCTCGCGCCCGCGCTGCGCACGCTGAGCGCGGCCCGCACCGAGCACGCCCGGCTCGACGCCCAGCTGCAGCAGATGGCCAGCCTGCAGCAGCGCGCCAAGGCGCTGCAGGCCCAGCCCCGCCTCACGCGCGACGACGCGCTGCGCGCGCTCGAAACCTCGGTGCGCCAGAGCCTCGGCGCCAATGCGCAGCTCATGGCCGCCAGCGGCGACGGCGCCGCCACCATCACGCTGCGCGCCGCCCCCGCCGACGCGGTCGCCCAATGGCTCACGCAGGCGCGCGGCAACGCGCATGCCGTGCCGCGCGAAGCCCACCTGACCCGCGCCACCGCCGCCCCGCCCACGCCCGCCGCGAAGGAACCGCAGACGCCCGTGGTGCGCTGGGACGGCACCTTCGTGATGGCGCTGCCCGCCGCCCGCTGAACACCGCATGGCGACGCGCTCCCCGCTCACCGAACCGTCGCCGCGCCGCGGCTGGCGCTGGGCGCTGCTCGGCGCCGCGGCCGGCGTGCTGCTCGCGCTCGTGCTGTTCGCGCCCGCGCGCTGGCTCGCCGCGACGCTGTCGAACTGGAGCCAGGGCCGGCTGCTGCTCGTCAATCCGCGCGGCACCGTCTGGAACGGCACCGCCGCCGTGGTGCTCGCGAGCGGCGCGGGCGGCGCCGAGGCGGTGTCGCTGCCGGGCCTCGTCAACTGGCGCATGCGGCCGACCTGGAGCGGCGTGTTCGCGTCGCTCGACCTGCCCTGCTGCGCGGCCCGGCCGCTGCTGCTCAAGGCCAGTCCGCGCGCCGACGGCCTGCAGCTCCAATGGGGCGACGGCAGCTCGCGCTGGCCCGCCAGCCTGCTGAGCGGCCTGGGCGCGCCCTGGAACACGCTGCGGCTCGAGGGCACGCTCGACCTCTCGACCCGCGCACTCGCGATGCAGTGGGACGGCCCCGTGCTGCGCATCGCGGGCCAGGCGACGCTCGATGCCACGGACGTTTCATCGAGCCTGTCTACGCTCAGGCCGATGGGCAGCTACCGCCTCACGATGGAAGGCGGCAGCCGCCCCACCCTGCTGCTGAGCACCCGCGAGGGCAGCCTGCAGCTCAGCGGCAGCGGCAGCTGGAACGGCACCACCTTCCGCTTCAACGGCGAAGCCAGCGCCGCGGCAGGGCGCGAGGACGCCCTCTCCAATTTGTTGAACATCATCGGGCGGCGCGACAACGCGCGCTCGATCATCACCCTGGGTTGACCATGAAGAAGCCAACGACTTCGCTCGGCATCGTCGCACTCGCCGCGCAGATGCTGATCGCCGCCACCCTCCTGCCGGCCGCGCCGAACGCGTTCGCGCAGGCCACCGGCGCGCCGCGCCGCGGTGAACCCATCACGCTGAACTTCGCCAACGCCGACATCGAGGCCGTGGCGCGCACGATGGCCGTGGTCACGGGCCGCGACGTGGTGGTCGACCCGCGCGTCAAGGGCACGATGAACCTCGTGACCGACCGCCCGATCGCGCCCGTCGCGGCGTTCAACCAGTTCGCATCCGCGCTGCGGCTGCAGGGCTTCGCGGTGGTCGAGGCCGAAGGGCTCTACAAGGTGGTGCCCGAGGCCGATGCCAAGCTGCAGACCCAGACCGTCAACACCGCCACGCCGCGCCCGGACGCCGTCGGCGGCAACCAGATCGTCACCCAGATCTTCCGCCTCAACTACGAGTCGGCGAACAGCCTGCTGCCGGTGCTGCGCCCGCTGATCCCGCCCAACAACACCATCAACGTGAACCCGGGCAACAACTCGCTCGTGATCACCGACTACGCGGGCAACATGCAGCGGCTGGCGCGCATCATCGCGGCGCTCGACGTGCCCAACGCCTCCGACATCGAGGTGATCCCGCTCAAGCACTCGATCGCCACCGACATGCTGCCGCTGATCACGCGGCTGGTCGACGGCAGCGGCTCGGGCGCGCCCGGCGCCGCGGCACCGGGCACGGCCGACGCCTCGTTCCGCACCACGCTGATGGCCGATCCGCGCAGCAACGCGCTGATCCTGCGCGCCGCCAACCCGGCGCGCGCCGCGCTCGTGCGCACGCTGGTCGAGAAGCTCGACCGGCCGCCGGCCGAGACCAGCAACGGCGCGGCCGGCAACATCTACGTCGTCTATCTCAAGAACGCCGACGCGGTGCGCCTCGCGGCCACGCTGCGCGCCGCGATGGCGGCCAACCAGATGCCCGGCACCCCGGGCACGCCCGGCGCGGCCGGCGGCGGCGGCGGCACGCAGCCGCAGGCGAACATCCCGCAGGCGATGCCGGTCAACCTCAACAGCCAGGGCAGCGGCTCGCCCGCGGCCAACGCGCCGCTCAACAACGCCAACCAGCCCTCGACCGGCGGCCAGATCCAGGCCGATCCCTCGACCAACTCGCTGATCATCACCGCGCCCGAACCGCAGTACCGCCAGATGCGCGCCGTGATCGACCGGCTCGACGGCCGGCGCGCGCAGGTCATGATCGAGGCGCTGATCGTCGAGGTCAGCGCCAAGAAGGCCGCCAACTTCGGCGTGCAGTGGCAGAGCGCGCTCGGCAGCAACGCGGTCATCGGCACCAACTCCAGCCTCTCGAGCGCCAACATCCTCGCGCTCACGCAGGCGCTCGCCACGCGCGACGTGGCCAACGTGCGGCCCTCGGCGGGCCTGAACCTCGGCATCGCGGGCAAGATCGGCGGCCAGTACATCCTCGGCGCGATCGCGAACTTCTTCAACAGCGACGGCGACGCCAACATCCTGTCCACGCCGAACCTGCTGACGCTCGACAACGAGGAAGCCAAGATCGTCATCGGCCAGAACGTGCCCTTCGTCACCGGCCAGTACGCGAGCACCTCGGGCTCGGTCGGCATCAACCCGTTCACCACGGTCGAGCGCAAGGACGTGGGCCTCACGCTGCGCGTGCGCCCGACCATCAACGAGAGCGGCACCGTGAAGATGACGATCTTCCAGGAGACCTCGACGGTCGACGGGAACACCGTCAACAACCCCAACGGCCCGACCACCAACAAGCGCTCGATCGAATCCAGCGTGCTGGTCGAGGACGGCGGCCTCGTGATGCTCGGCGGCCTGCTGTCGGACGACTACGGCAACACGGTCGAGAAGGTGCCGGTGGCGGGCGACATCCCGGTGCTCGGCAACCTGTTCAAGAACGAGATCCGCACGCGCAACAAGAGCAACCTGATGATGTTCCTGCGCCCGGTCGTGATGCGCGACGGCGCCTCGACCGAGGCCTTCGCCTACGACCGCTACGACGAGATCCGCGGCCTGCAGCAGCGCACGCAGCCCGCCACCGACAACATCATGCTGCGCGGCGTCGATTCCTCGCCCGTGCTGCCCGAGGTGCCGCTGCCGCGCTCGGGCGCGAGCAGCCGCAGCAGCAGTAGCAGCAGCGGCGGCAACGACAGCGGCGAGCGCATCCGCGGCACCCAGCTGATCCCGCCGCCCGCGCCCCCGGCCGAGAAGCGCGCGCCGCAGCGCAGCGGGTCGTCGGGCCCGCTGCGCGGCGCGCTGCCGCCCACCGCCGACCCGAGCACCGCGCGCGAACTGCCCTGAAGCCGAAGCGTCCGCCATGCGCCATCCCCTGCCCTACGCGTTCGCCCGCAGCCAGCAGCTGCTGCTCGAGGAGACCGACGACGGCCGCTGCACGCTGTGGATGTCGAGCCATCCCTCGCGCAGCGCGCTCGGCGAAGTCACGCGCAAGTACGGCGTGCACGCCTTCGAGGTGCTCGACGACGGCCCGCTCGCGCAGCGCATCAGCGCCGCCTATGCCCAGGGCGAATCGAGCGCCGCCGCGGTGGTGAGCGAGGTCCAGAGCGACGCCGACCTCTCGCGCATGATGCAGGAGCTGCCGGCGGTCGAGGACCTGCTCGAAAGCGCAGGCGACGCGCCGATCATCCGCATGCTCAACGCGCTGCTCACGCAGGCCGCGCGCGACGGCGCGAGCGACATCCACATCGAGCCCTACGAGCGCACCTCGTCCGTGCGCTTCCGCATCGACGGCACGCTGCGCGAGGTGGTGCAGCCCAACCGCGCGCTGCACGCGGCGCTGATCTCGCGCCTGAAGATCATGGCCGACCTCGACATCTCCGAGAAGCGGCTGCCGCAGGACGGGCGCATCTCGCTGCGCATCGGCACGCGCGCGGTCGACGTGCGGGTCTCCACGCTGCCGAGCGCGCACGGCGAGCGCGCGGTGCTGCGCCTGCTCGACAAGAGCGAATCGAAGCTCACCCTCGAATCCGTGGGCATGCAGGGCGACACGCTCGAACGCTTCGAGAAGCTGATCGCGCAGCCGCACGGCATCATCCTCGTGACCGGCCCCACCGGCTCGGGCAAGACCACCACGCTCTATGCCGCGCTCGCGCGGCTCGACGCCAGCCGCAGCAACATCATGACGGTCGAGGACCCGATCGAGTACGAGCTGCCCGGCGTCGGCCAGACGCAGATCAACGCCAAGATCGAGCTCACCTTCGCGAAGGCGCTGCGCGCGATCCTGCGGCAGGACCCCGACGTGATCATGATCGGCGAGATCCGCGACTTCGAGACCGCGCAGATCGCGATCCAGGCCTCGCTCACGGGCCACCTCGTGCTCGCGACGCTGCACACCAACGACGCGGTCAGCGCCGTCACGCGCCTGACCGACATGGGCGTCGAGCCCTTCCTGCTGAGCTCGTCGCTCCTGGGCGTGCTCGCGCAGCGGCTGGTCCGCAAGCTCTGCCCGGTCTGCGCCGGCGCCGGCTGCGACGCCTGCGGCCAGACCGGCTACCAGGGCCGCACCGGCATCTTCGAGCTGCTCGTGGCCGACGACGAGGTGCAGGCGCTGATCCACGGCAAGGCCGCCGAGAGCCTGCTGTTCGAGGCCGGCACGCGCGGCGGGCTGCGCTCGATGCGCGACGACGGCGAACGGCTGGTCGAAGCCGGCATCACCTCGCGCGCCGAGCTGTTGCGCGTCACGCGTGAATAGCGAAGCCCGATGCCTGCCTACGCCTTCGAAGCCATCGATGCCAGCGGCCAGTCGCGCGAAGGCGTGCTGGAGGCCGACACCGCGCGCAGCGCGCGCAGCATGCTGCGCGCGCAGTCGCTGATCCCGCTCTCGGTCAAGCCGGTCGGCGGCGATGCGCCCGGCGGCAGCGGGCGACCGAGCGGCCTGGCGCGCTGGCTCGGCGGCGGCAAGCGCGTCTTCAACGCCACCGGCCTCGCGGTCTGGACGCGCCAGCTCGCGGGCCTCGTGTCCTCGGGCCTGCCACTCGAGCGCGCGCTGACCGCGCTCACCGACGAAGCCGAGACCGAGCCGCAGCGCAACCTCGTCGCGTCGCTTCGCGCCGAGGTCAACGCGGGCTCGCCCTTCGCGCGCGCGCTCGCGGCCCATCCGCGCGAGTTCTCACCCATCTACACCGCCGTGATCGGCGCCGGCGAGCAGAGCGGCAACCTCGGCCTCGTGCTCGACCGGCTTGCCGACGACCTCGAGGCGCGCCAGGCGCTGCAGCAGAAGCTCGTGGGCGCGGCGCTCTACCCGGCCATCGTCACGCTGGTGGCGATCGCGATCGTGATCTTCCTGGTGAGCTACGTGGTGCCGCAGGTGGCGCAGGTGTTCGCGGGCACCAAGCGCTCGCTGCCCTTCCTCACCACCGTGATGCTCTCGCTCAGCGCGGTGGTGCGCAACCACGGCTGGTGGATGCTCGGCGGCGTGCTGATCGCCGGCGCGGCCGCGCGCCTCGCGCTCGCGCAGGACGCCATCCGGCTGAAGTTCGACGCGGCCTGGCTCCGGCTGCCGCTGGTCGGCAAGCTCGCGCGCGGCTACAACGCGGCGCGCTTCGCGAGCACGCTCGCGATGCTCGCGACCGCGGGCGTGCCGATCCTGCGCGCGCTGCAGGCCGCTTCCGAGACCCTCGGCAACCGCGCGATGCGCGCCGACGCGCTCGACGCGCTGGTGCTGGTGCGCGAAGGCGCGCCGCTCGCTTCGGCGCTGGCGCAGAAGAAGCGCTTTCCGGGCCTGGTCTCGATGTTCGCCCGCCTCGGCGAACAGACCGGCACGCTGCCGCTGATGCTGCAGCGCGCGGCCAACCAGCTCGGCGCCGAAGTGCAGCGCCGCGCGATGCACCTGGCCACCATCCTCGAGCCGCTGCTGATCGTCGCGATGGGCGGCGTCGTGATGCTGATCGTGCTCGCGGTGATGCTGCCGATCATCCAGCTCAACCAGTTCGTCAGGTAGTCTTCCCCCATGCCCGTCACGCTCGAAGACAAGCTCGTGGTCGCGATCTCCTCGCGCGCCCTGTTCAACCTCGAGGAAGAGAACCGCATCTTCGAGTCGGGCGACGACGCGGGCTACATGAAGCTGCAGCTCGAGCGGCTCGACGTGCCGGCCGCGCCCGGCATCGCCTATTCGCTGATCCGCAAGCTGCTGCGCTTCAACGACGACGGCATGCAGCGCGTCGAGGTCGTGATCCTCTCGCGCAACGACCCGGTCTCGGGCATGCGCATCTTCCGCTCGAGCGCCGCGGCCGACATCAAGCTGCAGCGCGGCGTGTTCACGCAGGGCCGGCCGCCCTTCGGCTACCTGCGGCCGCTGCGCGCGCACCTGTTCCTGTCGGTCAACGCGCAGGACGTGCGCGAGGCGCTCAACGCCGGCTTTCCGGCCGCGCGCGTGCTGGTCGAATCGGTCAAGGCCAGCGACGCCTGGCCCAACGAGGTGCGCATCGCCTTCGACGGCGACGCGGTGCTGTTCTCCGACGAGGCCGAACGCATCTACCAGGCCGAGGGCCTGGACGCCTTCCAGGCGCACGAGCTCAGCAAGGCCGACCTGCCGCTGCCCGAAGGCCCGTTCAAGCCACTGCTGGCCGCGCTGCACCGGCTGCAGCTGGCGGGCAACGCGCAGATGCGCATCCGCACCGCGCTCGTCACCGCGCGCAGCGCGCCCGCGCACGAGCGCGCGATCCGCACGCTGATGAAGTGGAACATCAAGGTCGACGAGGCGATGTTCCTCGGCGGCCTGCCCAAGGGCGAGTTCCTGCGCGAGTTCGAGCCCGACT
>CBHTTS010000201.1:0-10018 GCA_966095775.1 uncultured Variovorax sp. | reverse complement strand
ATCGAGGCCTCGCTGACCGGCCACCTCGTGCTCTCGACGCTGCACACCAACAGCGCGCCCGAGACCGTGACCCGGCTGCTCGACATGGGCATGGACCCGTTCAACTTCGCCGACTCGCTGCTCGCCGTGCTCGCGCAGCGGCTGGTGCGGCGGCTGTGCAGCCGCTGCATCGAGAGCCGGCCGCTGCGCGCGGAGGAAGCCGAGGAGCTGCTCGCCGACTACATGCACGCCTTCGGCGCCCTGGACACGCCGGCCGAGCGCGAGGCGGTGCGCAAGGACTGGCTCGCGCGCCACGGCCGCGACGGGCAGCTCCACACCTACGCGAGCAAGGGCTGCCCGCACTGCGGCGACACCGGCTTCCGCGGCCGCGTGGGCATCCACGAGCTGATGGTGATCTCGCGCACCCTGCGCCGCCTGGTGCAGAACGGCGCGCGCGCCGAGGAGCTGCAGGAGGCAGCGATGCGCGAAGGCATGCGCACGCTGCGCCAGGACGGCATCGACAAGGTGCTTGCGGGCCAGACCACCATCGAGGAGGTCCGCGCCACCAGCAACGTCTAGGCCGCGTGCCAGTCGACGGCCGGCAGCGTTGCGATCGCGGGCCGCGCGAACAGGAAGCCCTGGAACAGGCCCACGCCGAGCGCGCGCAGCGCATGCACCTCGTCGGCCGCCTCCACGCCCTCGGCCACCACGCGGATGCCGAGCTCGCCGCAGGTGCCGACCACGCCCTTGACGATGCTCATGCGCACCGGGTCGCTGTGCACGTTGCGCACCAGCCCCATGTCGATCTTCACCACGTCGGGCTGGAAGCCCGCGAGCAGCTCGAAGCCCGCGTAGGCCGCGCCGAAGTCGTCGATCGCCGACATGACGCCGCGGCGGCCGTAGTCGCGGAAGGTGGCCGCGAGGCCCGGCAGGTCGGCCACGCGCTCGCCCTCGGTGATCTCGAACATCAGGCGCTCGACCGGGAAGCCGCAGCGTCCGGCCGCCGCGATCGCCTCGTCGAAGCAGCCGTCGCGCGCGACGTCGTTGGGCATGATGTTGAGGCTCAGCCGCGAGGCCATGCCGAGCGCGGAGGCGGTCTCGATCGCCTTCACGCGGCAGGCCTGGTGGAACGCGAAGCGGCGCTCGGGGTCGAGCGCTGCCAGCACCTCCGAGGCGTCCTGCCCCGAAGTGCCGCGCACCAGCGCCTCGTGCGCGAAGACCTCGCGCCGCGCGACGTCGACGATCGGCTGGAAGGCCATCACGAAGCCGTCATCGAAGCCGGGAAGGCTGGCCTCGGCCGTAGTTCCGCTGGTCACGGTGGGTAAGCTTTGCTGCAAGAGGGGCCGTTGGCGGAAAGGGGCGGATCGGGTGCTCAAATGTAACCTCTCCGATGCGGGCCCGGCGCGCCGGGTCCATCCCCGGCGCGTCACGGCGCGTCAGGGCAGGTCGAGCTCGATCCAGACCGGCGCGTGGTCGCTCGCGCCGGGCCGCCCGCGCACCTCGCGGTCCACGTTCGCATCGACGAGGAAGGGCGCGAGCTCGGCGTTGAGCAGCAGGTGGTCGATGCGCAGCCCCGCGTTGCGCGGCCAGCGGTTGCGCCAGTAGTCCCAGTAGGTGTAGATCGGTTCGTCCGGATGGCGCGCGCGGATCGCATCGGTCCAGCCCTGCGCGAGCAGCCGCGCGAACGCGGCGCGGCTCTCGGGCTGCAGCAGCGCGTCGTCGCGCCACGAGGCCGGGTTGTAGATGTCCGCGTCCGTGGGCACCACGTTGAAGTCGCCCGCGAGCACCGCCGGCAGGCCGCAGTCCCAGAGCCGCTGCGCATGGGTGTTGAGGCGCTCGAACCATTCGAGCTTGTAGTCGAACTTCGGCCCGGGCTGCGGATTGCCGTTCGGCAGGTAGAGGCAGCCCACGATCACGCCGTCGACCACCGCCTCGAGGTAGCGGCTCTGGCTGTCCTCGTCATTGCCCTCGAGCCCGCGGCCGGTCTCGATCGGCTCGCGCCCGCGCGCGAGGATCGCGACGCCGTTCCACGAGCGCTGGCCGTGGAACAGCACGCCGTAGCCGGCTTCGCGGATCGCGGCGGCAGGAAAGTTCGCGTCGGGCGACTTGAGCTCCTGCAGGCAGGCGACGTCGGGGCGCGATTCGGCGAGCCACTCCAGCAGGCGCGGGAGACGGCCGTTGACGCCGTTGACGTTGAAGGTCGCGATCTTCACGGGCGTTGCGGGGACGGGTTCAGGACGGCACGCACGGCGCGATCATGACGCAGGCGCCGCCACCGCGCTGTCGGAGAACGCCCCTCCCTCAGGCCGCGCGCGCGCCGCGTTCGTACCAGCCCTGCGAGCGGTTCACCAGACCGACCACCAGCAGCATCACCGGCACCTCGATCAGCACGCCCACCACGGTGGCGAGCGCCGCGCCCGACTGGAAGCCGAACAGGCTGATCGCGGTCGCGACCGCAAGCTCGAAGAAGTTGCTCGCGCCGATCAGCGCCGAAGGCCCGGCCACGCAGTGCGCCACGCCGAAGCGCCGGTTCAGCAGGTAGGCCAGGCCCGAGTTCAGGAACACCTGGATCAGGATCGGCACCGCCAGCAGCGCGATCACGAGCGGCTGGGCGAGGATGGCCTCCCCCTGGAACGCGAACAGCAGCACCAGCGTGAGCAGCAGCGCCGCGATCGACCAGGGCCCGAGCCGCGCCGCCACGGCCTGGAAATGCGCCGTGCCCCGGGCGAGCAGCCGCCGGCGCAGCCACTGCGCGATGACCACCGGCACCACGATGTAGAGGCCCACCGAGGTCAGCAGCGTGTCCCAGGGCACCGTGATCGACGACAGCCCGAGCAGCAGCGCCACCACGGGCGCGAAGGCCACCACCATGATCGCGTCGTTGAGCGCCACCTGCGACAGCGTGAAGTACGGATCGCCGCGGCAGAGCTGGCTCCAGACGAACACCATCGCCGTGCAGGGCGCGGCGGCCAGCAGGATCAGGCCCGCGACGTAGCTGTCGAGCTGCGCCGGCGGCAGCAGCGGCGCGAACACGTGGCGCACGAAGATCCAGCCCAGCAGCGCCATCGAGAACGGCTTCACCGCCCAGTTGATGAACAGCGTCACGCCGATGCCGCGCCAGTGCGCCCGCACCTGCCCCAGCGCGGCGAAATCGATCTTCAGCAGCATCGGGATGATCATCACCCAGATCAGCACCCCGACCGGCACGTTGACGCGCGCCACCTCGAGCGCCGCGATGCCGCGGAACAGCCCCGGCCGCCATTGGCCGAGCGCGACGCCGGCCACGATGCACAGCGCTACCCAGACCGTGAGGTAGCGCTCGAAGAAGCCGATCGCGGGCCGCGGCTTCAGCATGCGCAGGCCCCGGCCGTCGCGGCGCAGGGTTCGCCCTGGCAGCAGTTCTCGGTCAGGTAGCCGACCAGCGCGTTCATGCGCGCGAAGGCGGCGCGGTAGATCAGGTGGCGGCCGCTGCGCTCCTGCGTCACCAGGCCCGAATGCACGAGCTCCTTGAGGTGGAACGACAGGCTCGTGGCCTGCACCTCCAGCGCCTCGACCAGCGCGCCGGGCGTGAGCCCCTCGGGGCCCGCGACCACCAATGCACGGAACACGCGCAGCCGCACGGGCTGGGCCAGGGCCGCGAGGGCACGGACGATCTCTTGTTCTTCCATGATTCAATAATAGTTGCATAATCGTAGCATGTCATCCGCCGCTTCCTCCCCCACCCCCCGCATCACCATCTTCCACAACCCCGACTGCGGCACCTCGCGCAACACGCTCGCGCTGATCCGCAACAGCGGCGAGGAGCCGCGCGTCGTCGAGTACCTGCGCACGCCGCCCGACCGCGAGACGCTGCTGGGCCTGCTCTCGGCGATGGGGATCGCGCCGCGCGCGCTGCTGCGCCGCAAGGGCACGCCCTACGACACGCTCGGGCTCGATGATCCGAAGTGGACCGATGCGCAGCTCGTGGACTTCATGCTCGCGCATCCGATCCTGATCGAGCGGCCGATCGTGGTCACGCCGCTCGGCACGCGGCTGTGCCGCCCTTCCGAGGCCGTGCTCGACATCCTGCCCTCGCCCCCGCAGGGCCCGTTCACCAAGGAGGACGGCGAAGTGGTGATCGACGCGGAGGGCCGCCGTGTCCAGCCTCGCCGCTGAGCTGCCGAACATCGACGCCGCGCTGTTCGAGGCGCCTTCGCTCGCGCGCCTGCGCGCGGCCGCGCCGGCGACGCATGCGCCGCGCTTCCTGCTGCTCTACGGGTCGCTGCGCGAGCGCTCCTACAGCCGGCTGCTGACCGAGGAGGCCGCGCGGCTGCTGCGCGCGATGGGCGGCGAGACGCGCATCTTCGATCCGCACGGGCTGCCGCTGCCCGACGGCGCGCCCGAGGACCATCCGAAGGTACGGGAGCTGCGCGCGCTGGCGCAGTGGGCCGAGGGCATGGTGTGGTGCTCGCCCGAGCGCCACGGCGCGATGACCGGGATCATGAAGGCGCAGATCGACTGGATCCCGCTCAGCGTCGGCGCGGTGCGGCCCACGCAGGGCAAGACGCTCGCGGTGATGCAGATCTCGGGCGGCTCGCAGTCCTTCAACGCGGTCAACCAGCTGCGCGTGCTCGGCCGCTGGATGCGCATGCTGACGATCCCCAACCAGTCGTCGGTGGCCAAGGCCTTTCTCGAGTTCGACGAGGCCGGGCGCATGAAGCCCTCCTCGTACTACGAGCGCGTGGTCGACGTGATGGAGGAGCTCGTGAAGTTCACGCTGCTCACGCGCGATGCGGCCGCCTGCCTGGTGGACCGCTACAGCGAGCGCCGCGAAAGCGCCGAGCAGCTCTCGCGCCGCGTCGACCAGCGCGCGATCTGAGTGCGCGGCCGGCCTACGCGCGCATGCGGCGCGTCCGACAGCCGCGGCGCGCCGCGGCGCTAAGGTGGCCCGATCGACAGCGCCACCGCCACGGAGCCCGCATGAACACGTCCACGAAGCCGAAGTCCCGGCCCGCCGCGCCCGAGCGCACGCCGGCCCGGTCCAAGTCCGAAGGCCCGGTCGCCACGCCCAAGGTGCGCGAGGGCGCCTCGCTCGGCCGGTCCGCCCGCTCGACCGCCGGCGGCGCCGCGGGCCAGCTCACGCCCAAGGACTGAGCCCGCGCGCGGCGCCGGGCCGCTGGCCCGACAATCGGCGCCCATGAACGCTCCGTCCCCGACGACCGCGCCGCGCCCGATCCGCACCGCGGCCACCCTGATCCTGCTGCGCGACGGCGAGCGCGGCATGGAGGTGCTGCTGCTGCGCCGCGCCGACAAGGCCGACGACCAGAACAGCGGTGCCAGCGTGTTCCCCGGCGGCGTGGTCGACGCGCACGACCGCTCGCTGCACCGCATGTGCCGCGGCTTCGACGACCGCGCCGCGAGCGAGCGGCTCGGCGTGGCCGAGGGCGGCCTCGACTACTACGCGGCCGCGGTGCGCGAGTGCTTCGAGGAGGCCGGCGTGCTGTTCGCGAGCGACGCCGACGACCGCCTGGTCGCGCTCGACGGCCTGCCTACGGGCCGGCTCGAGGCGATGCGCCATGCCGCCGAACAGGGCACCGACGCGCTGCTCGCGATGTGCGAGGCCGAGGGCTGGCGGCTCGCGGTGGCCCGGCTCGCCTACTTCAGCCACTGGCTCACGCCGCCGGGCATGCCGCGGCGCTTCGACACCCGCTTCTTCGTCGCGCGGATGCCCGCGGCGCAGCGCGTGAGGCCCGACGGACGCGAGACGGTCGAGCACATGTGGCTCGCGCCCGCCGAGGCCGCGGACCCCGCGCGCGGCCTCAAGCTCATGAACGTGACGGGGCGCACGCTCGAGCAGCTCGCGCAGTTCCGAAGCGCCGACGAATGCATGGCGCACGCGCGCGCGCTCGCGCGCATGCCGCTCAACATGCCGCGCCTCGCCGACGGCCCGGGCGGGCGCCGCGCGGTCAACATCGACGAGCCCGCCT
Organism: uncultured Variovorax sp.; assembly: GCA_966095775.1. GTDB lineage: Bacteria > Pseudomonadota > Gammaproteobacteria > Burkholderiales > Burkholderiaceae_C > Variovorax. The sequence continues at coordinate 4,073 of CBHTTS010000201.1, read as the reverse complement.
ATGAGGAGATCGGCCTCGTCGATCCCGAGGGCACGGGCCATGGCGGCCATGCGCGCCATGGGCTCGCGCCCGGGCTGGTCACGCCGCTGATGCCGCGCGTGCGCCGCGTCGCGGGACCGGGCGGCGACGCGGGTCCGCACGGCTACGTGGTCGGCGCCGAGGCCGGACCGCTCGCGCTCATCGATCCGCTGCCGGCCGGCGGCGACGCCGCCGAGGCGCTGCGGGCCGCCGCGGCCGCCCCGGTGCGCTGGCTGCTCTCGACCGCGCCGCGCACGCCGGCGGCCGAGGCCGCGCTCCACAGGCTCGCGTCGTCGTGGCCCGGCGCGTCGGCCCGCTGGCCCGCGCCCGGCGAGAAGCTCGTGCTCGACGGCGCGACGCTCGAGGTGCTGCCGTCGCCGGCGCAGGGCGCGCGCCAGTTCCTGCTCGCCGAGGAAGGCCTGCTGTTCACAGGCGCCGCCGCGCCGGCCGAGGCCGCCAGCGCCGAATGGATCGCGCCGGCCGCCGGCTTCCTCTCGCGCGCCGCGCGGCCGCGGCCCTGAGAAGCTGAGCCGGCGGGCGCCGTATCGGCGCTTCGCCTACACGCCGAGGCGACGGCCGCTTGCCGCCCCGCCGCGGCGGCGGCGCAAGGTCGCGGTTTTCCCTGGCTTCGCTTCACGAGGATCCGGCCATGCGCCCATCGCACCTGCTCTTCCCCGCCCTCTGCGTCTGCGCGCTGCTCGCCGCCTGCGGCGGCAGCAACACCGCGTCGAAGGTCGAGCCGCCCGGCGAGCGCACCGGCGCGAAGACCGCCGCCCTCGACAAGGGCGCCGCGGCGCTGCAGGACAAGCCGCCGATCGAGGCGCTCAACGCCTACCTCGACGGTTTCCACTTCTACAGCGGCGAGCTGCAGGCGCAGATGGAGGCGCACCACTACTGCTCGGTGCTCAACGAGGAAGTGATCCAGTGCGTGATCTACGACGGCAACACCCGCGACGCGAAGATCATGGGCGTGGAGTACATCGTCAGCGAGCGCCTGTTCCGCTCGCTGCCGCCCGAGGAGAAGGTGCTCTGGCACAGCCACGTGCACGAGGTGAAGTCGGGCCAGCTCGTCGCGCCGGGCATTCCGCAGCCGGCCGAGCATGCGCTGATGCAGAAGCTCGTCGGCACCTACGGCAAGACCTTCCACACCTGGCACACCGACCGGCAGAAGACGCTGCCGATCGGCGTGCCGCAGCTCATGATGGGCTTCACCGCCGACGGCCAGATCGACGCCGCGATGGTGGCCGAGCGCGACCGCCGCTTCGGCATCGACTCGGCCGAGAAGCGCAGGCAGCGCGAGGACATCGCCGCGCCCGCGATCGCCGAGGGCGCCGACAGCTGGCAGAAGGGCCCGGCGCCGCAGATCGCCGATCCCACGGGCGCGATGCACCGGCATCCGCAGGGCGCGCCCGCGGCCCGGTAGGCGCGCGCTGCCGCGTGCCGCGCGGACCGGCCGACGGCACGTCGTCCGACGCCCCGGGCACGGCGCGCTGCCTAGCGTGGGCCGATGCAACCGCCCTTCTCCTCCTTCCTCGCGTCGCCCGGCGCCGCCTCCCCCGCCGAACCCGCCGGGCGACCGATGAGGATCGGCGTGCTCACCTTCCACCGCTGCATCAACTACGGCTCGTACTGGCAGGCGCGCTGCCTGGTCGAGGCGCTGCGCGCGCTCGGCCATCGCGCCGTGCTGCTCGACCACCGCTCGGCGCGCGTGGACCGCGCGGAGTGGCGCTGCGCGCTGCGCCCCGTGCTGCCCACGCCGGTGCCGCCCGCGGACCGCAGGGCCTATGCGCGCAAGACGCGCAGCTTCTTCCACGCCTTCGAGGCGCTGCCGCTGTCGCGCCGCTTCGCGCTCGAGGCGCCCTCGGAGATGGAGGACTTCGACACCGTGGTGGTCGGCAGCGACGAGGTCTGGAACCTCGCCCATCCCTGGTACGGCCACTGCCCGCTCTTCTTCGGCGAGGGCCTGCGCGCGCGCCGGCTCGTCGCCTACGCGGCGAGCTTCGGCGCCCATGCCGCGGGCCAGGGCCTGCCGCAGCCCTGGGCCGGCATGCTGCGCCGCTTCCACAGCGTCTCGGTGCGCGACGCCAACTCCTGCGCGCTGCTGCTGCAGGCGCTGGGCCATGCGCCGGCGCTGGTGCTCGACCCCTGCCTGCTGCATGCGCCGGACGCCGGCGACGACGGCGCGCACCGCGCGAGGGAGGGCGCGCCGCGGCACGTCGCGGTGTACGGCCACAACTTCAGCCCCTGGTTCTCGGCGCGGCTGCGCGAAGCGGCACGCCAGCGCGGCCTGAAGCTCGTGAGCATCGGCTACCGCAACGACTGGGCCGACACCCAGTGGCTCACCGCCGGGCCCGAGGACTTCGCGCGCTTCATGGCCGGGGCCGACGCGGTCGCGACCAACTTCTTCCACGGCTGCGTGTTCGCGCTGCGCCACCGCCGCCCCCTGCTCTGCGAGCACTCGCCCTACCGCGCGATCAAGATCAACGACCTGCTCGGCACGCTGGGCGCGCGCGAGCACCTCGCCGAGCCCGGCACGCCCGCGGCGCTGTTCGATGCGGCGCTGTCGACGCCGCCGGCCGTCGCCGTCGCGGCGCGCATCGCGGCGATGCGCGCCGCCTCGGCCGACCATCTGCGCCGGGCGCTGCAGGACGCGCCGGCCCATGTCCATGCCTGAGCGCGTCCGCCCTCTGGCCCCGGCCGACGTCGTCGGGTCGGGCCTGTGCATCGGCTGCGGCAGCTGCGTGGCCCGCAGCACGGCCGAAGGACCGCGGCGCCCGCGCCACGACGCGCCGCGCATGCGGTTCGACCGCCACGGCGAACTCCTGCCGGTGGGACCGGACGCGTGGATGGCGCGCGGGCCCGAGGGCTTCGCGCGCACCTGCCCCTTCTCGCCCTCGGCGCGCAACGAGACCGAGCTCGCGGCCGCGCTGTTCCCGCACGCGGCCCATGCCGATGTGCGCGTGGGGCGCTTCGGCAGCGCCTACGTGGGCCACGTCGAGGAAGGCGACTTCCGCGCCGGCGGCAGCTCGGGCGGCCTGGTCAGCTGGACCGCGAGCGAGCTGCTGCGCCGCGGCCTGGTCGATGCGGTGGCCCATGTCGCGCCCGCGCACGACGGCCGCTTCTTCGACTACCGGCTCTCGCGCACGCCCGCGCAGGTGCGCGAAGGCGCGAAGTCGCGCTACTACCCGGTGGAGATGTCGCGCGTGCTCGAGGCCATCCGCGCCGAGCCCGGCCGCTACGCGGTGGTCGGCGTGCCCTGCTTCATCAAGGCGGTGCAGCTGCTGCGCCGCGAGGACGCACTGCTGCGCGAGCGCATCGTCTTCACGCTCGGCCTGTTCTGCGGCCACATGAAGAGCGCGCGCCTGGTCGAGAGCTTCGCCCACCAGATGGGCGTGCCGCTCGCGCAGGTGCAGGGCCTCGACTACCGGCGCAAGGACGCGCGCCGCCCGGCCAACTGGTACACCGCGCAGTTCGTGCTGCGCGACGGCCGCAGCGTGCAGCGCGACTGGTTCCACCTGGCCGAGGGCGACTGGGGCGCGGGCTTCTTCCAGAACGAGGCCTGCAACTTCTGCGACGACGTGGTGGCCGAGACCGCCGACATCGCGTTCGGCGACGCCTGGGTCGAGCCCCATGCCTCCGACGGGCGCGGCACCAATGTCGTGATCGTGCGCGCGGCCGCGCTCGACGCGCTGGTGGCCGAGGCCGCGCAGGCCGGGCGGCTGGCGCTCGCGCCCGTCGATGCGGACTTCCTCGCCGAGACGCAGGCCGCGGGCCTGCGCCAGCGGCGCGAGGGCCTGGCCTACCGGCTCAGCTGGCGCCGCGCCGGGCTCACGCCCATCAAGCGCGTGGCGCCCGCGCGCACGCTGCCGTGGCGGCGCAAGCTGATCTACCGCATGCGCGCGGCCATCACGCGCTGGAGCCGGCGCCTGTTCGCGCTGGCGCGCGCGACCGGCACCACCGCGCTCTACGTGCACTGGGCGCGCGGCGCGGGGGGGCGCGGGCCCACCCCCCCCGCCAAGAGCCGGGGCCGCGCGCCCGGGGGCGCCCGCCCCCCC
>CBHTTS010000200.1:0-10120 GCA_966095775.1 uncultured Variovorax sp. | reverse complement strand
AAGAAGAAGAAGAAGAAAAAGCCGAGCGCAGGGCCGCGTAGGCCCCGCCGTCACGTTCGCACATACCAGTACCTCGTTCCAACAAGCTGTGCGCCCCGGGGGGACGCACGGACAGTCACAACACCTGGACGGAGTTCGGCGGTACGGGCCGGCGCGTTACCGGTCGCGGGCCGAAATCCGGAACAGGCCCAGAATTCGGCACGCCAACCGTAAGAAGCTCAACGCCTGCGCTGGGCTTCGAAAAGCAGGTTCCATGCCCAAGCGTGGGAGCGGTGGCCGCCCGCCCCTGCACACGGCTGGTGCCGCGGCCTCGGCAGCGTGCGCCCGGCGCGCACCAGCGCCGGGCATTTCGTTGGATCGTTAACATCGGCGCGATGACCCGCAGCACCAGCTCCCCCTGCCAGCAATGCGGCGCCTGCTGCGCGAGCTACCGGGTCGACTTCAGCGTGCACGAGCTCGACGAGAACGGCGGCACCGTGCCCGCCGGCCTCGCGGTCGAGGTCAACGACGCGCTGTGCCGCATGCGCGGCACCGACCATGCGCGGCCGCGCTGCGCGGCGCTCACGGGCCGCATCGGCGAGGCCGTGGGCTGCGGCATCTACGAATGGCGGCCGAACCCCTGCCATGAACTGCAGGCCGGCAGCGATGCCTGCGAACGCGCGCGCGCCCGGCACGGGCTGCCGCAGCTCGGCGCTTCGTTGCCGCCCTGAGCGCGCAGCGTCTGGTCACGCGAACTGTTGGAAATAACCGACACCACGACCCCTCGCGCGGCGCTAACTTCGCGCCATGCGTTCATTGCAAGTCCGACCCCGCATCTGGGACATCTCGCCGCCGGTCCATGAAGGCGCGCCGGTGTTCCCGGGCGACACGCCCTACCAGCAGCGCTGGGCGGCCACGATCTCGCCGGACTGCCCGGTCAACGTCAGCGAGCTCAAGCTCTCGCCCCACGTCGGCGCGCATGCCGACGCGCCGCTGCACTACGACCCCGAAGGCCAGCCGATCGGGCGGGTCGACCTCGCGCCCTTCCTCGGCCCCTGCCGCGTGATCCATGCGATCGCGAAGGGACCGCTGGTCGAGTGGGCCCACATCGCGCACGCGGTCGACAGCACGCTGCCGCCGCGCGTGCTGGTGCGCACCTACGACACGATGCCGGTGGACCGCTGGGACCCGCAGCTCGCGGCCTATGCGCCCGCGACCATCGAACGGCTCGCGGCGATGGGCGTGAAGCTCGTGGGCATCGACACCGCGAGCATCGATCCGGCCGACAGCAAGACCCTCGACAGCCACCAGCGCATCCGCCGGCTCGACCTGCGCGTGCTCGAGAACCTCGTGCTCGACGACGTGCCCGAGGGCGACTACGAACTCATTGCGCTGCCGCTCAAGCTGGTCAGCGCCGATGCCTCTCCCGTGCGCGCCGTGCTGCGCGACCTTCCCCGCTGAAACCTGCTTCCCATGACGACTCTCGAAGACTGCCGCGCGCTCGACGCGCAAGACCCGCTGCGCGCGCTGCGCGACCAGTTCATCCTGCCCGAGGGCGTGATCTACCTCGACGGCAACTCGCTCGGCGTGCTGCCGAAGGCGGCGCCGGCGCGCGTCGCCGAGGTCGTGGCCGAAGAATGGGGCCACGGCCTGATCCGCTCGTGGAACACCGCGAGCTGGTTCGACCTGCCGCAGCGCCTCGGCGACAAGGTGGCCCGGCTGATCGGCGTCGCCCCGGGCGAGGTGGTCTGCACCGACAGCACCTCGGTCAACCTCTACAAGGTGCTGTTCGCGGCGCTCTCGCAGCAGAAGGACAGCGGCCGCAGGCTGGTGCTCAGCGAGCGCAGCAACTTCCCGACCGATCTCTACATCGCCGAATCGCTGTGCCGCGAGCGCGGCTTCGAGCTCCGGCTGATCGACGAGCGCGAGCTGCCCGGCGCGCTGACCGAGGAGGTCGCGGTGCTGATGCTCACGCACGTCAACTACCGCACCGGCGCGATGCACGACATGAAGGCGGTCACGGCCGCGGCGCATGCGGTCGGCGCGCTGACCGTCTGGGACCTCGCGCACAGCGCGGGCGCGGTGCCGGTCGCGCTCAACGAGAGCCAGGCCGACTTCGCGATCGGCTGCGGCTACAAGTACCTGAACGGCGGCCCCGGCGCGCCGGCCTTCGCATGGGTGCACACGCGGCACGCGGGACGCTTCGAGCAGCCGCTGTCGGGCTGGTGGGGCCATGCGGCGCCGTTCGAGTTCACGCCGCACTACCGGCCCGCGCCGGGCGTGGGCCGCTACCTCTGCGGCACGCAGCCGATCATCGCGCTCGCGGCGCTCGAGTGCGGCCTCGACACCGTGCTCGCGGCCGAGGCCTTCGATGCCGGCCAGGGCGGCATGGCCGCGCTGCGCGCCAAGTCGCTCGCGCTGACCGACCTGTTCATCCGCCTGGTCGAAGAGCGTTGCCCGGGCCAGGGCCTGTCGCTGGTCACGCCGCGCGAGCACGTCCGGCGCGGCTCGCAGGTCTGCCTGAGCCGCAACGAAGGTGCGTACGCGATCGTGCAGGCGCTGATCGCGCGCGGCGTGATCGGCGACTACCGCGCCGGCGACGCGCAGATGCCCGACATCCTGCGCTTCGGCTTCACGCCGCTCTACCTCGGCTTCGAGGACGTCTGGCATGCGGTCGAGCACCTGGTGCAGGTGCTCGCCACCGAGGAGTGGAAACGCCCCGAATTCAATCGCAAGCACGCCGTCACCTGAGAACCCGAACATGACCCCGATGCCACCGATCACGCGCCGCCTGTTCGCCAGCCTCGCGCTGCTGGCCGCGAGCGCCTCCGGCCCCGCGCTCGCGCAGCAGCAGCAGGCCGCCTTCACGCTGCCGCAGCTCCAGGCGCTGGCCGCGCTCTCGCCCGACGCCTTCCGCCAGGAGGTCAGGCGCCTGGGCTTCTCCTATGCCGACAGGACCGTGACCGAGGAGGTCAGCATGATCGAATACGACCGCTTCGCCGACGGCCAGAGTACGCGGCTGATGAAGTCCACTTACGTCGAAGGCCGCGCCGGCGAGGACAACGTGCAGCTCACGCTGACCGACAAGGCCGCCTTCGACCGCCTCGCGAAGGAAGTGCGCGACGCGGGCTTCGCGCCCTCGGAAAAGGGCCGCATTCCCGGCGGCGAGACCTACCAGGAATACAAGCGCGGGAGCGAGGTCGTGCGCTTCGTCCATCCGCGCAAGGGCGGCGGCGCGGGCGTGCCGACCTACACCGCCGTGGTCTGGCGATGATCGGAGCGACGCCATCATGAGCACCGAGAAAATCGTCCACGAGGAGAAGGCGCAGCTCGACTTCAGCCAGTCGATGAGCTATGGCGACTACCTGCACCTCGACGAGATCCTCAACGCGCAGCATCCGCTCTCGCCCGCGCACGACGAGATGCTGTTCATCGTGCAGCACCAGACCAGCGAGCTCTGGATGAAGCTGATGCTGCACGAGCTGCGCGCCGCCACGGCGTGCATCGCGCAGGAACGGCTGCCCGACGCCTTCAAGATGCTCGCGCGCGTGAGCCGCATCATGGAGCAGCTCGTGGGCGCCTGGACCGTGCTCTCGACGATGACGCCGCCCGAATACACCGCGATGCGCCCCTACCTCGCGAACTCCAGCGGCTTCCAGAGCGCGCAGTACCGCTGCATCGAGTTCGCGCTCGGCAACAAGAACGCCGCGATGCTCAAGCCGCATGCGCACCGGCCCGACCTGCTGGCCCAGGTGGAGGCCGCCTACCGCGCGCCCTCGCTCTACGACGAGTCGCTGCGGCTGCTGGCCCGCCACAGCCTGCCGGTGCCGGCCGACAGGCTCGAGCGCGACTGGACCCGGCCCTACGAGCCGAGCGACGGCGTCGAGGCCGCCTGGCTCGCCGTGTACCGCGACCCGCATGCGCACTGGGACCTCTACCAGCTCGGCGAGAAGCTCACCGACCTCGAGGACGCGTTCCGGCTCTGGCGCTTCCGCCACGTGACCACGGTCGAGCGCGTGATCGGCTTCAAGCGCGGCACCGGCGGCACGGGCGGCGTGAGCTACCTGCGCAAGATGCTCGACGTGGTGCTGTTCCCCGAGATCTGGAAACTCCGGACCGACCTCTGAGCGCTTGCGCCGCGGGAGCGACGCGCTACATTGGCGGCCAACAGCAACAACGAAGGCCCGCCATGCAGAAGCAAGACGACATCCGCTTCTCCGCCGAAGAACTCGCCACGCTGCGCGCGCACGGCGTGGTGCTGTTCGCCGAGCGCGTGATCTTCGAGGCGCAGCCGCCGATGCCCGAGGAGCGGATCGCCGCGGTCGAGGCCCTGTGCGCCGGGCCGCTGCCCGAGGCGCTGGCTTCGCTGTGGCGCGAGACCGCGGGCGGTCGGCTCGACTACGACCTCGCGCTGCCCATGGGCGGCAACGTCGAGGCCGTGAGCTGGTCCGAGCTGTTCTGGGACGGCAGCGACGGCTACCGCGACCTGCAGGGCTGGATCGCGCACGAGCAGGAACTCGCCGAGGAGGCCGCCGACGAGGACGGGCGCGCGTGGAGCGGCAGGCTCACCCACCTGCCCTTCGGCGGCTTCGAGTACCTCGACCGCATCTATGCGGTGGTCGAGCCCGGCCCCGAGCACGGCAGCATCGTCGCGTGGAAGCACGGGCTGCCGCCGGCGTGGACCCATGCGCTGCACGAGGACAGCGTGAGCACGGTCGCCCCCGACCTGCGCGGCGCGTTCGCGGCGCTGCACCTCGACGAGGACCCGCTCGCGCCCACGGGCGACTACTTCTCGGGCCAGGCGCTGCTCGAATACCTCGACGACCGGCACGAGGCGCACGGCCTCGACGTCGACCTGATGGACAAGCTCGTGGCCTTCTACCGCCGCGCCATGGTCGACTGGCGCACGCCGCTCGCCGACGGCACGCTGCGCAAGCGGCCGGCCGCCGCGCGCGCCGCCCTGCGCCACGCGATCGCCACCGACGACGCACAGCTCGTGGCCGAGCTGGCGGCCGCGGGCGTGCACTTCGAGGGTCCGCAGCAAGGCAGCGCGCTCGCGACCGACGTGGCGATCGGCCAGGGCGCGTTCGCCTCGGCGATGGCGCTGGTGCGCGCGGGCGCGCCGGTCGCGCGCGAGGCGCTCGCGAACATCGACGGGCAGATCTCGCCCGAGCTCACGCGCGCGCTGCTCGCCAACGGCGCCGAGCCGGCCGTGGCCGCGATCGTGAAGTGCGCGGCCTGCGGCGCGCCCGCGAGCGCGCACCTGATCGCCGAGGCCTGCGCGCAGGCCGGCATCGACGTGCCCGCGGCCTTCGCGATCGAGCGCGATGCGACGCTGGCCGAACTCCAGGCCACGCTGCTCGAGGTGCGCGAGGGCACGCACGGCCACTACCTCGGCGCCGAGGGGCTCGCGCAGCGCATCGAGCGGCTGCAGGCGTTCAGCCTGGCCTGAACGCGCGGCCCGCGGCGGCTCAGCCGCCGTAGAGCCAGGGCTGGTCGAGCAGCCGCGCGCCGAGCGTGCGCAGCGCCATGTCGCGGCCGATGCGCATCGCGCCGGTCGCGTGGAACCCCTGGCCGGGGCGCGGTGCGCGCGCCTGCACCATCGCTTGGCGGGGCCCGCGCGGTTGGGGGTCGCGCGCGACGCCCGGGGCCCCCGCGCCCGCGGCGCCGTCGCCGAGCGCCTCGGCCAGGGCGCAGGCGTCCTCGATCGCCATGCCCGCGCCCTGCGCGAGGTACGGCACCATCGGATGCGCGGCGTCGCCGACCAGCGCGACGCGCTCGTGCGCCATCTCGGCGGCCGAGGCCAGCGGCGCACGGTCGCTGAGCGACCAGGCGCGCCAGCCCGGCACCGCCTCGAGCAGCGCCTGCAGGCCGCGGCCGCACGGCCCCGCGGCCTGCTGCAGCGCGGCCAGGCTGCTGGCCTGGTCCCAGTCGCGCGCATTCCCCGCGGGCGCGGACTCGGCGATCACCACCACGTTGAGCCAGTCGCCGGCGCGCACCGGATAGGCCACCGCGTGCAGCCGGGGGCCGAGCCAGACGTCGACGCGGTCGCGCCTGAGCGCCTGCGGCAGCGCGGCCTGCGCCACGATGCCGCGCCATGCCGTGTGGCCGGTGACGCGCGGCGCCTCGGCGGCCGCGGGCGTCTCGAGCTGTTGCCGCGCCACGCTCCAGAGGCCGTCGGCGCCGACCAGCGCCTCGCCCTCCCAGGCGCGCGAACCGCTGCTCGAGATGCACACGAGGTCCTCGCCGGCCTCGATCTGCGCGATCCGCGCATCGGTCACCAGGCTGCCGGTGCCGCGCGCGCGCACCGCCTCGAGCAGCAGCGCGTGCAGGTCGGCGCGGTGCACGCAGAGGTAGGGAGCGCCGTAGCGGCGGCGCATCGCTTCGCCGAGCGGCAGCCGCGCGAGCTCGGCGCCGCTGCCGGCGCTCTGCACCACGAGCGCGGCCGGGCGCGCGGCGATCGCGTCGAGGCCGTCACCGAGTCCGAGCCGCGCCAGCCGGCGCGTGACGTTGGGACCGAGCTGGATGCCGGCGCCGATCTCGGCGAAGGCCGCCGCCTGCTCGAAGACGTCGACGCGGTGCCGGCCGCGGGCCAGCGCCAGCGCGACGGCCAGCCCCCCGATGCCGCCGCCGGCGACGAGGATGTGCGCGGGCATCGGCCTCAGCGGCTGGCGTGCGAGGGTTGCGGGCGTTCGCCGGCTGGTTGGGAGTTCGCGCCGGTCGGCGTCTTGGGAGCGCAGCTGCCGCAGCTGTCGCAGGAACCGCAGCCCGAGGTCTTGGCGAGCGAGGCCGCGAGCGCGTCGGCGCGCTCACGGTCGACCAGGCCCGCGCGGTGCGTGCCGGTCGCGAGCCTGCGCGCGGCGCTGCGGCGCCAGGCCGCGGGCATCCAGCGCCAGACCGCGTAGAACGCAGCGGCCGCGACGATCAGTCCGACGATCAGTTGCTGTGTCATGTCCGTCCCTTGGAGAGCGTGGTGGATCGCAAAGGCGTACTTTTACCCTGCCCCCAATGCCAGCGCCACCCGGTAGGTGATGAAACACGCGAGATAGGCCAGCGCGAACAGGTAGCCCGCCATGATCCAGACGTATTTCCACGAGCCGGTCTCGCGCTTGACCGCGGCCAGCGTCGAGATGCACTGCGGCGCGAACACGTACCAGACCAGCAGCGACAGCGCCGTGGCGAGCGACCAGCTGCCCGCGATCAGCGGCTCGAGCTGGCCCGCGACGTCGTCGCCGCTGGCCGAGAGCGCGTACACCGTGCCGAGCGCGCCGACCGCGACCTCGCGCGCCGCCATGCCCGGCACCAGCGCGATCGAGATCTGCCAGTTGAAGCCGATCGGCGCGAAGACGTGCTCGAGGCCGCGCCCGATCATGCCCGCGAGGCTGTACTGGATCGCCGGCCCCGTGGCGCCCTCGGGCGGCGAGGGGAAGGTCGAGAGGAACCACAGCAGGATCGTGAGCGTGAGGATGATCGTGCCCACGCGCTGGATGAAGATCCACGCGCGCTCGTAGAGGCCGAGCAGCAGGTTGCGCAGGTTGGGCCAGCGGTAGGCCGGCAGCTCCATCAGGAGCGGCGAATGCCGCTTGTTGTCGCGGAAGCGCTTCATGACCCAGGCCACCGTCATCGCCGAGACGATGCCGAACACGTAGAGCGCGAACAGCACCACGCCCTGCAGGTTGAACACGCCGGCCACGCTGCGCTGCGGGATGAAGGCCGCGATCAGCAGCGCGTACACCGGCAGCCGCGCCGAGCAGGTCATGAGCGGCGCGATCATGATCGTGGTGATGCGGTCGCGCCAGTTGCTGATCGTGCGCGTCGCCATCACGCCCGGGATGGCGCAGGCGAAGCTCGACAGCAGCGGGATGAACGAGCGGCCCGACAGCCCCACGCTGCCCATCACGCGGTCGAGCAGGAAGGCCGCGCGCGGCAGGTAGCCCGAGTCCTCGAGCGCGAGGATGAACAGGAACAGGATCAGGATCTGCGGCAGGAACACGATCACGCCGCCCACGCCCGCGATCACGCCGTCGACCAGCAGGCTCTGCAACATGCCCTCGGGCATGTAGGTCTTGAGCAGCTCGCCGGCGCCGTCGGTCGCGGCCTTGATCGCGTCCATCGGCACGTTGGCCCAGCTGAACACGGCCTGGAACATCAGGAACATCGTGACCGCGAGCACCAGCATGCCCCACACGGGATGCATCACCACGCGGTCGATGCGGTCGCTGGTGGCGAGGCTGGTCGCGGGCTCCTTGACCGCGAGGCCGAGGATGCGGCGCACCTCGCGCTGCGTGGCGAGCACGTCGTCGAGCGCCGGCGCCTGCCAGGGCTTCGGCACGGCCGCGGGCACGGGCGTGTCGAGCGCGTCGAGCAGGCCCTGCGCGCCGCCCGAGTGCACGCCGACGGTCTCGACCACCGGCACGCCGAGCTCGCGCGAGAGCACGGCCGTGTCGACCGCGATGCCCTGCTTGCGCGCCATGTCGGTCATGTTGAGCGCCACCACCATCGGCAGGCCGAGGCGCTTGGCCTCGAGCACCAGCCGCAGGTTGAGCCGCAGGTTGGTGGCATCGGTCACGCACACCAGCAGGTCGGGCAGCGCCTCGGCGCTCTTGCCCGTGACCACGTCGCGCGTCACGGCCTCGTCGACGCTGAGCGCGTTCAGGCTGTAGGCGCCCGGCAGGTCGAGCACGAACACGCGGCGGCCCGAGGGCGTGCGGAGCTGGCCTTCCTTGCGCTCCACCGTGACGCCGGCGTAGTTGGCCACCTTCTGGCGGCTGCCGGTCAGCAGGTTGAAGAGCGCGGTCTTGCCGCAGTTCGGATTGCCCAGCAGCGCGATGCGCCCGGGCTGCGCCGTGGGCGCGAGGCTGCCCGGTCCCTGGATCACCGCCTCACGCATGGCCGGCTCCCGAGCCCGCGTCGGGCTCGACGCGGATCAGCGCGGCCTCGTGGCGGCGCAGCGCGAAGGTGGTGTGCCCCAGGCGCACCGCGAGCGGCTCGCGTCCGGCGAAACCGGTGGCCACGATGCGCACCGCCTCGCCCGGCACGAAGCCGATCTCGGTCAGGCGCAGCGCGAGGTCGCGGTCGTCCGCAGCCTCGGGGCGGGCCACGTCGAGCACGGTGGCCCATTGGTTATCGGGAAGCTGGTCGAGCCGCAGGCCGGGAGGCGCCGCAGCGGCACCGGAATCGTTGGTTTGCACGGTCAGGAAGTGCGCCGTGATGCGGGCGCGCCAAAGGAGCAAAAGCCAGATGCTATCAATTCTCAATTGCACTCGCAGCCAAAGTCCTTTGGCGGCCGTGCGGAATTGGGCCGGCGGCCGCTCAGAGCGCGAGCTCGACGATGCGCGCGCTCGCCGTGCCGCGGTCCACCACGAGCTCGCCCACCGCGACCGGCAGCCTGAAGCGCCGCGGCCCGGCGCTGCCGGGATTGACGTAGAGGATACCCTCGCGCGTCTCGATCCGGGGCTGGTGCGAATGGCCCGAGATCACCACGCGCACGCCCGCCGCGGCGAGGCCGGGGTCGCGCTGCGACAGGTCGTGGATCACGTGGATGCGCACGCCTTCGAGTTCGAGCGACGCGGTCTCGGGGATGCCGTCGGCCCAGGCCGCGCGGTCGTTGTTGCCGCGCACCACGGTCAGCGGCGCGATGGCGCGCAGCGCTTCGAGGATGCCGGGCTCGCCGATGTCGCCGCCGTGCACGATGTGCGCGCAGCCCTGCAGCACGGCCACGGCCTGCGGACGCAGCAGGCCGTGGGTGTCGGAGATCAGGCCGATGCGGATCAAGCCGCGAGCAGCTGCCGCAGCACGAAGGGCAGGATGCCGCCGTGCTTGTAGTAGTCGACCTCGATCGGCGTGTCGATGCGCAGCCGCACCGTCACTTCCTGGTGGCTGCCGTCGGCGCGGTGCACGACGAGCTTCACGTCCATCTGCGGCCTGAGCTCGCCGCCGATCACCACGTCGATCTTCTCGTCGCCCTTGAGCCCCAGCGTCTGCCACGAGTCGGCGCCGCGGAACTGCAGCGGCAGCACGCCCATGCCGACGAGGTTGGCGCGGTGGATGCGCTCGAAGCTGCGCGCCACCACGGCCTTGATGCCGAGCAGCTGCGTGCCCTTGGCGGCCCAGTCGCGCGAGGAGCCGGTGCCGTATTCCT
>CBHTTS010000199.1:0-10185 GCA_966095775.1 uncultured Variovorax sp. | reverse complement strand
CGAGCAGCGGATAGCGCAGGTGGTAGAAGACGCCCATGAACCACACGAGGTCGAAGCGCTCGTCGCTCCTCGCGAGGTCGTAGACCTGCATCTGGCGGAACTCCACCTTCGACGTCATCCCGAGCTGCTGCGCGGCCCAGCGCGCCTGCGCGAGGTAGTGCGGGTCGACGTCGATGCCGAGCACCGAGGCGCCGCGCCTGGCGAGCTCGAAGCTGTAGAAGCCCGCGTTGCAGCCCACGTCGAGCACGCGCCAGCCGTTCAGGTCCTCGGGCACGAAGGGCCTGATCTCCTGCCACTTGAAGTTCGGGAAGTCTCCGCCGAGGAAGTGCCGGGGCAGCGTCTGCACGCCGCCCGGCAGGTGCAGGTTGTGGAACCAGGGGCCGAGCGCCTCGATCTGGCCGCGGATGTCGTTCTCGGCCGCCGCGGCGGCCTGGGTCTGTGGCTTGTGCACGCGTGTCCCTCCTTTCACGCCGCCTCGGGCGCGGGCTGCACCAGGGCCAGCGCATGGGCCTCGAGCTCCGCGGCGCGGTGCGCCGCCGTGTGGTCCGCGAGGATGCGCCGTCGCGCGCGCTCGCCCACGGCGCGGCGCTCCTCCTCGGGCAGCTCGCGCAGCAGGCGCAGCACCTCGGCCGGCGAGTCGGCGAGGAAGATCTCCTCGCCCGGCACCAGCAGCGTCTCGATGCCGTCCCAGCGGTCGCTGACGATCGGCGTGCCGCAGGCCGCGGCCTCGAAGATGCGCACGCTCGGCGACCAGCCCGCGCGGATCATGTCGGCGCGCGTGACGTTGAGCGTGAAGCGCTGCCGGCAGTAGAAGGTGCGGTGCGCCGAGGGCGGCAGGTGCGCGGTGTGGCGCACGTTGGCGGGCCAGGCGACGTGCGCCGGGTACTGGGCGCCGGCCACCTCGAAGCGGCCCGCGGGCCAGGCGCGCGCGGGCGCGAGCAGCAGCGCCTCGAGCGTGGGCTGCCGGTCGTCGCTGTAGGTGCCCATGTAGCCGAGGTCGCAGTCGCGCGCCACCGGCTCCGGATGGTAGAGCTCGGGGTCGACCGAGCAATAGAGCACGCGCGCCGCGGGCGAGCCGAACTCGCGCTCGAGCCGCTCCAGCGTGGGCCCGCCGGTGAACGACAGGTACATGTCGTAGCCCGCGATCTGGCGCGCCTCGAGGTAGCTGGTGCCGCCGCGCGCGAGCGCCGCGAGCGTGACCGGCGTGTCGATGTCGTAGAAGGCCGTGCGCCCCCCAGCCTGCGACTGCACCCAGTCGCCCACTGCCACGCCCTCGGGCACGAAGGAGCCGACGATCACGAGGTCGGCCTCGGCGACATCGGCCGCATGGTCGCGCCGCAGGTCCGCGAGATCGCCGTACAGCACGGTGCGGCCGAACGGCGGATGCGGCAGGTCGCGGTGCCCGGCATACCAGGGCACGTCGCGCTCGAGGAACAGCAGGTCGTGGCCGCGCCGCGCGAGTTCGCGCACCAGGCCGCGGTAGGTGGTGGCATGGCCGTTGCCCCAGGACGAGGTGATCGAGAGGCCGAGGATCACGATCTTCATGACAGCACCTCCAGCGCCGGCGCGGCGTGGGCGCCTTCGAGCAGCGCCTCGAGCTGCGCGGCGCGGTGCGCGTAGGTGTGCTCGGCCAGCACGCGCCGGTACGCGGCCTCGCCGATGCGGCGCGCCTTCGCGGCGTCGAGCGCGCGCAGGTGCTGCGCGACCTCCTCGCCGCTGCCCGCCACCAGCACCTCGGTGCCGGGCTCGAGGAACAGCCCGATGCCCTCCCACGCGTCGGTGATCAGGCAGGCGGCCGAGCCCGCGGCCTCGAACACGCGCGTCGCCGGCGAGAAGCCGTAGCGCGCCATGCTGTCGCGGCTCACGTTGAGCACCGCCATCGGCGTGCGGTTGAAGGCGTTGTGGTCGGCCGTGTAGACGTGGCCGAGGTAGCGCACGTTGGGCGGCATCGGCTTGTCGTCCCAGCCGCTGCCGCCGAGCAGGAAGCGCCGCTCCGGCAGCAGCGCGGCGGCGCGCAGGAAGAACGCCTCCACGCGCGCCTCGCGGTCGGGCAGCCGGTTGCCGAGGAAGCCGAGGTCGGCCTCGAAGCGCGCGTCGGGCCCGACCGGATGGTGCGTCGAGGGATCGAGCGCGTTGTAGATCGGCACGCACTCGCGCGCGCCGAAGCGCCGGTAGGCCCGCACCACCGGATCGCCGCCGCCGTAGGTCAGCACCATGTCGTAGCGCGGCACGAGCGCATGGAAGGGATCGGCCGGGTCGGCCTGCAGCCGGTCCAGCGTGGCCGGGGCGTCGACGTCCCAGAACACCACGCGCGTGCCCGGCCCCTGCAGGTCGAGCACCGCCTCCTCGAGCAGCGCGTCGAACACCCCCACGCCGCTGGCCTTGACCACGAGGTCGGCGCCGCGCGCATGCTCGACCATGCGCAGCGCGTTGTCGTCGCCCTCGCCCGGGTAGACGATCACCTGCGCCCACTCGGGGTCGGCCATGTCGCGGTGCTGCTGCCGGCCGAAGGCGTCGGGCTCGTAGAAGCGCACGCGGTGGCCGCGCTCGGCGAGTGCCCGCACGATGCCGCGGTAGTAGGTGGCGGCGCCGTTCCAGTAGGCCGAGACCAGGCTGGAGGCGAAGAAGGCGATGTCCATCTTGGGTGTCTTGCTCATGCGGCGATGCTCCGGAGGGGTTCGTTGTCGTCTTCGAGCCCGGCGTGGATGGCGAGCAGCTCGTCCACGCGGTGGGCACAGGTGTGGCGCGCGCGCACGGTCGCGAGGCCCTGCTCGCGCAGCGCGCGCGCGAGCCCGGGGTCGTGCAGCAGGTCGCGCAGGTGGCGCCGCATCGCCGCGCCGTCGTTCGCCACCAGGAAGTCGCGCCCGGGCGTGAACAGGCCCTCGGCGTCGTTCCAGGGCGCCGACACCAGCGGGATGCCGCAGGCCAGCGCCTCGAACACGCGGATGGTGGGAATGCCGGGCAGCGCCTCGACGTAGGGCCGGCGCGGCACGTGCACCGTGACGCGGTGGCGCGCGAACACGCGCGGCGCGCGGTGGTTGGGCAGCCAGCCCGCGTAGCGGATGCCGGCGGCGCGCAGCCGCTCGAGCGCGCGCTCGGGGTAGCGCACACCGTGCACGCGCGCGCGCAGGCCCAGGTCGCGCACCGGGCCGAGCAGGAACTCGTCGAGCTCGGCCTCGCGCTCGTCGTCGCCCCAGTTGCCGATCCAGACCAGGCCGCCCTCCTCCGGCACCGCCTCCGCGAGCGGCTGGAAGTGGCGCACGTCGGCGGCCTCGTGCCAGGTCCATGCGCGCTGCGCCCAGCCCCGGCGCTCGTAGAGGTCGCGGATCACCTCGCCGAAGGCCAGCACGCCGTCGTAGTCCGAGAGGTCGTAGGCGGCCATGCTCCTCTCGTCGGTCACGCTGCGGTGGTGCGTGTCGTGGAAGAACAGCCGGTAGCCCCCGCCCTCGCGCCGGTGGCGGCCGATGCGGCGCACCAGCGCATGGTCGTTCCACTCGTGCACCAGCACCACGTCGGCGCCCGCGAGCGCCTCGTCGAGATCGAGCGTCGCGGGGTCGCAGGCGGTGCTGCGCAGCTCGGGGTAGACGCGCGCGAACTCCTCGATCGGCGCGCGGCCGTGCTCGGCCTCGAGGTTGACACGGCTCCAGGCGTCGGCGGGCTCGTAGACCGCGAGCGCATGGCCGCGCGCGAGCAGCTCGCTGCCGATGCCGCGCAGGAAATGGGCGTTGCCGTGGTTCCAGTCGGAGACCAGCGAATGGCAGAACATCACGAAGCGCATGCGCTCTCCCGGGTCTTGCGGCGCGGCCGGCCCGCGCCCGCGCGGCGCGGTGCCGCGGGCGCGCGCAGCCGCGCATAGGCGTCGAGGTAGGCCCCGACCATGCGCGCGGGCGTGTACTGCCGCGCGCGCTCGGCCGCCCTGCGCGCCATGTCCTCGCGCAGCGCGGCGTCGCCGATCAGGCACGCGAGCGCCGCATGCAGCGCCTCGTGGTCGTCGCTCGGCACGTACAGCGCGGCGTCGCCCCAGACCTCGCGCAGGCTCGGGACGTCGCCGAGCACCAGCGCGCAGCGGGCCAGGCCCGCTTCGAGCGCGCTGAGGCCGAAGGGCTCGTAGCGCGCGGGCAGCGCATAGATCGACGCCTCGGCGAAGCGCGCGGCCATCGCCGCGGGGCCGAGCTCGCCGAGCGGCTCCACCGCGCGCGCCGACGCCGCCCGGCGTGCCGGCGCGCCGGGCGGCGCCTCGGCGCCCGCCACGCGCACGGGCCAGGGCAGCAGCGGCGCCACCGCCTCGAGCGCGGCGAGGTTCTTGGCCTCGTCCCAGAGCCGGCCGGCCGACAGGATGCACGGCGCCTTCGCACCGGGCGCGAAGGCGGTCCCGTCGCGCCCGTTGGGCAGCACCACGCCGCCGCGGACATGGCCGTGGTCGAGCGCGAGCGCGTCGAGCATCGCCGCGGTCGGCGCACCGACGAGCTGCGCCCCGGCCAGGCCGCGCCGCACCACCGCGCGGTAGCGGTCCCATTCGGGCGGCGCGAGCCGGCGGTGCACCGCGCGCCACCACGAGGCCACGCAGGAATGCGCGACCACGAGCTTCGGCGCGGCGAACGGCAGCGCGCCGAACGCGAACTGGTTCAGGTGCACGACGTCCGGCCGCAGTGCCGCCTCGAGCCCGAGCAGCCAGTCGCCGGCGCGGCGCAGGTCGTCCCAGGGATCGTCCATCCATTCGAGCCGCCATTCGCTCTCGTGCAGCGAGAACCCGCCGCGGTCCGCGAGCGCCTGCGCCTGCGCGCGCTGGGCCGGCGACAGCGCGCGGCCCATGGTCGCGAGCGACACGCGCACGCCGCGCGCCGCCAGGCCCGCGGCGAGCTCGACCGACTGGGTCCAGACGCCGCCGACGGTGTCGGCCGTCATCAGCACGTGGCGCGGTGCTTCAGCGTCCATAGATCGCATCCAGCACCGCCGCCACCTCGGCCAGCCGCTCGACCGAGGAGTCGTAGCGGCCGCCGTCCGCGAGCGCGCGCGCCCAGTGCACGGCCGCGCGGCCGCCCCAGTCGTCGGGCGGGGCCGCGAGCGGCACGGCGCGCGTGCCTTCGAAGCGCTCGGCCGTGAAGTCGTAGAAGGAGCCGCCGACGTTGCGCAGCGCGGCGCCGCCGCGCGTGCCGTGGAAGCTGGCCTCGATGACCGCGTCGCGGCCCGCGGGCAGGTTCCACGAACAGGCGAGCCGCACCACGCAGCCGCCCGCGAGGTCGATCTGCGCGACCGCATGGTCCTCGACCACGGCCGAGGGCAGCGCGAGCCGGCGGCCGCCCGCATGGAGCCGGCTGGCCACCGCCTCCACGCGCGGGAAGTCCAGGGTCCAGAGCGCGAGGTCGACCAGGTGGATGCCGAGGTCGATCACGCAGCCGCCGCCCGAGAGCAGCGGATCGCGGAACCAGGGCTTGTCGGGTCCGTAGGCGTTGTGGAACACGAGATCGATGGCGTAGACCTCGCCGATGTCGCCGGCCGCGACGAGTTCACGGATGCGCTGCATGCCCTGCGTGCGCCGGTACGAGAGGTCCACGTCGAGCAGCCGGTCGGCGCGCCGCGCCGCCTCGATCACGCCGCGCGTCTCGGCCGCGGTGCGCGCGAGCGGCTTCTGGCAGAACACCGCGAGGCCGCGCGCGAGCGCCGCCTCGGCCTGGCGCGCATGCAGCGCGCTCGGCGTGGCGATGACCAGGCCGTCGAGCTCGCGGTCGAGCAGCGCATCGAAGCCTTCGACCCCGGCCGCGCCGGGCGCGAGCGCGCAGGCCGCCGCGCGCGCCTCGGGCTGCGCGTCGGCGATGGCCGCGACCTCGGCCGCGCCGTCGCGCGCGATCGCCTCCATGCGGGGGCGCCCGATCCCGCCCACGCCGAGGAAGCCGAGCCTGGGCCGGCGCACGGCCGTGCCGGTGTGCGCCGCCGTCGCGCCCGCGCCGGGCGCGTCGAGGACGTGCGCCGCCCTCATGGCGTCACCACCGCCTTGAGGAAGCCGTCGGGCCGCGTGCGCGTGAGCTCGAGCGCCTCGCCGAGCCGGTCGAGCGGCAGCCGGTGCGTGAACAGCGGCGCGGGATCGAGCCGGCCCGCGGCCATCAGCTCCACCGCCTCGCGGATGCCCTGCACGTACATGCGCGGATCGCGTTCGTGCGCGTTGACCACGTCGATGCCGCGCCAGTTCCACATCTGCATGTTGACCTGGCGCGTGCCGTCCTGGTGGTAGCCCGCGACCACCAGCCGCCCGCGCTCGCCGGTGAGCTCGCCCGCGAGGTCGAGCGGCCACTGCAGGCCCACGGCCTCGATGACGCGCTCGCACATGCGGCCCTCGGTGATCCGCTTGACCTCGTCGAGGATGCGCCAGTGGTCGTCCATCACGATGGTGTGGGCCGCGCCCGCGCTGCGCGCGATGTCGAGCGCGAAGGGCCGGCGCGTGATCGCGATCACGCGCGCGCCGGCCTGCGCCGCCAGCCGGGTCAGCACCGCGCCGCGAAAGCCGATGCCGACGATCGCCACCGGCTGGCCCGCGCGGATCTCGCTGCGGCGGAAGATGTTGACCGCGCAGCCCAGCGGCTCGCCGGGCATCGCGACCTCGGCCAGCGCCTCGGGCAGCGGCACCACCGCGCCCGCGTCGGCCACGTCGTACTCGGCATGGGCGCGGTAGGTGAGCGCGGCCACGCGCTGGCCCACGGCGATGCCCTGGACGCCCTCGCCGAGCGCCGCCACGCGGCCCCAGCCCTCGTGGCCCGGCGCGCCCGCGGGCTGCGGATAGTCGAACCAGGCCCGGCCTTCCCACAGCGGCAGGCTGGAGGCGCAGACGCCCGAGCCCTCGAGCTGCAGCAGCACCTGCCCCGGCCCCGGCTCGGGCATGGGCACGCGCTGCAGGACCGCCTGTCCCGGCGATGCGATGACGCTCGCGTACATGCTCACCTCCCGCCCATCGCGAGCAGCGGGCTCGCACTGCCGCGCCGGCCCGCGCGCGCCGGCGCGGGCCGCGCCTCGGCGCGCATCTGCAGCAGCCAGCGGGAGTGCTTCTCCACGCCCTGGCGCGCGTCGACCGCGGGCCGCCCGCCGGTCGCGGCCTCCTAGCGGCGCGTGGCCGAGACGTCGTAGCGCTGGTCGCCGGTGCGCCACTGCTCGTGCGCGGTCTCGGGCCGCCGGCCGTCGAGGCGCTCGATCTGGTCGAGCAGGTCGAGCAGGCTGATGACGTTGCGCGGACCGCCGCCGATGTTGAAGGCACCGCCCGCGAGCGCATCCATCCGGCGCTGCGCGCGCACGAAGGCGTCGACGAGGTCGTCGACGAACAGGATGTCGCGCACCTGGCGGCCGTCGCCGAACAGCGTGATCGGCTCGCGGTCGAGCGCGCGCAGCAGGAAGTGCGCGACCCAGCCCTGGTCCTCGGTGCCGAACTGGCGCTGGCCGTAGATGCAGCTCATGCGGAACACCACGGTCTTCATGCCGTAGCTGCGCGCGTAGTCGTGCACGTACTGGTCGGCCGTGCCCTTCGAGCAGCCGTAGGGGCTGTGGAAGTCGAGCGGGCGCGCCTCCGAGATGCCGTGCGCGGCGATCGCGGCGTCGAGCGGGTGGTAGCGCTGGCCCTCGAGCCCGAGCGCCACGTCCTCGAGCCCGCCGTAGACCTTGTTGGTCGAGGTCACGAGCACCGACGGCGGCACCCGCTGCGCGCGCGCCGCCTCGAGCACGTTGAGCGTGCCGAGCGCGTTGACGGCGAAGTCCTCGCGCGGATCGGCGAGGCTGGTGGTCACCGCCACCTGTGCCGCGAAGTGGAACACATGCCCCGCGCGCGCGACCGCGCGCTCGACCGCGGCGGCATCGCGCACGTCGGCCACCATCACCTCGAGCCCGCTCGGATGGCTCTGCTCGAGCCAGGCGAGGTTGCGCTCGACGCCGGGGCGCGAGAGGTTGTCGAGCACCAGCACGCGCTGCCCCTCGCCGAGCAGCCGGTGCGCGAGGTTGGCGCCGACGAAGCCGGCGCCGCCCGTGATCAGCGTGACCTGGCCCTTGCCGTTGAGCGCGCGCCGCGAAGTGGACACCGGGTCGCGGCCGTTCATATGGCCAGCCCCCGCGCCGAGAGTTCCGCGCTCGCCTGCGCCACCCGGTCCACCGCGGCCTGGCCCTCGAGCCATGCCGCGAGTTCGGCCAGGCCGTCCTCGAGCGTCACGCGCGGCGTGTAGCCGAGCACGCGGCGCGCCTTGGAGATGTCGGCATAGCAGTGGCGGATGTCGCCGACGCGGTACTTGCCGGTGATCTCCGGCAGCAGGTCCTGCTTGCCCACCGCCTCGGCCACGCGCTCGGCGATCGCGCGCACGCTGTAGGCCTCGCCGCTGCCGATGTTGAACACCTCGCCCGCGGCGGCGGGCATCTCCAGCGCGAGCCGCGAGGCGCGCGCGATGTCGTAGACGCTCACGAAGTCGCGCTGCTGGTGGCCGTCCTCGAAGATGCGCGGCGGGCTGTCGTTGAGCAGCCGCGAGGCGAAGATCGCAAGCACGCCGGTGTAGGGGTTCGACAGCGCCTGACGCGGACCGTAGGCGTTGAAGAAGCGCAGCGCCACGGTCGGGATGTTGTAGGCGCGGCCGATCATCAGGCACATGCGCTCCTGGTCGAACTTCGACAGCGCATACACCGAGGCCAGCGCGGGCGCCTTGTCCTCGGGCGTGGGCGCGGGCACCAGCGCGATGCCGTCGTCGTCGCGCCATTCCCAGTCGCCGCGGCGCAGCTGCTCGAGCGTGCGCTCCTGCACCGTGCGCAGCTCGCCGCCCGCGGTGCGGTAGAGGCCTTCGCCGTAGAGGCTCATGCTCGAGGCCACGATCAGTCGCTTCACCGGCTTCTCGATCAATGCCTCGAGCAGCACCGCGGTGCCGAGGTTGTTGACGCGCGTGTAGTGCGCCACCTCGTACATGCTCTGGCCCACGCCCACGGCCGACGCGTAGTGGTAGACCGCGTCGATGCCCTTGAGCGCGCCGCGCACCGCGGCCGGGTCGCACACGTCGCCGACCACCAGCTCCACATCGGATTCGAGGTATTCGGGGCGTCGGCCCGAGTCGCCGTGCACCTGGGGCGCGAGGTTGTCGAGGACGCGTACGCGATAGCCGTGCGAGAGAAGCTCGTCCGCGAGGTGCGAGCCGATGAAGCCGGCCCCGCCGGTGATGAGAATGTGCTGAGACATGAAACCCCTTCTTGTTTGACTTCGCCGGCGCCCTTCGCAACGGAATGACGGCTCGCGTTCAACGCCCTGGCGAAGCTTGAAATTCGACGAAAGATGGCCGCCTTGCTGTGCGAAGGTACTTACCTGTGTGTAGGCAAGATGCCCTGTTACGCCACTGCTGAGTTGGCTCGTCGCATCGAGCGCGTTTCGCCTGCGCGAAGCGCTTCAAACGAGCGTAGATTGCAAGGAACAAAGCCGCGCGGCTTTGCAACTCCACGCCGCCGCACTCGTTTCGATGCAGGCGGCGGCACTCGCAAAGGTTCTTCAACATGAGCAAGATTCGTGTCGCAATCGTCGGTGTGGGCAACTGCGCCTCCTCGCTGGTGCAGGGCGTGCATTTCTATGGCAGCGCCCGGGGCACCGACTTCATTCCCGGCCTCATGCATCCCGATCTCGCGGGCTACCTGCCCTCGGACATCGAGTTCAGCGCCGCCTTCGACGTGCATGCGAACAAGGTCGGCCGCGACCTCGGCGAGGCCATCTACGAGGAGCCCAACAACACGATCCGCTTCGCCGACGTGCCGCGGCTCGGCGTGCCGGTGCAGCGCGGCCCGGTGCACGACGGCATCGGCACCTACCTCAAGGACGTGGTGCCGATCGCGGGCGGGCGCGCGCAGAACGTCGCGAAGATCCTCAAGGACACGGGCACCGACGTGGTGGTCTCGTACCTGCCCGTGGGCTCGGAGAAGGCCACGCAGTGGTATGCCGAGCAGGTGCTCGAAGCCGGCTGCGCCTTCGTCAACTGCGTGCCGGTGTTCATCGCCTCGCGGCCCGAGTGGGAGCGGCGCTTCGCCGAGCGCGGCCTGCCGATCATCGGCGACGACATCAAGTCGCAGGTCGGCGCCACGATCGTGCACCGCATCCTCACCGACCTGTTCAGGAAGCGCGGCGTGCGACTCGATCACACCTACCAGCTCAACTTCGGCGGCAACACCGACTTCCTCAACATGCTCGAGCGC
>CBHTTS010000198.1:0-10219 GCA_966095775.1 uncultured Variovorax sp. | reverse complement strand
CGCATCGGCCTGATCGGTGCCGGCAAGTTCGGCTCGATGTACCTCGCGCAGATCCCGCGCACGCCCGGCGTGCAGCTGGTCGCGATCGCCGACCTCTCGCCCGCCGCGGCGCGCACGAACCTCGCGCGCGTGGGCTGGCAGCCCGAGCGCACCGCGGCCGGCTCGGCCGAGGACGCGCTGAAGACCGGCCGCACCTGGATCACCGACGACTGGCAGGCCGTGACGCGCGAGCCGTCGATCGATATCGTGGTCGAATGCACCGGCCATCCGGTCGCGGCCGTGGACCACTGCCTCGACGCCTTCGCGCACGGCAAGCACGTGGTCAATGTGACGGTCGAGGCCGACGCCTTCTGCGGCCCGCTGCTCGCGCGCCGCGCCGCGCAGGCCGGCGTGGTGTACTCGCTCGCCTTCGGCGACCAGCCCGCGCTGATCTGCGACCTGGTCGACTGGGCCCGCACCTGCGGCTTCCCGGTGGTGGCGGCGGGCCGCGGCCACAAGTGGCTGCCGCACTTCAGCGAATCCACCCCCGAGACGGTCTGGGGCCACTACGGCCTCACGCCCGAGCAGGCGCAGCGCGGCGGGCTCAACCCGAAGATGTTCAACAGCTTCCTCGACGGCTCCAAGCCCTCGATCGAGAGCTCGGCGGTGGCCAACGCCACCGGCCTCGGCGTGCCCTCGGACGGCCTGCTCTACCCGCCCGCGAGCATCGAGGACATCCCCTTCGTCACGCGCCCGCGCAGCGAGGGCGGCGTGCTCGAGCGGAAGGGCATGGTCGAGGTCGTGTCCTCGCTCGAGGCCGACGGGCGGCGCATTCCCTACGACATCCGCATGGGCGTGTGGGTCACGGTCGAGGCCGAGACCGACTACATCAGGAACTGCTTCGAGGAATACAACGCCCACACCGACCCGAGCGGGCGCTACTTCACCCTCTACAAGCGCTGGCACCTGATCGGGCTCGAGGTCGGCATGTCGGTCGCGAGCGTGGCGCTGCGCGGCGAGCCCACGGGCGTGGCCACCTGCTGGAACGCCGACGTGGTGGCCACCGCCAAGCGCGACCTCGCCCCGGGCGAGATGCTCGACGGCGAAGGCGGCTACACGGTCTGGGGCAAGCTGCTGCCGGCCGAGCGGTCGCTGCGCCTCGGCGGGCTGCCGCTCGGCCTGGCGCACGACGTCAGGGTGGTGCGGCCCGTCAGGAAGGGCCAGAGCCTCTCGTGGGCCGACGTGGCGATCGACACCTCGACCGCCGCCTACCGGCTGCGCGGCGAGCTCGAGGCCATGTTCGCGCCCGCGCGCGAGGCGGCTTAGGGCCTTCCTCCGGGCCGCCGGCATTGCGCTGGCGGCGGGAGCATCGAAAAATGTGCTGCTTGCTGTCGAAATGACCGGCCGGTGGCCGTCATTGGTGCGAGCGATCTTGCTCGGTCCGCTTTCCATGACGGAGTTGCACCATGCAGTACATGTTGATGTTCTACCAGCCGGCCGCCGAATTCGAGCGCCGCGACGACCCCGCCGCCCAGGTCCACAGGGCCAGCTGGGTGGCCTATGCCGATGCCGTGCGCCAGGCCGGCATCGCGCTCGGCGGCCACGGCCTGACGCCGCCCGCGACGGCCACCACGCTGCGCATCCGCGGTGACCGGCGCCAGGTCCAGGACGGGCCGTTCGCCGACACCAAGGAGCAGCTCGGCGGCTACTTCGTGATCGACGTGCCCGACCTCGACGCCGCGCTCGAATGGGCCGCGCGCGCGCCCTGCGCGGGCACCGGCGGCGTCGAGGTGCGCCCGGCGTTCACCGCGACCGCCCAGGGCGGCTGAGGCGGAGGGCCGGCCATGAACGACACGGCCGCCCGCGCGGCCGCCGAGCGGGCGGCCCGCCAGTCCTATGGCCGGCTGCTCGCGATCCTCTCGGCGCGCACGCACGACATCGCCGGTTCCGAGGACGCGCTCGCCGAGGCCTTCGCGCGCGCGCTCGAGCGCTGGCCGGCCGACGGCGTGCCCGAGCGGCCCGACGCCTGGCTGCTCAGCGTGGCGCGCAACCGCCGGCTCGACGCCTGGCGCCATACGCGCGTGCAGGACGAGGCCACCCAGACCCTGCTGCTGCTGGCCGGCGAGATGGACAGCGCCGACGCCGAAGGCCATGCCGTGCCCGACGACCGGCTGCGGCTGTTCTTCGTCTGCGCCCACCCGGCCATCGACGCTGCCGCGCGCACCCCGCTGATGCTGCAGACCGTGCTCGGCCTCGACGCCGCGCGCATGGCGGGCGTCTTCCTCACCGCGCCCGCCACGCTGAGCCAGCGGCTGGTGCGCGCCAAGGCGCGCATCCGCAGTGCCGGCATTCCCTTCGAGACGCCCGCGGCGCGCGACCTGCCGCACCGGCTGCAGGACGTGCTCGACGGCATCTACGCCGCCTACGGCACCGGCTGGGACGACGTCGACGGCGCCGACGCCCGGCCGCACGGCCTGACCGCCGAGGCCATCGACCTGGGCCGCATCCTCTGCGCGCTGATGCCCGAGGAGCCCGAGCCGCTGGGCCTGCTCGCGCTGATGCTGTTCTGCGAAAGCCGCGCCGAGGCGCGCCGCAGCGACACCGGCGCCTACGTGCCGCTCGACCAGCAGGACACCGCGCGCTGGAACCCCGACCTGCTCGCCGAGGCCGAGCAGTGCCTCGCGCGCGCCTCGCGCATGCGGCGCCTCGGCCCCTACCAGCTCGAGGCCGCGATCCAGTCCGCCCATTGCGAGCGCCGCGTGGGCGCGCCGGTGCCGCCCGAGACGCTGGTGGACCTCTACCACGGCCTGCTCGCGCTGCGGCCCAGCATCGGCGCACAGGTCAGCCTCGCGTGCGCGCTCGCGAACGCGCGCGGACCCGACGCGGGCCTGCAGGCGCTCGACGC
This sequence comes from uncultured Variovorax sp., assembly GCA_966095775.1. Lineage (GTDB taxonomy): Bacteria > Pseudomonadota > Gammaproteobacteria > Burkholderiales > Burkholderiaceae_C > Variovorax. Next base: position 7,335 of record CBHTTS010000198.1, on the reverse strand, counting down.
CGTGCCCGCCGCCGAGGTCGCCAACTACCAGCCGTTCTGGGCCGCGCGCGCCCACCTGCTCGCCGCGGGCGGCGCGCGCGCGGCGGCGCGGCAGGCGTACGAACGCGCGATCGGCCTCTGCGCCAGCGCCGCCGTGCGCACCTACCTCGGCGCGATGGCCGGGCGCCTCTGAGGCGCGGCCTCAGTCCGCCTCGGGCCGCGCATTGAAGGTGCGCGGGAACAGCGCCGCGCGCGTGCGGTCGCGCAGCCGGTAGCTCATCGCCGGCCGGCCCGGGCCGCCGCCCACCATGCCGGCTTCCTCCATGAACTCGCCATCGAGCATGCGCTTGCGGAACGCGCTCTTGTCGACCGGACGGCCGAGCACCACTTCGTAGGCGTGCTGCAGCGCCGGCAGCGTGAACGGCTCCTCGAGCAGGAAGGCCGGCAGCGAGGTGTACTCCACCTTGCTGCGCAACCGCGCGACCGCCGCCGCGAGCAGCTCGCCATGGTCGAAGGCCAGGCGCTTGCGCAGGGCCGCCTCGACCTCGAACCAGCCCACCTCGGCCGCGTTCGCGCCGCTGCGCAGCTGCACCGCCTCGGCCGGGATCAGCGCATAGAAGCAATGCGTCGCCGACCAGCCGCGCGGATCGCGCTCGGCGCTGCCCCAGCTGCCGAGCTGCTCGAGGTAGGGCGTGATCACGCCCGTCTTCTCGCGCAGCTTGCGCAGCGCGCAGTCGAGCAGCGTGGCGTCCTGCGCCACGTTCACGAAGCCCCCCGGCAGCGCCCAGCGCCCCGGAAAGGGCTCGTCCTCGTCCGCGGGCCGCCGCACCAGCAGCACCTGCAGCGCATCGCCCTGCACGGTGAACATCGCCACGTCGACCGTGACGAGCGGGCGCGGAAAGTCCAGCGGCGAACGGGTGGCGGGCGATGGTCGGCTCATGGTCGGCTTGACGGGGTGGGTTTTAGTTGTACTATACGACTTCCATTTGTTGTATTGAGCAACTAAACAAGAACAACTAGAAGGATCGAACATGATTCAAGAACGCATGCCTCTGCGCGCGATGCCTTATGCAGAACAGTGCGAGCGATGGCCTCGGCACGGGCAGCACATTCTGGCTCACCATGACGACGAAACCATCGTCGTGTACCAGGCCTATCGGGCGGAGATCGGCGAATACGCGATCCGTCACGGCCGCCTCGATGGGCCGGCCTTCAGCCTGACGCGGATGAGCTGGATCAAACCCAACTTCCTCTGGATGATGTACCGCTCGGGCTGGGGCACCAAACCCGGGCAGGAGGTGGTTCTCGGGCTCCGGCTGCGCCGCTCCTTCTTCGAGACGCTGGTGCGCGCGGCGGTCGCATCGTCTTTCGACCCGCTGCGGTTCCCTAGCCGCGCGGACTGGCAGGCCGCCGTGGCCGCCTCGGAAGTCCGCCTGCAGTGGGATCCGGATCACGCACCCGACGGGCGGAAATTGGAGCGCCGCGCCATTCAGCTCGGGTTGCGCGGCCGCACGCTTGCGGCCTTGGCCCACGAAGAGCTGCTGGAAGTGCTCGACATGCGCGGCTTCGTCGAATCGCAACGCCCGTTCATCACCGAAGGTGACACCCGCCTGCTGACACCCGAAGAGCATCCGCTGGTCCTGTCGGGTCCGACCCCAACGGTCGAACCGGCGCCTTCGGACATGAGGAGAGAGCAACCATGACGATCCGCAATGCATACACCCTCGAGGCGCTGCTCGAGCGCATCGACCGAGGCGAGGAGATCAAGCATCTTCACTTCTGGGGACATCAGCCCGAAAAGGACGGTCGGATCGGCAAGAGCTGCTTCAGCCAATGGTTCGACGCACCGTTCACGGTCGATCAAGTGCGTTACCCGACCGCGGAGCATTTCATGATGGCCGGCAAGGCGCGGCTGTTCGGTGATGCCGAGATCGTGGACAGGGTGTTGAAGGCCCGGACGCCGGCCGAAGCGAAGAAGCTCGGGCGCCAGGTGCGCGGCTTCGACGATGTGGTCTGGAAAGGCGCCGCTTTCGAACTCGTGGTGCAAGGCAACCTCGCCAAGTTCTCGCAGAACGCCGCGATGGGCGACTTCCTGCTGCGCACCGGCGACAAGGTGCTGGTGGAAGCGAGCCCGGTCGACAACATCTGGGGCATCGGCCTCGCGGCGACGCACGAGGACGCCATGGATCCGCGCCGCTGGGCCGGCCAGAACCTGCTGGGCTTTGCCCTGATGGCCGTTCGCGATCAACTCCGTCTTCGTTGAACATGGCGCCGACCACGAAGACCGCTTCCTCGGCTGCCTGCTCGGCCTGGCCTGCGGCGACGCCGTGGGCACGCGCGTCGAGTTCAGCCCGCGCGGCAGCTTCGCGCCCGTCACCGGCATGGACGGCGGCGGCCCGTTCGACCTGCAGCCCGGCGAATGGACCGACGACACCTCGATGGCGCTGTGCCTCGGCGCGAGCCTGATCCACTGCCGCGGCTTCGACGCGGTCGACCAGATGAACCGCTACTGCAACTGGCGCAGCGTAGGCTACATGAGCAGCAACGGGCGCTGCTTCGACATCGGCATCACGGTGTCGAACGCGCTGTCGCGCTATCTCGCGAGCGGCGATCCGTTCGCGGGCGATCCCGATCCGCGCACCGCGGGCAACGGCGCGCTGATGCGGCTCGCGCCGGTGGCGATGTTCCATGCCGGCGATGCCGCGGCGCTCGCGCACCATGCGGCCGAGAGCACGCGCACCACGCACGGCGCGGCCGAGGCGATCGCCTGCTCGCAGCTGTTCGGGCTGCAGCTGCAGGCGGCGCTGCAGGGCCGCGACAAGGCGGCGATCCTCTCGGTGCCGCCGGCCGGCCCCGCGAGCCCCGGCGTGGCGGCGCTGGCCGCGGGCCGCTACCGCGACAAGCCCGCGGCGCAGATCAAGGGCTCGGGCTACTGCGTCGAGTCGCTGGAGGCGGCGCTCTGGTGCTTCGCGCGCACCGGCTCGTTCGAGGAGGCGGTGCTCGCGGCCGCCAACCTCGGCGACGATGCCGACACCACGGCCGCGATCTGCGGCCAGCTCGCGGGCGCCTTCTACGGCGCCGGCGCGATCCCGCGCGACTGGCTCGACAAGCTCGCGCTGCGCGAGACGATCGAGGCGCAGGCACGCGCCCTGTTCGCGCTCGCAAGCCGGGACGGCGGCGCGCCGCGCTGACGCGGCACGCGCGGCCGCCGCGCGCACAATCCTTCCATGCGCGCCTTGCTCACCACCTTCTCCTGGCAGGAACTCCGGCACCATCCCTGGCGCAACGCGGCCGCGGTGCTCGCGGTGATGCTGGGCGTGGCGCTCGCGTTCTCGGTGCAGCTGATCAACGCCTCGGCGCTCGACGAGTTCTCGAGCGCGGTGCGCTCGGTCAACGGCCAGCCCGACCTCGAGGTGCGCGCGGTGCAGGGCAGCTTCGACGAGGCGGTGTTCGCGCGCCTCGCGCAGCATCCGCAGGTCGCGCTCGCGAGCCCGGTGCTCGAGTTCCAGGGCCTCGCGCTCGCGGGCGACCGCCAGCTGCCGCTGCGCGTGGTCGGCGTGGACGCGCTCGCGCTGCCCACGATCGCGCCCGCGCTGATGCCGCAGCCGCGCAGCGGCGGCGGCTCGCGCTTCGCGATGCTCGCGCCCGGCCACGTGTTCCTGAATGCGGCGGCGCGCAAGCTGCTCGGCCTGCCTGCCGAAGCGCCCGCGGACGGCGCCGAGACGGTGCGGCTGCGCAGCGGCGCCGGCGGCTGGCAATCGCTGGCGGTCGCGGGCCACGTGGCGGCCACCGGCGCGCCGATCGCGGTGATGGACATCGGCGCCGCGCAAGACCTGTTCGACCGGCTCGGCCGGCTCAGCCGCATCGACCTGCGGCTCGCGCCCGGCACCGACCAGGCCGCGTTCACCGCCGCGCTGCGCCGCGCGCCCGACTGGCCCGCGGGCCTGCAGTTCGCCGAGCCGGGCGACGCGGCCGAGCGCGTGAGCAATCTCTCGCGTGCCTACCGCGTCAACCTCACGGTGCTCGCGCTGGTGGCGCTGTTCACCGGCGCCTTCCTGGTGTTCTCGGTGCTCGCGCTCAGCGTCGCCAAGCGCGCGCAGCAGTTTGCGCTGCTCGGGGTGCTGGGGCTCACGCCGCGCGGACGGCTGCGGCTGGTGCTGGCCGAATCGCTGGTCCTGGGGCTGATCGGCAGCGCGGCGGGGCTGGCGCTCGGCACGGCGCTCGCGGCCTTCGCGCTGCGCGTGCTCGGCGGCGACCTCGGCGGCGGCTACTTCCAGGGCGTGACGCCCGCACTGCACTGGAGCGGCGGCGCGGCCCTGCTGTACGGCGCGCTCGGCGTGCTCGCGGCGCTGGCCGGCGGCTGGTGGCCCGCGCGCGCCGCGCAGGCGCTGCCCGAGGCGCAGACGCTCAAGGGCCTGGGCGCGGCGCCGTCGCGCGGCGGCAGCCACTGGCTCGCGCTCGGGCTCATCGCGATGGGCGCGCTGCTCGCCAACCTGCCGGCGATCGCGGGCATTCCCGTCGCGGCGTATCTGTCGGTGGCCTGCCTGCTGGTCGGCGGCATCACCGCCCTGCCCTGGTTCGTGGCGCTGCTGTACGACCGCGTCGCGCCCGTCCTCGCGCGGCGCGTGCTGCCGATGCTCGCGATCGAGCGCGCGCGGCGCATGCGCGGCACCGCGGCGGTGGCGGTGAGCGGCGTGGTGGCGAGCCTGAGCCTCGCGGTCGCGCTGACGGTGATGGTGGCGAGCTTCCGCGATTCGGTGACGCAGTGGCTCGGCGTGGTGCTGCCGGCGGACCTCTACCTGCGCGCCACGTCGAGCGGCCGTTCGGCCAACGCAGGGGCCGGCAGCAGCAGCGACACCTCGACCTTTTCGCCCGCGTTCGTGCAGGCGCTCGGGCAGTTGCCGGGCGTGGCGCGCACCGGCACGCTGCGCACGCGCGCGCTGCAGCTCGATCCCGCGCAGCCCGCGGTCACGCTGATCGCGCGCAGCCTCGAGGGCGGCGCCGCGCAGGCGCTGCCGCTGGTCGGACCGGCGCTCGAGGTGCCGCCCGGGCAGGTCGGCATCTACGTGAGCGAGCCGATGGTGGAGCTCTACGGCGCGGCGCCCGGCCGGCCCTTCGCGCCGCTCGCGGCGGCGCTCGGCGATGCCGGCGCGCCGACGCGCTTCTTCGTCGCGGGCGTGTGGCGCGACTACGCGCGGCAGTTCGGCGCGGTCGCGATCGATGCGCGCGACTTCGAGCGCCTGACCGGCGAGCGCGACGTGAGCGACGTCTCGCTCTGGCTCGCGCCGGGCGCCTCGGAGCGCGCGGTCGAGGCGGCGGTGCGCGCGCTCGCGGCGCAGCGCGGCGCCGAAGCCGACCCGGGCATCGAGATCTCGTCGGTCGGGCAGATCCGCGCGACCTCGCTGCGCATCTTCGATCGCAGCTTCGCCGTGACCTACTGGCTGCAGGCGGTGGCGATCGCGATCGGCCTGTTCGGCATCGCGGCGAGCTTCAGCGCGCAGGTGCTCGCGCGGCGCAAGGAGTTCGGGCTGCTCGCGCACCTGGGCTTCACGCGGCGCCAGGTGCTCGCCGTGGTGGCGGGCGAAGGCGCGGCCTGGACCGCGATCGGCGCCGTCGCGGGCCTGGGCCTCGGGCTCGCGGTGTCGGTGGTGCTCGTGAAGGTGGTCAACCCGCAGAGCTTCCACTGGACGATGGACCTGCTCTTGCCCTGGGCGCGGCTCGCCGCCCTCTGCGCCGCGGTGGTGGCCGCGGGCACCGTCACCGCCTGGATGGCGGGCCGCGCCGCGGCCGGCCGGGACGCCGTGCTGGCCGTCAAGGAGGACTGGTAGGCGGCGCTCAGTGGCAGTACTGCGCGTTGGCGTCGGTGTTGACCTCCGGCGGCTTCGCCGTGAGGAACTGCTGCACCGGCACCACCGTGGGGTTGCAGTTGTCGTCCGTGCGCAGGTCGAAGACGTGCCAGTAGCGCGTCGAGTCCGCCACCTCGCCCGCCGGCGGCGAGAAGACCGACTGGGCGCCGCGCACGCTCAGCTCCACGCGCGCGGGCGATCCGGTCTGGCCCGGCTCGTAGGTGTCCGAGTAGTTGGTGACGAAGAAGCGGTAGGTGCGGTTGCGCGCCAGCTTCGCGAAGGTCGTGTACTCGGGGCCGAAGCTGTCGACGTCGTCCACGTCGAGCGCGACGAACGGCGCCGCGCTCAGCGCGCCCTTGGCGGCGTAGTAGATCTCGTCGCCGAGGTTCGCGCCCAGCGTGTGGGAATCGAGGTCGGACGGCTTCTCGCCCCAGGTCAGCTTGATCGACACCGCCGAGCTCGTGAGCGTCAGGCATCCGTCGAGCACGATGTCCTGCTCGCCGAGCGTGGCGTTCGCCGCGTTCGTGAGCTCGGCGTTCCGGCTCGCCAGAACGAAGGCTTCGCTGCTGCGCTTGGCCGGCACCGAGAAGGCGCCGTTGGCATCGGTGACGGCCGAGCCGGTGCCGCTGTACGACTTGCCTTCGGAGACCACGACCGCGCCGGCCACGCGCTCGCCCGCCGCGTTCTGCACGCAGCCCTTGATCTGCACGGTGTCGTAGATCCGGTCCGCGTTCCAGGTCGTGAAGTGCGTGACGGTGCCTTCGTAGTACTGGTTGGGCGCGGTGCCCTGCAGCGTGGCGCTGCCCTCTTCCACCCACAGGCCGCGCGTGGTGTCGTAGTGGAACAGCGGCACCGTCGGCGGCAGCGCGAGGCTGCGCGTGGAGGGCGCGATGCGCACGGTCGCGCTGACGCCCTGCGCGAGGTTCAGCGGCGCGCCGTCGGCGTCGACGAAGCTCGCGTCGAGCGCGCCGAAGCTCTCCATCGCCGCCGGGTCGCCGCCCGTGGCCGCGAGGTAGTTGCCCGGCATCAGGTTGACGTTGGTCGCAGGCGCGATCGGCGTGAGGCGGCCGGTGACCTGGCCGGCGGGCACGCTGCCGTCGGCGCGACGCAGCGCATTGGCCGGCAGCCGCACCATCGCGGTCGAGCCGGGCACCGCGAGATCGCGTGCGACGCCGGGGTCGAAGGTCTCGCTGAGCGCCACCGGGAGCATCGGGATGTTGATCACGGTGCTGGCCTCCGCGCCCGCGAGCGCGGCGGTCGAGCGGCTCTGCGGCGCGAACCCGCTCTTCTCGTAGCCGAGCAGCACCGAAGCGGCATTGGTGATGCCTTCGAGGGTGTAGGAGCCGTCGTCCGCGGTGGTCGCGCTGACGCCGCCGGCCGTCACCTTGACCTGGCCGATGCCCGCGCCGTCGAGCGCGTTGGTCACGCGGCCCGTGACCTTCGCGTCGGCGCGCGCGGGTGGCGGATTGCCGGGCTCTCCGGGGTTGCCCGGTCCGCCGGGGCCGCCGCT
>CBHTTS010000197.1:0-10226 GCA_966095775.1 uncultured Variovorax sp. | reverse complement strand
ATCCTGAGCTACCTGCCCAAGCAGCGCACCACGCTGCTGTTCTCGGCCACCTTCTCGCCCGAGATCAAGCGGCTCGCGGGCAGCTACCTGCAGAACCCGGTCACGATCGAGGTCGCGCGGCCCAACGAGACCGCCTCCACGGTCGAGCAGCGCTTCTTCAGCGTGGGCGAGGACGACAAGCGCCGCGCGCTCAAGCAGCTCGTGCGCCAGCGCGGCATCACCCAGGCCTTCGTGTTCGTCAACAGCAAGCTCGGCTGCGCGCGCCTCGCGCGCTCGCTCGAGCGCGACGGGCTGCGCACCTCGGCGCTGCACGGCGACAAGAGCCAGGACGAGCGCCTGAAGTCGCTCGCCGCCTTCAAGGCCGGCGAGGTCGACCTGCTGGTGTGCACCGACGTCGCGGCCCGCGGCCTCGACATCAAGGACGTGCCCGCGGTCTTCAACTACGACATCCCGTTCAACGCCGAGGACTACGTGCACCGCATCGGCCGCACGGGCCGCGCCGGCGCCTCGGGGCTCGCGATGAGCTTCGCGAGCGGTGGCAACGATGCCCGCCTCGTGGCCGACATCGAGAAGCTGATCAAGAAGAAGATCGAGCTCGAGCCGATGGAGTTCGACGAGGACCGTCCGCGCGGCCGCATCAACGACGGCCGCCGCCACTGGCGCGAGGAGGGCGAGGCCGGCGATGCGCGCGATGCGCTCGACCAGCCGCGCGAGCGCGGCGGCTTCGGCGCCGAGGGGCGGCGCGGCGGCGGCGGACGTCCGCACCGCGCGCCGGCCGCGCCGCGCGACCCCTTCTTCGACAAGCCCTACGAACCCGGCGACCGCGAGGCCGCACCCGCGTGGGAGACCGCGGCCAAGTCCACGCCCGCGCGCGGCATCTCGAGCAACATCAAGTCCAAGCGCAAGGTGCCGGCGCTGTTCAAGGCGGCCGAGCCGGGCTGAGCGCCGGCCAGGCGCCGCGGCGCCGGGCGTGCCACTACCACTGGTGGGTGAAGCTGGCGGTCAGCACCGCGCCGGCCGCGGGCAGGCGGCTGTCGTTCCGGCCGCTGCGCATGAGCTGGCTGTAGAGCGGCAGGTAGTTGCGGTTGAACAGGTTCTGCACGCCGATCGTGAGGACGTTCTTCTTGTCGAAGCGGTAACGGCCCACGATGTCCACGCTGTAGTAGCTCTTCACGTCGGCGCGCGCGAACTGGGTCTTGCCGTCCGCCAATCGATAGTCCTTGGCGCCGAACCAGCTGAGCTGCGCACGAATGCTCCAGCGCTCGCTGGGCTGGTATTGCACATAGCCGGTGATCTTGAGCGGCGGGATGCGGTAGCCGGTCATCGGCTGGTCCCGAACGGCGTCCTGCGGCGTCTCGCGACCCTGCATCCAGGTCAGCGTGCCGCCGCTGGACCATTGCTCGCCATAGTGGTCGATCGTCGCTTCGAGGCCGTTGATGCGTTCGCGCGTGCGAAGCAGGCGCAGGCCATTGTTGAAGGACTGGACGGCGCCGAGGTCGGAGCGGGAGTGGAACAGCGCCAGGGTCGCCAGCGTGTCGCCGAAGGCGCCACGCCAGCCGATCTCGTAGTTGTCGGTCTTGACGGGTTCCAGTTCGGACGAGTGGATGTCGAAGGCGGCGCCGGCATTGCGCACCTGCAGCCCCACGTCGGGCAGGTCGAAGCCCTGGCTGGCTGAAGCGTAGAGCTCGTGGTCCTTCACTGGCTTGAAGGACACGCCGGCGTTGTAGAGCAGCGCGTCATAGCTCACCTTGCCGCCGCGCACCGTGGCGGGGTTGCGCGCGCGGGACTGCGAGAGCGGCTGGAAATCGTCGAAGCCGGCCTGTGCCCTTTCGTAGCGCAGGCCGCCTTCGACGGACCAGCGTTCGTCGAACTTGTGCTGCAACTGCGCGAACGCGCCGGCGCTGCGCGTGGTCGTCCAAGGCATGTAGCTCAACTGACGGACGAAGCGGAAGACCCGCCCCCCGCTGGCGTCGTAGACCGCAGGGTCGAACACGTCGACCGGCATGTCGCTGCGTTCCTGGAGGTAGTCGGCGCCCCACGTGAGCCGGGTGTCTTCGCCGGCGCCAAGCGGGGTGTTCACCGTCAGTCGACCGCCGAACACCTTGTTGTTCTGCATGGCCTGGTCGATGTTGTTGCCGCGGTTGCTGTTGGAGCGCAGGTCGGCGGGAGGGAAGCGCAGATAGCTGTCCCGCCCGTAGAGCATCGCCGAGAGCGAGCTGCCCCCGAGATTCTTGTGTTCGTAGCTGGCGCTCAGCAGGGCGTTCTCGACCTGGTTCTGCTCGGCGAGCCTGAGGCCCTTGACGGCACGTGCATTCACGCTGCCCAGCGGCGCGCGGTTCACGCCCGGATCGCTCGCGTGGTCGGTCTTCTGGTGCGCCCGCAGATAGCTGGCGGCGAGCTGGATGCGCTGGTTGCCGTCGATGCGGATGCCGAGCTTGCCGCCCAGGCTGTAGGTGTTGGAGTCGCTCAGATCACCCTGGCTGGCGTCGGGGGCGATGCGGTCGCCATGCGCATCGTAAGCTCCTGCCTGGCGGCGCATCGCGACATCGACCTCGTAGTCGATCGTTTCGCCGCGTCCTGAAAGATAGTGCTGGACCTGGCCGCCCACGCCTTCGCTGCGCAGGCGCGAGAGCGAGGCGTCGAGGCCGATGGTGGTCCTGGCCACCGGCTCGCCACCCACCGGCCGCGTCGTCACCGAGATGATGCCGCCCGTGGCCCCGCTGCCGTAGATGGCATTGCTGCCGCGCAGGACCTCCACCCGCTCGATCCGGCTGGGCTCGATGTTCACCAGGTTGCGCGAGCTGTCCCGGTTGGTGTTCAGCGGGATGCCATCCACCAGCACCAGAACGTTGCGTCCGCGCAGGGTGGTGCCGAAGTCGCTGAGCGTGCGGCTCGCGTCGGAGAGTCCCGGGACGCTCTTGGCCAGCATGGCGCCGAGCGTGGGCGAGGTCGCTCGGAGATCGTCCAGTTCCTGTCCTTCGATCACCGTGACCTGCCGCGTCGGCTGCATGAGCGAGCCGCCCATGCGCTCGTCGGTGACCACCACGGCGGGAAGCAGCGCCTCCGGCGCAGGTGCCGGCGACCGCGCCGGCCGCAGGCCATAGCTTCCGTTCGCCTGCTGGAAGGCCTCCAGTCCGGTACCGGCGAGCAGGGCTGCCAGGCCGCCTTGCACCGTGTAGCGCCCCTTCAGCCCCGGACTGTTCCGCCCGGTGGCGGCGTCGCTCGCACCGGCGAGATAGATCCCGGTCTCGCTGGCAAAGCGAGTGAGCGTCTGGCTCAGTGAACCGGCGGGGATGTCGTAGTGGCGGCCGGACGGTGCCGCCGTGCTTTCCTGTGCGTGCGCCGGGGAGGGGTGGCCGCTCAGCGCGAAGGTGCCTGCAGCAAGGACGAAATGCACGGCAAGCGCCAGCGGACGAGTCGCGGGCAGGCACGTGGCCTCGGGCTGGCCGTTTCGACGCCCTGGTCGGCGATGTGACATGGATGGGATCTCCTCGGTAAGGTTCAACGACGGCGAAGACCTTCGCGGCGCGGTCCATGCATCCGGTGTCCGGCTCGAGGCCGCTGCGGGCTCGGCGTGTGCGGCTCAGGCGATGGTTTCATGGCGCTGGGGTCTTCTCATCGTGTTGAACCAACGGGCCCGCCAAACCCGGAACCGATCTTCGAGAAATTTTTCCCTGATCGGAGGATGCGCTTTGCGCCTGCCGGTGGAGCGCGGCTACAATGAGAATAGTTCGCATCTTCGGCTTGCCGATCCGACAGCCCAGACCCCTTCATGCCGGCCGACGCTGCTGCGCTACAGCATCCCATCCAAGCCCTCTACAGCGACCACCATGGCTGGCTGCAGGCCTGGTTGCGGCGGCGCCTCGGATGCGAGGCGCAGGCGGCGGATCTCGCGCACGACACTTTTCTTCGTCTGCTCGGCGGACGCTCGCGACCCTGCTTCGACAGTGTTGCCGAGGCGCGGGCCTACCTTCGCACCACGGCACGGAACCTGTGCCTCAACCTCTGGCGCCGGCAGGAGCTCGAGAGGGCCTGGCTTGACACGCTGGCTGCGGCGCCCGAGCCGCACTACCCGTCGGCCGAGCGGCAAGCCATCGTCCTGCAGGCGCTGGAGGAAGTCTGCGCCATGCTGCAGACGCTGCCGCTCAAGGCCGCCCGCGCTTTCGTGCTGGCCGTGGTCTGCGAGATGAGCGACGATGAAGTGGGCGCCGAACTCGGCGTCTCCGGCCGCATGGTTCGGAAGTACGTGGCCCGGGCCATGCTGGGCTGCCTGTGTTTGCGTGCGCGGCAGACGGCGAGCGATCTGGGCCAGAGCCCTTCGTAGATGGCGCATGAGGCCGGTCGCCCCCGCACAGCCCACTGTTGCCGAACCCTCTCATGCCGCTCTTGAACAAGCGGCGCGGTGGTACGCCCACCTGCGCGACGGGACGCGCGGCGCCCGCGATCGGGCGGCCTGGGAGGAATGGTTGCGCGCTTCCGAAGAGCACCGGACTGCATGGCGCTACGTCGAGGAGATCAGCCATGGTTTCGAGCCCCTGCAGGCGCTGACCGATTCCCGGGCGGCGGCCGAAGTGCTTGCCAGCACGAACGGCCGCGTGCATGCGCGTCGCCGCTTGCTGGCGGGGCTGGCGGCATTCGCCGGCGCGGGCATGCTCGGCACCTTGTTCTTGCGCGAGGAGCTGCTGCCGTCCGGCCTCCTGGCCTGGTCGACGGACCATCGCACCGGCAAGGGGGAGCAGCGGGAGATCGCCCTGGCCGATGGCAGCCGTCTCTGGCTCAACACCGCCAGCGCGGTCGACGTGGATCTCGACACGCGTTCGAGGCGGGTCGCTCTTCGCAGAGGCGAGGTCTTCGTCTCCACGGCATCGGATGGTGCACGTCCGTTCCTGCTGCGCACGGTGCACGCGGAGATGCGCGCGCTTGGGACGCGCTTCGACGTGCTTCTCGAGACCGGCGAAACCCGACTTGCCGTCTTCGAGGGTTCGGTCGAGGTCCGCACCTTCGGCAGCGGCGCCGCACGCGTGCTGCGAGCCGGGCAGGAAGCCCGCTTCGATGCGCAGCGCATCGCGCCGGAAAGATCGGCCGACATCGCTCGTGAAGTCTGGACCCAGGGTACCTTCGTCGCCGCCAACATCCCTCTGCGCGAAGTGGTCCGCGAGTTGCGCCGCTACCGTTCCGGGCACCTGGGGTTGGCCGAGGAGGTCGCCGATATCACGGTCTACGGCAACTTCCCCATTCTCGACACCGATCGTGTCCTGCACATGCTCGCGTCCGTGCTGCCCATACGAATCGCGCAACCCTTGCCGTGGTGGACGACCATCGAAGCGGCTCGCTGAGCGCGCGGCGTCAGACCACCTTGAAGTGGTGCGTCCCGTCGCGCCCGAGCTGTTCCACGAGGCCGAACTCCCAGTCGAGGTACGCCTGCATCGCCTCGGCCGGCGCGTCGGTGCCCTCGTAGGGCCGGCGGTAGCGGTCGGTGCGCGGGGTTGCGAGCCGGGTCTCGCCCGACTCGGCCTCGAGACCGGCCGCGAACCAGGCCGCATTGCCGCCCGCGAGCACCAGCACCTCGACCTCCTTCTGCCCGCGCGCGTCGAACAGCGCGCGCAGGTCGGCCGCGGCATAGCGCGCGAGCAGGCTGCTGCCGCAGGTCAGCACGTAGCGCTGCGCGGCCGGAATGACGTCGAGCGCCTGCGCGAGCTGGGCGCGCACCGCGTACCAGGCGCCCGGAATGTGGCGTTTGACGTAGTTGGCGCTCGTGGTCACGTCGATCACCGCGGTGCCGGGCTCGCGCAGCAGCGCGGCGAGCGCCCCGGGCGCGATCTCGGCAAGCGCGACCGGCACCGGCGGCCAGGCCGCGGCCGGCGTGCCCGTTTCGCGCCATTCGGCGGCCGGCGGCAGCGGATCGACCACGTGCACCTCCCAGCCCATCTGCGCGAGCCAGGAGGCGCTCATCGCGGCGCGCACGCCGTCGTCGTCGGCCAGCACGATGCGCGCGCCGCGCACCGGCACCTGGTGGTCGGTCTCCTGCACCAGCTGGCCGCCGGGCGCGCTCGCGAAGCCGGGCAGGTGGCCGGCCTCGTATTCCTCGGGCGTGCGCACGTCGAAGCGGTAGACGGTGCGGCCGGGCGCCTCGAGCGTCGCGAGCGCCCCGGCCGCGATGCGGCGCACGCCGGCCGCGTCGGCCACGCGGCGGGCATCGGCGCGCGCCTGCGCGAGGTTCGCCTCGGACACCCGCTCCGGCGCGCGGCGCTCGGCGCCGTGGTCGAGCTGCTGCCCCGCGAGCTTCCAGCCGATGGTGCCGTTGCGCAGGGCCGCCACCGGGTTCGGGATGCCCGCGTTCACGAGCGACTGCGTGCCGATGATGCTGCGCGTGCGGCCCGCGCAGTTGACGATCACGCGCGTGGCGGGATCGGGCGCGAGCTCGCGCACGCGCAGCACCAGCTCCGCGCCCGGCACGCTGGTGGCGGTGGGGATGCTCATGGTCCGGTACTCGTCGTAGCGGCGCGCGTCGAGCACCACCACGTCGGCGCGGGCGTCGAGCAGCGCCTGCACCTCGGGCGCCGCGAGCGAGGGCGTGTGGCGCTCGTGCTCCACGAGCTCGCCGAAGGCCTTGCTCGGCACGTTGACGTCGCGGAACAGCTCGCCGCCGGCCGCGCGCCAGCCATCGAGCCCGCCCGCGAGCAGATGCACCTGCGTGTAGCCGAGCGCGGCGAGCCTGCGCGCGGCGAGCGGCGCGAGGTCGGTGCCTTCGTGCTCGCCGTAGAGCACGATGAAGGTGTCGCGCCGCGGAATGCGCCGCCAGGCCTCGACCTCGATGCGCGACAGCGGCAGGTTCGCGGCCCACAGCGGATGCGCCTGCGCGAAGGGGTCTTCCTCGCGCACGTCGAGCAGCGCGGTCTCGTCGCGCGCGAGCAGGCGTGCGCGCACGGCGGCGTAGGACACGGCGGGGAAGGAGCGGTCGGGCGTGGTCATGCGGGCGTCGTCGGTCGGAGTTCGTCGGAGCGGTCCCAGAGGTTGGGCAGCAGCGTGTTGGAATAACCGGAGACGAAAGGCTTGCGCCCGCCCTCGGCAGGGTAAGTATGCCGCCGCACGGCGCCGATGTTCGCGCCGTAGACGTGGATGCTGATCGAGACCCGGTCCGCATGCGCGTTGTGCACCCGGTGCAGGTCGCCCACGGTCGGCGAGACCGCCTCCACGTCGCCTGTCTCGAGCCGCACCGCCTGGCCCTGCGGCCGGGCGCGGCCGTCGGGGTCGAAGCGGTAGCCCTGGCTGTACTCGGCGCCGCGCAGCATGCCGATCAGGCCCCAGACCGTGTGGTCGTGCACCGGCGTGGCCTGGCCCGGCCCCCAGACGAAGCTCACGACCGAGAAGCGCTCGGTGCTGTCGGCATGCAGCAGGTACTGGCGGTAGCGCACCGGATCGGGCTCGGCGAAGGCCGCGGGCAGCCAGTCGTCGCGCGCGACCAGCCCGCGCAGCAGCAGGCCGCCTTCGTGCAGGATGCGCGGCTCGTCGGGCCGGGTGTCGAGCAACCGGCCGAAGGCGCCGACGAAGTCGCGCAGCCGCGCGGTCATGCGCCCCGCCTCCAGAGCTGCGCGTCGGTGATCGCGCGCACGTCCACGCGCGCGGGCAGGATGCCGTCGCGCGCCGAGCGGTCGGCCACGGCCTGCAGCGCCGCGATGTGCTCCTCGCCGACCGGCCTGCAGTCCACGGCCGCGCGGCCGGTGATGATGCGCGCCGACTCGATCGGCAGCCGCGTGAGCTGGCTGTAGGCGCGTGCGTAGGCCTCGGGGTTGGCGAGCGCCCATTCGCCCGCGCGCGCGAGCCGCTCGAGGAACTGCGCGATCGCCGCGCGCTTCGCGGGGTCGGCCAGCGCCGCCTCGCTCGCGGTGATGAAGCCCAGCGCGGTGTTGATGCCGCGGCCGTCGCGCAGGATGCGCCCGCCCTGCTGCAGCGCGATCGTGTAGTAGGGGTCGAAGATCGCCCAGGCGTCGATCTGCTTCGAGGCGAAGGCCGCGGCCGCATCGGTGGGCAGCACGAACTTCACCGTCACCTCCGTGCGCGGCACGCCCGCCTCCTCGAGCGCGCCGTAGAGCTGGTACTGCGAGATGCTGCCGCGCGCCGACGACACGACCACGGTGCGGCCGCGCAGGTCGGCCACGCTGGCGAGCGGCGAATCCGGCTGCACCACGATGCCGAGCGAATCGGGCTTGCCGACGCGCGCGGCGACGATCTTCAGCGGCGTCCTGCCGACCGCCGCGGCGAGCACCGGCAGGTCGCCCGCCACCGCGGTGTCGACCGCGGCGCTGCGCTGCGCCTCGAACAGCGGCGCGGCGCCCTGGAAGTTGGCCCAGCGGTGCGCGAAGGGCGCGCCGTCGAGCGCGCGCGAGGCCTCGAACAGCGCGCGCAGGCCGCCGGCCTGGTCGCCGAGCACCAGGCTGGCCTGCTGCGCGCGCGCCAGCGCGGGGCCCGCGGCGAGGGCGCAGAGCGCGGCACCCTGCAGCCAGCGCCGGCGCGAGGCGTCGAAGCGGGTCGCGCGGTTCATGCCGCCGCTCCCTGCGCCTGCAGCGCGCGCCGGCCCGCGGCCACCAGCACCGCATCGTCCTGCGGCGTGTGGATGCGCCCGCAGAGCACGTCGCGGTGGTGCCGCTCGAGCGGGTTCTGGCGCGCGAGGCCGTGGTTGCCGCTGAGCTGCAGTCCGATCTCGACCGCGCGGATCGCGTTCGCCGTGACCGTGCGCTTGACGAGTCCGCTGTCGACGGCCGGCGGCGCGCGGCCCTCGTCGACCGCGCGCGCGGCGTCGTCGAGCAGCACGCGGTTGGTGCGCAGCAGCGCCTCGATCTCGCCGACCTGCTCCTGCACGCGCGCGAGGCTCGCGAGCGGCGCGCCGAGGCTGCCGGGCGCGCGCCGCTGGAGGAAGTCCACGAGCCAGTCGCGCGCGGCGCGCGCCACCGCGTCGTAGAGGCTGCCGAGCAGCACCGCCATCCAGGCCTGCTGCGCCGCATGGGCGTCGATGTCGGTCTGGCTGCCCGCGTCGGGCGCCCAGTCGGCGGGCGCGCGCAGGTCCACTGCATGGTCGAGCGGCACCGCGACGTCCTCGAACACCACCTCGTGGCTGCCCGAGGCGCGCAGGCCCAGGTGGTCCCAGCTCGCGATCACGCGCACGCCGGGGGCATGGCGCGGCACCAGAAACAGACCGGTGCGCGGCGCCGGCTCGTCGGTGCGGGCCCAGACGGCGAGCCAGGAGAGGCCCTCGATGCCCGTGGTGTAGAGCTTGTGGCCGTCGATGCGGAAGCCCTCGCCCTCGCGCCGCGCCACGGTGGCGGGCAGGCCGCCGCGCGCGGGCGAGCCGAGCGCGGGCTCCACGCGCAGCGAGTTGATCAGCGCGCCGCGCTCCACCGCGTCGCGCAGCACGCGCTCGCGCAGCCGTGGCGGCCAGCGGCTGTCGGCGCGCGCGATCGCATGGTGCTGCAGGTAGCTCATGGTGAGGATCAGCGCGGTCGCGGGCTCGCCGCGCGCCACGGCCGCGATCACGCGCCGCGCGGTCGCGAGCGGCGCGGCGCGGCCGCCCAGCGCGGCCGGCACCACCAGGCCGACCAGGCCGTGCGTCTGCAGCAGCTCGAAGTTCGCATGCGGGAACGCGCCGCTGCTGTCGTGCTCGGCCGCGGTGGCGGCGAAGCGGGCCGTGAGCCCGGCGAGCAGCGCGTCGTCGACGTCGGGCAGGGAAGGGGCGGCCGGGGGCCGGCGCAGGGGTAGGGCACTCATGGGACAGCACGGTAGCGGCGCGCGCGCGGCGCGGAAACGACGCATCCCGCATATGCAAACTCGTTTTTCTGCGTTCGCTTCGGCGCCCGCTGCCGGTACGGTCTCGGCTCGCACGACACACGACCCAGAGGACACCATGAGCCAGAACGACGTTGAATTCATCGGCATGATCCAGGCCCGGAAGGTCTCGGAGATCCACGCCCCCGAGGGCCCCGCGATCGACCGCGACTATGTGCGCGCCTTCGCCCAGGCGCACGAGCAGGCCGGCTTCGACCGCGTGCTCGTGCCCCACCATTCGACCAGCCCCGACGCCACCCTGACCGTGGCCTACGCGGCCTCGGTCACCGAGCGCATCCATTTCATGCTCGCGCACCGGCCGGGCTTCGTCGCGCCCACGCTCGCGGCGCGGCAGTTCGCCTCGCTCGACCAGTTCAGCGGCGGCCGGCTCGCGGTGCACTACATCT
>CBHTTS010000196.1:0-10234 GCA_966095775.1 uncultured Variovorax sp. | reverse complement strand
TCGCCCGCCTCACGACCGACATGTACCTGTCGGACCTGACGCCGGCGATGAAGCCCAGCGACGCCTTCTCGCACATCGCCCACCGCAAGACCGAGCGGGTGCCGATCGACGAGCTGGAAGGGCGCATCACCACCTCGCTGATCACGCCGTACCCGCCGGGCATCCCGCTGCTGATCCCGGGCGAGGTGTTCAACCGCAAGATCGTCGACTACCTGAAGTTCTCGCGCGAGTTCAACCTGCAGTGCCCGGGCTTCGAGACCGACATCCACGGCCTCGTGGCGCGCATCGACGAGACCGGCAAGAAGCGCTACTACGCCGACTGCGTGGCGCAGAAGTAGTCGACCGTCGGGCGAGCGAGAAGCCGCCGCGCCTCAGGGCGCGTCGCTGCGCACGCGCATGAAGCGCGCGAAGCGCGGCAGGCCGCTCGCATGCATGCCGTTGTAGCGGTAGGTCACCCAGCTGCCGACCGGCGGCGGGTTCTCGCGCTGGGCATCGCTCAGGCCAGTGCCGAGCCGGAAGCGCCGGCCGTCGCGGGTCTCGACCACCAGCGCGCCGAGCCGGCCGCCGTGCCGGCCCTTGCCCATCACGTGGCCGACCACGCGGGCCTCGGCGTCGTCGTAGCTCTTGACCTTGAGCAGGTCGTTGTTGCGCTCGGCGCGGTACATCGAGCCGCCCCGGTGCAGCATCAGGCCTTCGCCGCCCATCTTCTCGGTCTTCTGGAGCAGCGCCATCAGGTCGGCATGGGTGGTCGCGCGTTCCTGTGGCACCGGCACCACCCAGGGCGCGCCGGTGATCGGCAGCAGCCGGCGCAGCGCCTGGAGCCGGGCGGTGAAGTCGCCGCCGTGCGCGGGCAGGTCGAACACCATGAAGCGGATCTCCTGCCAGGCCGCGTCGCTGGGCGTCTGGCTGCGCACCGTCGAGGCGGCACGCTCGAACTGGCCGCGCCCGGCCCAGAGCTCGCCGTCCAGCGGCAGCTTCGGCAGCGGGGCGGTGAACCAGGCCGGCGCGGCGATCGCCTCGCCGCCGCGCGTCCAGAGGCGCTGGCCGTCCCAGTAGCCGCGCACGCCGTCGTATTTCTCGCTGACCCAGTAGTCGGCCAGCGGCATGCCGGGCTTGTAGACCTCGGCCTTCATCAGCGCCGGGGCGCCTTCGCGCGCCGCGGCAGGGTGCGCCGCGAATGCGCCGAATGCGGCGAGCAGCAGCGCGCGTCGAGTCAGCGGAAGGGCGCGACCCATCGGAACGATCCGGTCGGAAGGCAGGCGGGCCGCGCCTTACTCCGCCATGCCCGGGACCACGCGGCTGAAGCCGCCGTCCACGTAGGTGATCTCGGCCGTGACGCCGCTCGCCAGGTCGCTGAGCAGGAAGGCGGCCACGTTGCCGACTTCCTCGATGGTCACGTTGCGGCGGATCGGCGAGGCGTCGGCGACGGCCGAGAGGATCTTGCCGAAGTCCTTGATGCCGCTGGCCGCCAGGGTCTTGATCGGGCCGGCGCTGATGCCGTTGGCGCGCATGCCCTTGGGACCGATCGCCGCCGCGGTGTAGCGCACCGAGGCCTCGAGCGAGGCCTTGGCGAGGCCCATGGTGTTGTAGTTGGGCAGCGCGCGTTCGGCGCCCAGGTAGGTGAGCGTCAGCAGCGCCGACTTGGGATTGAGGTAGGGCAGGGCGGCCTTGGCCATGGCCGGGAAGCTGTAGGCGCTGATGTCGTGCGCGATGCGGAAGCCCTCGCGCGACAGGCCGTCGAGGAAGTCGCCCGCGATCGCCTCGCGCGGCGCGAAGCCGATGCTGTGCACGAAGCCGTCGAACTTCGGCCAGGTGGCGGACAGGTCCTGGAACAGCTTGTCGATCTGGGCGTCGTCGCCGACGTCGCAGTCGAACACCAGCTTGGAGTCGAACTCGGCGGCGAATTCGGTGATGCGCTCCTTGAAGCGCTCGCCGACGTAGCTGAACGCCAGTTCCGCGCCCTGGTCGCGGCACGCGCGCGCAATGCCGTAGGCGATCGAACGGTTCGACAGCACGCCGGTGATCAACAATTTCTTGCCAGTCAGGAAGCCCATGGGTCTCTCATTGGAAATTTCTCGGCAGAATTGTCGCATGCGAGGTTTGCTCATCGCCCTGGGCCTGCTCGTGGCCGCGCCCTGCTGGGCTGCGCATGCGTACGCCCAGTTCGGCGACATCAAGTACCAGCCGGGCTTCACGCATTGGGACTACGTCAATCCCGCCGCGCCGAAGGGCGGCGAGATCCGCATGGTGCCGCCCACGCGGCCGACCAACTTCGACAAGTTCAACCCGTTCACGCTCAAGGGCACGGAGCCGTACGGCCTGACCGGCCTGCTGTTCGACACCCTGCTGACCGGCAACTTCGACGAGCCCACCACCGCCTACGGCCTGCTGGCCGAGGACGTGGAGGTCGCGCCGGACCGCCTCTCGGCCACCTTCCGCCTGCGCCGCGAGGCGCGCTTCCACGACGGCAAGCCGGTGCTGGCCGCCGACGTGGTGCATTCGTTCCGCACGCTGATCAGCAAGGAGGCCGCGCCCCAGTTCCGCACCATCTACGTCGAGGTGAAGCACGTCGTGGCGGTGGAAGACCGGGTGGTGCGCTTCGAGTTCGTGTCGCCCAACCCGGAGCTGCCGCTGGTGGTCGGCGGCATGCCGGTGTTCAGCCGCGAGTGGGGCAAGGGCAAGCCGTTCGACCAGGTGGTGTCGGAGGTGCCGATCGGCTCGGGCCCGTACCGCATCGCCGACCCGCGCATGGGCCGCGACATCACCTACCAGCGCGACCCGAACT
Organism: uncultured Variovorax sp.; assembly: GCA_966095775.1. GTDB lineage: Bacteria > Pseudomonadota > Gammaproteobacteria > Burkholderiales > Burkholderiaceae_C > Variovorax. The sequence goes on along the minus strand of CBHTTS010000196.1, from coordinate 7,449 downwards.
ACTGGGCGCGCGACCTGCCGGTGCGGCGCGGGCAGTTCAACTTCGACCGCATCAGCTTCAAGATCTACCTGGACGAGACCGCCCGCTTCGAGGGCCTGAAGGCCGGCGAATTCGACTTCATGCGCGAGTTCACCTCGCGCAACTGGGCCCGCCAGTACAAGGGCAAGCAGTTCGACAGCGGCGAGCTGAAGAAGGCCACCTTCGAGAACCGCAACCCGGGCGACTTCCAGGGCTACGTGTTCAACCTGCGCAATCCCAAGTTCAAGGACATCCGGGTGCGCAAGGCGCTGACGCTGGCGATGGATTTCGAGTGGATGAACCGCCAGCTGTTCTACGGCCTCTACAAGCGCGTGCAGGGCTACTTCCCGAACAGCGAGTTCCATGCCGAAGGCCTGCCCAAGCCCGACGAACTCGCGCTGATGGAGCCGTTGCGCGACAAGCTCCGGCCCGAGGTGTTCGGCCCCGCGGCCGTGCCGCCGAGCACCGAGCCGCCCGGCAGCCTGCGCGACAACCTGCGCCAGGCCAAGGCGCTGCTCGCCGAGGCCGGCTGGACCTACCGCGACGGCGCGCTGCGCAACGCGAAGAACGAGCCGTTCACGATCGAGTTCCTCAACGACCAGCCTTCGATGATCCGCGTCGCGACGCCGCTGCAGGGCGCGCTCAAGAAGCTCGGCATCGAGATGAGCTTCCGCACCGTCGACTTCTCGCTCGCGCAGCAGCGCATGGACAACCACGACTTCGACATGACCACGCGCCGCCTGCCGGGCAACAGCGCGCCGGGCGGCGAGCTGTTCGAGCTGTTCGGCTCGAAGGCCGCGGAAACCGCCGGGTCGTCCAACGCGTGGGGCATCGCCGATCCCGCGGTCGACGCGATCATCGCCAAGGTGCTCGCGTCCACGACCCGGCCCGAGCTCGCGACCGCGATGCGCGTGCTCGACCGCGTGCTCTCGCACGGCCACTATTCGATCCCGATGTACTACGGCAGCGCCTTCCTGATCGGCTACCGGCCGGCCGGCGTGGTGCTGCCGCCGACCATTCCGCCGTACTACGATGCCGGCGACTGGGCCCTCTCGACCTGGTGGGCCTCGCCCGCGAACAAGTAGGGCATCCGCGCCATGGCCAGCTACATCCTCAAACGCCTGCTCCTGATGATCCCGACGCTGCTCGGCGTGCTGCTCGTCACCTTCGTGGTGATCCAGTTCGTGCCGGGCGGGCCGGTCGAGCAGATGGTCGCGCAGCTGCAGGGGCGCGATTCGGGCGGCGAGCAGGCGGCGTCCGCCGGCGCGGGCTACCGCGGGCGGCAGGGGCTCGATCCGCAGCGCATCGAGGAGATCAAGAAGCTCTACGGTTTCGACAAGCCCGCGCACGAGCGCTTCTGGCAGATGCTGCGCTCGTTCGCCCGGCTCGACCTCGGCCAGAGCTTCTACCAGCGCAAGGACGTCTGGGAGCTCGTCAAGGAAAAGCTGCCGGTGTCGATCAGCCTCGGGCTCTGGACCTTCTTCATCAGCTACCTGATCGCGGTGCCACTCGGCGTCGCGAAGGCGGTGCGCGCCGGGTCGCGCTTCGACTTCGTCACCACGCTGGTCGTGCTGATCGGCTACGCGATCCCCGGCTTCGTGCTCGGCGTGGCGCTGCTCGTGGTCTTCGGCGGGCAGCTGCAGTGGTTCCCGCTGCGCGGCCTGACCTCGCCGAACTGGGAGACGCTGAGCTGGGGCGCGAAGATCGCCGACTACCTCTGGCACATCGCGCTGCCGGTCACCGCGATGGTGCTCGGCAGCTTCGCGGTCACGGCCATGCTCACCAAGAACTCGTTCCTCGAGGAGATCCGCAAGCAGTACGTGCTGACCGCACGCGCCAAGGGCCTCGGCGAGCGGCAGGTGCTCTGGAAGCACATCTTCCGCAACGCGCTGATCCCGATCATCACGGGCTTCCCGGCCGCCTTCATCGGCGCCTTCTTCACCGGCTCGCTGCTGATCGAGACGCTGTTCTCGCTCGACGGCCTCGGCCTCCTGAGCTACGAGAGCGTGATCCGGCGCGACTATCCGGTGGTGCTCGGCACGCTGTTCCTGTTCACCCTGATCGGGCTCGTGACCAAGCTGATTTCCGACCTCTGCTACGTCTGGGTCGACCCGAGGGTCAAGTTTGACTGACATGACCCACCCCCGTCCCTCGCGCACTGCGTGTCGCTCGACTCCCCCCTCGAGGGGGCAACACCGGCGGCCCGGCGAAGCCGGTTCCGCGGTGTTTCCGGCCTTGGCCGTGCCGGTATCCAGCGGCGCGGACGCTCTGCGATATGGTGGAAAACCGACCGATGTCCGTCCCTGAAGCCCAGTCCGGTCCCGCGCCTTCGCTGAGCCCGGGGCGCCGCGCCTGGCGCCGCTTCCGCCGCAACCCGCTCGGCTTCTGGAGCCTGGTGGTGTTCTCGGTGCTCGTGGTGCTGAGCCTGTTCGCCGAAGTGCTCTCCACCGACAAGCCGCTCGTGGTGCGCTACGAGGGCCGGACCTACTTCCCGGTGCTGCGCGACTACCCCGAGAAGACCTTCGGTGGCGACTTCGAGACGCCGGCCGACTACCTCGACCCCTTCATCCGCGAGCGCATCACCTCGGGCGGCAACTGGGCGGTCTATGCGCCCAATCCCTACGGACCGCAGACGCTCAACTACTTCGCGAAGCTGCCGAATCCCGCGGCGCCCTCGGGCGAGAACCTGTTCGGCACCGACGACCGCGGACGCGACCTGCTCGCGCAGCTGATCTACGGCTTCCGCGTGAGCGTGCTGTTCGCGCTCGCGCTCACGGCCATCGGCGTGGTGCTGGGCATCGTGACGGGGGCGATCCAGGGTTTCTTCGGCGGCAAGACCGACCTCGCGTTCCAGCGCTTCATCGAGATCTGGGGCTCGATGCCCGAGCTCTACCTGCTGATCATCTTCAGCGCCGTGTTCGCGCCGAGCGTGGCGCTGCTGCTGATCCTCCTGAGCCTGTTCGGCTGGATGGGGCTGTCGGACTACGTGCGCGCCGAGTTCCTGCGCAACCGCCAGATGGACTACGTGCGCGCGGCGCGCGCGCTCGGCGTGGGCAACCTGCAGATCATGTGGCGCCACATCCTGCCCAACAGCATGGTCCCGGTCGTGACCTTCCTGCCGTTCCGCATGAGCGCCGCGATCCTCGCGCTGACCTCGCTCGATTTCCTCGGTCTCGGCGTGCCGCCGGGCACGCCGTCGCTCGGCCAGCTGCTGAGCCAGGGCAAGGCCAACATCGACGCCTGGTGGATCTCGCTGTCGACCTTCGGCGTGCTGGTCATCACGCTGATGCTGCTGACCTTCATGGGCGACGCGCTGCGCGACGCGCTCGATCCCAGAAAGGCCGAAAAATGACGGGCGGCGGCGTGTCTCTGCTGGAGGTGAAGGGCCTGCGCGTCGCCTTCGGCGGCAAGGAGGTGGTGCACGGCATCGACCTGCACATCGCGCCCGGCGAGAAGCTCGCGCTCGTGGGCGAGTCGGGTTCGGGCAAGACCGTCACCGCGCTGTCGCTGCTGCGGCTGGCGCAGAACGCCGAGCTCGCAGGCAGCGCGTGGCTGTCCGATCCGGCGGCCGCTTCCGGGCCGCGACGCGACCTGCTCGCGATGCCCGAGCACGCGCTGCGCGGCATCCGCGGCAAGGAGATCGCGATGATCTTCCAAGAGCCGATGACCGCACTCAACGCGCTCTACACCGTCGGCGACCAGATCGCCGAGGTCCTCGAGCTGCACGAAGGTCTGTCGCCGCGTGCCGCGCAAGAGGCCGCGGTCCAGCTGCTTGCCGACACCGGCATCCCCGAGCCGGCGCGGCGGGCGAGGGCGTTTCCGCACCAGCTTTCGGGCGGCCAGCGCCAGCGCGCGATGATCGCGATGGCGCTCGCCTGCAAGCCGCGGCTGCTGCTGGCCGACGAGCCGACCACGGCGCTCGACGTCACGGTGCGCGCCCAGATCCTCGATCTGCTCGCCGACCTGCAGCGCCGGCACGGCATGGCCGTGCTGCTGATCACGCACGACCTGAACCTGGTGCGCCGTTTCGCCGACCGCGTGGCGGTGATGGAGAACGGCCACCTCGTCGAGCAGGGCGCGGTGGCCGAGGTGTTCGAGGCGCCGCGGCATGCCTACACGCGCAAGCTGATCGACAGCCATCCCGAGCGCCATGTCGCGCCGCCGCCCGCCACCGACGCGCGGCCCGTGCTCGAGGCCGCGGGCCTGCGCGTGGCCTACCCGGTAGCGCGGCCGGGCATCGCGGGCTGGTTCCGCAAGGGCGAGTTCGTCGCGGTGCAGGGCGCCGATTTCCGCATCGGCCCGGGCGAGACGCTCGGCGTGGTCGGCGAATCCGGGTCGGGCAAGTCGACCCTGGCGCTGGCGGCGCTCGGGCTGCTGAAGCACCGGGGCGCGCTCGCGGTCGACGGCCGCGGCTGGGCCGCGGGCCGCGCCTCCGACCTCGCGCTGCGCCGCACGATGCAGGTGGTGTTCCAGGACCCGTTCTCCTCGCTGTCGCCGCGCATGACCATCGAGCAGATCGACGGCGAGGGCCTGCGCGTGCATGCGCCCGAACTCGACCGCGCCCAGCGGCGCGCGCGCGCGCTGGCGGCGCTGGCCGACGTGGGGCTCGGCGAGGCGCAGTTCCCGGCGCTGCTCGAGCGCTATCCGCACGAGTTCTCGGGCGGGCAGCGCCAGCGACTCGCGATCGCGCGTGCGCTGATCGTCGAGCCGCGCCTGCTGGTGCTCGACGAGCCCACGAGCGCGCTCGACGTGACGATCCAGAAGCAGGTGCTCGGCCTGCTGCAGCGGCTGCAGCGCGAGCGCGGGCTGAGCTACCTGCTGATCACGCACGACGTCGAGGTCATCCGCGCGATGGCGCACCAGGTGATCGTCATGAAGGACGGCGCCATCCTCGAGGCCGGTCCGGTCGAGCGCGTGCTCGACGCGCCCGCCCATCCCTACACGCAGAAGCTGGTGGCCGCCGCCTTGCTGGAATAAAAGGAAAAGAAGCTCAAGATGTCGCAGATCGGACAAGGGCGGCGCGAAGCCTGGCGCGCGGCGCTCGCCTGCATGGTCACGCTGGCGGTGGCCATGGGCCTCGGGCGCTTCGCCTTCACGCCGATGCTGCCGATCATGCTGCACGAGGGAAAGCTCGAACTCGCGGGCGGCGGGCTGCTGGCGTCGCTCAACTACCTCGGTTATTTCCTCGGCGCCGTCAGCTGCGCGGCGATCGCCGTGCCGGCCAAGCGCATGGTGCGCGGCGGGCTGGTCGCCACCGCGGCGCTGCTGGTCGGCATGGGCGTGCTGCACAGCTTCGCGAGCTGGGGCGTGCTGCGCACCGCGGCCGGGGTGATGAGCGCCTGGGTGTTCGTGTTCGCCTCGGGCTGGGGGCTGCGGCGGCTGGCCGAGACCCACGCGCCCGCGCTGGCGGGCGTGATCTACACCGGGCCGGGCATCGGCATCGCGGTGACGGGCCTGTTCGGCGGCGCGCTCGGCCGCTGGGGCTCGGAAGCCGGCTGGATCGGCCTGGGCCTGCTCGCGGCGGTGCTCGTGGCCGTGATCTGGCGCGTGTTCGACGACGGGGAGACGCCCGCGCCCCACGGCGCCGCGGCGGCGGCGGCGCCGCCTGGCCCGGCGGCGTCGGCCTCGGCGCGCAGCGACGCGGCCTGGCTGGTGGCGCTCTACGGCCTGGCGGGCTTCGGCTACATCATCACCGCAACCTTCCTGCCGGTCATCGCGCGCCAGGCGCTGCCCGGTTCGGCCTGGCCGGACTACTTCTGGCCGCTGTTCGGCGCCGCCATCATTCCCGGCGCGCTGATCGGCGCCCGGGCGCCGGTGCACTGGGACAACCGGCTGCTGCTCGCGGCGGCCTATGCGCTGCAGGCGCTCGGCGTGGTGCTGTCGGTGGCCTGGCCGACGATCCCGGGCTTCGCGCTCGGCAGCCTGCTGCTCGGCATGCCGTTCACCGCGATCACGCTTTTCGCGATGCGGGACGCGCGCCGGCTGCGCGGCAATGCCGCGGCCGGGCTGATCGGCTACGCCACCGCCTCTTACGGCGTCGGCCAGATCGTCGGCCCGCTGTTCGCGGCGCCGCTGGCCCAGCGCACCGGCTCGTTCGAACTGCCGCTGCTGGTCGCGGCCGCGGCGCTGGCGCTCGGGTCGGTGCTGTTTGCGCTGGTCTGGTCCCGGTCCCGGCCGGAGAAGGGGCGCTGAGCGGCGCCTACCCCTTCATTTATCTCGGGAATAGCATATAATTCGAGGCTCACGACCAAACGGGCGGGTACCAACCGCCCGTTTTTTTTGGTCTCTCCAAATTCGATCCAATTCGATGGGGCGGCACCCGTGGCGGGCGGGTGGCGCGCCGGTCATTTGGCTCAGGCATTTTCAAGAAGGCGCTTTCGAACACGTGGCATTGCAGCAGACAGTGGAACAGACCGTTGCCGGACTCGGCTACGACCTGGTCGAGATCGAGCGCTCGGCCGGAGGACTGCTGCGCGTGACGATTGATTTGCCCTGGAAAGCCCCCACCTCTGAAGCTGCGGCCGGCGCGCCCGAGCCCTTCGTCACGGTCGAGGACTGCGAGAAGGTCACGCGGCAGCTGCAATACGCGCTCGAGGTCGACGGCGTCGATTACAAGCGGCTCGAGGTGTCCTCGCCGGGTATTGACCGTCCGCTTCGCAATGCGCAGGATTTCGAGCGATTCGTCGGCGAGGTGATCGACATCACGCTCAAGGCGCCGATGGGCGCGGCGGCGGCCGGGCAGGTGGCCGCCAACCGCAAGAAATTCCGCGGCACGCTGGAGCGTGTCGAGACGGCCGACGGGGCCGCGGGCTGGCAGATCGTCTGGAGCGATGCGCCCGCGCCCAAGCCAGGACAGAAAGTGAGCAAGAAGCGCGCGCCGGCACCGCTGCAGGCGCTCGGCTTCACGCTGGACGAGCTGCGCGAGGCGCGGCTCGCGCCGATTGTGGATTTCAAGGGTCGCAGGCCCAGCAAAACCCAGCCGGGTTTTTCGGATATTGATGACGGAACGAAGCTTCCGGACTGACTGAAGGAGTGGTGGCATGAATCGCGAAATGTTGATGTTGGTGGATGCGATCTCGCGCGAGAAGAACGTCGAGCGCGACGTGGTTTTCGGCGCGGTCGAGTCCGCGCTGGCGCAGGCCACCAAGAAGCTCCACCAGGGTGACGTGGACATCCGCGTCTCGGTCGACCGCGAGAGCGGCGACTACGAAACCTTCCGCCGCTGGCACGTCGTTCCCGACGAGGCCGGCCTGCAGCTGCCCGACCAGGAGATCCTGCTGTTCGAGGCGCGCGAGGAAATGCCCGACATCGAGGTCGACGAGTACATCGAGGAAGCGGTCGAGTCGGTGCCGATCGGCCGCATCGGCGCGATGGCCGCCAAGCAGGTCATCCTGCAGAAGATCCGCGACGCCGAGCGCGAGATGCTGCTCA
>CBHTTS010000195.1:0-10240 GCA_966095775.1 uncultured Variovorax sp. | reverse complement strand
AAACCGCTGTGCACCGCATAGGCGGCGCTGAGCAGCTCGAGCGTGGAGCGCACGCTCGCGTTCGACATGTCGTCCGATTCGATCTCGGTCGCGCCGACCACGAACACGCCGCCGGGCTTGGGCGCGATGTAGAGCGGATAGCGCGGATGCACCAGCCGCGTCGGCCGCCGCAGGTCGACCTCGGGCGCGTGCACGCGGATCACCTCGCCGCGCACGCCGCGCAGCGCGTTCCACTGCGGCCGGGCGCCGAGGCCGCGGCAGTCGATCACCCGATCGGGCTGGCCCGTGGTGCCGGGCGCGAAGTCCGACGGCGCGCGCGGCGACTGCCAGTGCAGCGTGACGCCCGGGCTGGCCTGCAGCGTGGCGAGCAGCGCGGCCAGCAGGCCGCGGTTGTCGAGCTGGCCTTCGCCGGGCAGCAGCAGGCCCTGCGCGAAGCGCTGGCCGAGCGCGGGCTCCAGCGCCGCGATGGCGCGCGCGTCGACGGGCTGCATCGGCGCGAGTTCCGGCACCTGCGCGCCGGTGCGGGCGAGCACGCGCGCCAGCCGCGCGGCCTCGGCGGCGTCCTGCCGATGCCAGAGCACCAGCGTGCCTTCGCGCTGGAAGAAGACGGGCTGCGCCAGCGACTGCAGCAGCTCGGGCCAGCGCGAAAGGCCGTAGCGGCCCATGCGCACCACCGGCACCGGCGCCACGGCCGATTCGGCCAGCGGCGCGAGCATCGCGGCGGCCACGCGCGCGGCCGCGCCTTCGGCCTCGGCGCTGCCGGCATCGAACAGGTCGACCTTGCAGCCGGCCTGCGCCAGCGAGACCGCGAGCAGCCGGCCCATGAGGCCGGCGCCGAGGATCGCGGCCGAATGGAAGGGGAGGCTCATGCCGCGGCACCTCCGGCTCGCCGATAATTTTCGGCATGACTCCAGAGCCCACCGAGCGCTACGCGCGCGTGCTTTCCATCGCCGGTTCCGACAGCGGCGGCGGCGCCGGCATCCAGGCCGACCTCAAGACCTTCGCCGCGCTCGGCTGCTACGGCATGACCGCGATCACCGCGCTCACGGCGCAGAACACGCTCGGCGTCTCGGGCATCCACGGCGTGCCGCCCGCGTTCCTCAAGGCGCAGATCCAGGCCGTGGTCGAGGACATCGGCGTCGACGCGGTCAAGCTCGGCATGCTGCACGCGCCCGAGGTGGTCGAGGTGGTGGCCTGGGCCGTCGACCACTACCGGCTGCCCAACGTGGTGCTCGATCCGGTGATGGTGGCCACGAGCGGCGACCGGCTGATCGCCGCCGAGACCGTGCAGGTGCTGGTGCGCGAGCTGTTCCCGCGCGCCGCGGTCGTCACGCCGAACCTCGACGAGGCGGCCCTGCTGATCGGCCATGCGATCGACGGCGTGGCGGCGCTCGACGCGGCGGCCGACGAACTGCTCGCGCTCGGCGCGCGGGCCGTGCTGCTCAAGGGCGGCCACCTGCCGGGCGACGAAGTGGTCGACGTGCTGCTGCAGCAGGGCGGCGCGCGACAGCGGCTGGCCTCGGGCCGCATCCGCAGCCGCAACCTGCACGGCACGGGCTGCACGCTCTCGTCCGCCATCGCCGCGCACCTGGCGCTCGGCGCGGCGCTGCCCGAGGCCGTGGAGCGCGCGCGGCGCTACATCCTCGGCGCGATGGCCGCGGGCGCGTCGGTGAAGACCGGTGCCGGACATGGCCCGCTCAACCACGGCTTTGCGCCAGTGCCGACGCACCGCCTCGCACCGAAGGCCGGCTGAGCCAGGCCAGCACGAAGGTCGCGGCCAGCGTCGGCAGCGCCGAGCCGAACTGCGGCGCCCACTTGGCGCAGGCGTGGTAGACCGCGATGCCGGCGATCCAGATCAGCGCCGCGCCCAGGTCCACGCGGCGCGCGGCCACGTCCGGCGCGCGGCCGGTGCCGAGCCGGCCCAGGATCACGCCGAACAGCGGCACGAACACCGAGCTCAGCATCAGCAGGAAGGGCTCGAGCGAATGCATCGGCAGCACCAGCGCGAGCCCGGTGCACAGCACCGCGAGCAGCAGGCCCCAGCGCCGCACGCTCCAGCGCGGCCGCAGGCTGTGCGTAGAGACCGCGCCCGAGTACACGTCGCCGTAGGCGTTGTCGAGCTCGTCCACCAGGATCAGGCCGAGCGCCACCAGCCCGCCCTGTGCCAGCAGCAGCGCGGTCACGAGGCCGGTGCCGGGCGCGGCCACGCTGACCACCATCACGCCGAGCGCATAGCACCAGATGTTCGCGAGCACATAGCCGAGCCAGGTGCCGCCGAAGGCGCCGCCCAGGCCGCCGCGCGCGCTGCGCCGGCCGTGGCGCGCATAGTCGGCCACCAGCGGCAGCCACGAGACCGGCATCGCGATCACGAGGTCGAGCGCGCCGAACAGCCCCATGCCGCCGTCGCCGGGCCGGGCCCAGAAGCTCTCGAAGCCCCTGGCCTGCAGCTGCGTCGCGAACTGCCAGGTCAGCCACAGCAGCGACAGCACCACGAGGGGCAGCCCGAAGCGGCTCACGAAGCGGCGCACCAGCCGCACCATCGAGCCCGCGAGCAGCGCGACCAGCACCGCGCCCCACAGCAGCGTGGTCAGCGCGCCGCCCCAGAAGCCGTCGAGCGCGAGGCCGAAGGCCTGGGCCCCGATGGCCTGCGTGCCCTCGCGCATGATCACCAGCTCGAAGGTGGTCCAGCCCACGAGCTGCACGATGTTGAGCAGCACCGGCAGCCGCGCGAAGGCGCTGCCGTAGGTGGCGTGCATCAGCCCGGCGCTCGCGAGGCCGCTCTCGCAGCCGAGGCGCGCGGTCCAGGCCAGCAGCGCGGCGCCGATGGCCGAGCCGAGCACGATCGCGAGCGCCGCGTCGCGCGTGCCCACCGCCGGCACGAGGTACGCGCCGACCTGCATCACCAGCAGTCCGACGCCGAGGCTGAACCAGAGCGAGGCATGGTCGTGCCAGCCGAAGACGCGCTGCGATGCGGAAAGCGGCGTGAGCGCCTCGTTGGTGCCGGGACCGCTGCCCGTGCCGTTGTCGTCGTCGATGCGTGCCATCCGTTTGCTCCATGCAAAAGGTTTGGCAGGTGGGCGGGGCCCGGTGTGGCGCCGATCTCGCGCGAAGAAGATGCGTGAGCGGCCGCCGGACCAGCTTCCCTGCGCGAGGATTACCTCAATCAGGTTCAAAGGGTTTTTTCTCAGCCGGACTCGGAAAGCCCGGCACCCCTAGCTATGCACGGCGGCTACTGCCGGCGTGCGGGGCCCATTGTAGCGGCGGGCGCAACGGCTGTGACGGGCCGGTGACAACGCGCGCCGGAGCGCCGCCGGGGCCGGGTGCGGGGGAAAATCCCGTTGTCGAAACGTACGGCGCGGTAACGATTCGAAGCCGCCGGCCGAAAGAGAACCCGCCGGCGCCCCACGACGCCACGCGACAAGAACAGGGAAGCGCATGCCACACGATCCGAGTCCGTCCGCGCAGGACGTCCTGCCCCCGCCGCCGTCGCGCCTGCGGCGCTTCCGGGTGGACGTCGGCACCATCATCTGCGTGGTCGCGCTGGTGCAGTCGCTGCTGCTGGTGGCGCTGGGCTACTGGGGCGCGCAGCGGCTGGTGTCGCGCGTCGGCGAGGCGGCGCACAAGGTCAGCCACGACCGCATCGAGGACAACCTGCTCGCCTTCCTCGCCAAGACCCAGGCGGTGGTGCACGCGATCGGCGATTCGCCGAGCCTGCACCCGCTCGGCGAGGACGGCGAGCGCAGCGCCGAGATGCTCTGGACCCTGCTCGAGGAGGCCTCCGAGCTCGACAGCCTCGGCGTGGCGAGCGACGACGGCCACCTGCTGATGGCCGAGCGCTTTCCCGAAATCGCGATCCGGCACGTGGTGCGCGACGGCGATGTCGCCACCGAGACGCTGGAATACAAGCGCTCGCCCGACGTCGAGGGCGGCGACGCGCGCCAGCGCTTCGCCACCCTGCGCATCGAGGCCTTCCGCAGCGACCACGACGTCGCCGAGCGCGACTGGTACCGCCGGGCGCTGGCCTCGACGGCGCCGGTGTGGACGGCGCCGTTCCGCTTCGCCGACGGCGAGGAGCTCGGCGTCAGCTATGCGCAGCCCGCGCAGCGGATCGACGAGGAAGGGCGGGTGCAGCGCCTGGTGGTGGTCGGCCATCTCTCGCTCGGCCATCTCTCGCGGCTGGTGCTCGCGTTCGGCAGCCGCAGCCCCGGCCACAGCGTGCTGCTGAGCAACGACCACCATGTGCTCGCGCGCAGCGACCGGCCCGAGCCGGTGCGCGAACTGCGCGAGCCCGAGGGCGGCGTGCTGGGCGCGGTGCATGCCTACATGAAGGGCAACGGCATCTCGGAGAACGCCGAGGACGAGCGCTTCGCGGTCGAGCACGAGGGCCGGCGCTACCAGGTCGAGGCGACCCACGTCACCTCCACCGGCTGGGAGCTGATCAGCTGGGAGCCCGAGGACGCGCTTCTGGGCGACCTGCGGCGCCTGATGCGCTGGGGCCTGCTGCTGACCTTCGCCTTCCTCGTGGTCGCGCTGCTGATCTCGCTGCGCCTGTCGAAGCTCGTGACCGCGCCGATCGAGAACCTTTCGCAGACCGCGCGCCGCATCGGCCGGCTCGAACTCGACGACCTGCCGCAGGAGAGGAGCCGCGTGCTCGAGATCCAGCACCTCAACCAGGCGCTCGACGAGTCCGCGCGCAGCCTCAAGGCCTTCAGCAAGTTCGTGCCCATGGGCGTGATCCGGCAGCTCGTCGCCCAGGGGCACGAACTCGCGCCGAGCGGCTCGCCGCGCCGCGTGACCGCGATGTTCACCGACGTCGAGGGCTTCGCGGGCATTGCCGAGTCGCTGCCGGCCGCGGTGCTCGTGCGCCAGCTGACCGAGTACTTCAACCTCGCGCAGCGCGTCTTCGTGCGCCACGGCGGGGTGGTCGACAAGTACATGGGCGACGGCATCATGGTGCTCTGGGGCGCGCCGCTCGAGCTGCCCGACGCGGAGTACGGCGCCTGCCTCGCCGCGCTCGAGCTGCAGGCGGAGCTGCGCGAGCTCAACCGCCGCTGGGAGGCCGAGGGCCTGCGGCCGTTCCGCACCCGCGTGGGCCTGCACACCGGCGTGGTGATCGCGGGCGTGCTCGGCTCGAGCGACCGTCTCTCGTACACCGCGCTCGGCGACGTGATCAACGTCGCGAGCCGCATCGAAGCCGCCAACAAGGAGCTCGGCACCTGCACGCTGATCTCCGAGGCCACGCACCAGGGCCTGCGCGGCCGGCTCGCCACGCGCCGCATCGACCGCGTCGAGCTGCGCGGGCGGCAGGCGCCGGTGGTGCTCTACGAACTGCTGGAGGGCGGAGGGCATCCGCCAGGCTGAGCGCGCGGGCGTGCGCTGGGGCTAGCGTGCGCTCGGGCGCCGGACCCGGCGCGCGAAGGCCTCGAGCCCGTCGATCGTCATCTGCACGTGGCGCTCGAAGCTGCCGTCCAGCGGCACCGTACTGCCGTTGTCCCAGCGCACGATGAAGGCCTGGTTGGCCAGGAGCGGCAGGTTGCGCGCGAGCACCGGGTGGTCGAGCGGGCGGATCGTGTGGACGCGCTCGCGCAGTTCCTCGGCCCAGGCCTCGGCGTTGTCGGCGGGCAGCGGCGAGAACTCCATCGTCAGGAAGCCCAGCATGGCCGCGATCACGCAGTTGTAGGCCTCGCGCAGCGCCTCGCCCTCGAAGCCGGCCTCGGTCAGCGCCGCGAGCACGCCCTCGACCAGCGCGATCGGCAGGCTGCCGTTCGACACCAGCTGCGCGCCGAGCAGTTGCGCCACGTTGGGATGGCGCCGCACCGCGGCGCGGCAGCGGCGGAACAGCTCGGCGATCCAGTCCTGCCAGGGGAGCGGGCCCGCGGGCGTGACGCCGGCCATCACCAGGCCCGCGACCTCGGCCAGCAGCGCCTCGCGCGAGCTCACGTGCCAGTGCACCGTGGCCGGGTACACGCCGAGCCGCGCCGCGACCTCGCGCAGGCTGAAGGCGCCGAGCCCGCCGGCGTCGATCTGCGCGAGCGCGACCTCGACGATCTGCTGCCGGGTCAGGGCGGCGCCGCCCGCGGGCCGGCCGGCGGTGCGGGACGGGGGAGCGGCTTTTCGTTTCTTCGCAGCGGTCATCGGTCGCGGGGTGGTCGGGGCGGACGGCATTGTTCCGCGCCTGAATTGATTGTATAAATATTAAAAATTGATCAGTGCTCAATTAAACCGGACCTGCCGAGGAACCGCCATGACCGCCGACACGCTCGACCGCGCCCTTGCCGAGGCGCACCGCCGCTTCACCGACGCCAACCCCGCGAGCCGCGAGCGCTTCGAGGCGCAGGCGCGCCACATGCCGGGCGGCAACACGCGCTCGGTGCTGTTCTACGCGCCGTTCCCGCTCACCATCGCGCGCGGCGAGGGCGCCACGCTCTGGGACGCCGACGGCCACCGCTACGCCGACTTCATCGCGGAGTACACGGCCGGCGTCTACGGCCACTCGGCGCCCGAGATCCGCGAGGCCGTGATCGAGGCCATGGAGGCCGGCATCAACCTCACGGGCCACAACCTGCTCGAGGGTCGGCTCGCGCGGCTCGTCTGCGAACGCTTCCCGCAGATCGAGCAGTTGCGCTTCACCAACTCGGGCACCGAGGCCAACCTGATGGCGCTCACCGCCGCGCTGCATTTCACGCGGCGCCGCAGGATCGTGGTGTTCTCGGGCGGCTACCACGGCGGCGTGCTCGGCTTCGGCGACGCGCCGCTGCCCACCACCGTGCCCTTCGATTTCCTCGTGCTGCCCTACAACGACGCGGACACCGCGCGCGCGGAGATCGCCCGCCACGGCGCCGGGATCGCCGCGGTCCTGGTCGAGCCGATGCAGGGCGCCGCGGGCTGCATCCCGGGGCGGCCCGACTTCCTGCGCGCGCTGCGCGAGGCCGCGACCGAGGCCGGCGCGCTGCTGATCTTCGACGAGGTCATGACCTCGCGCCTGGGCCCGCGCGGGCTCGCGAACGGGCTCGGCATCCGCGCCGATCTCACGACGCTCGGCAAGTACATCGGCGGCGGCATGTCCTTCGGCGCCTTCGGCGGGCGCGCCGACGTGATGGCGCAGTTCGACCCGCGCAGCGGCGCGCTCGCGCATTCGGGCACCTTCAACAACAACGTGATGACGATGGCCGCGGGCCATGCGGGGCTCAGCCGGCTGTTCACGCCCGAGGCGGCCGCGGCGCTGGCCGAGCGCGGCGAGGCGATGCGCGCGCGGCTCAATGCGCTCGCGGCGGACGAGGGCGTGGCGCTGCAGTTCACCGGCGTGGGCTCGCTGATGAACGCGCACTTCGTGGGCGGCGAGGTGCGCCGCGTGGCCGACCTCGCGCCGGTCGATGCGCGGCTGCGGCAACTGCTGTTCTTCCACCTGCTGGCCGAAGGCATCTATGCCTCGCCGCGCGGCTTCGTGGTGCTGTCGCTGCCGCTCGCGCAGGCCGACATCGCGCATTACGTGGCCGCGATCGGCCGCTTCATCGGCGAGTACCGCGCGCTGCTGCCCGCGGCGGACTGAACGTCGCGGGCCGAGCGCGACCGCTCAGGCCTTGCGGCCGGCCACCCCGAGCAGCTCGTGCAGCCGCGTGCTCGTGGTCGTGTACTGCAGCGGGATCGCCTTGCCCGGGAACACGATCGCTGCGGCGCCCCAGGCGGCCAGCGTGGCCTCGTGGAAGCCGCAGACGATCAGCTTCTTCTTGCCGGGGTAGGTGTTGATGTCGCCGACGGCGAACACGCCCGGTTCGCGGGTCTGGAACTGCTCGGTGTCGACCGGCACCTGCTTGCGCTCGAGCGCGAGGCCCCAGTCGGCGATCGGTCCGAGCCGCGGCGAGATGCCCAGGCAGGCGACGAGGGCGTCGAGCGGCAGCTCGACCGTGCGGTCGTCGGGGGTGTCGATCCGCAGCGTCCGGCCGTCGAAGCCGCTCGGCTGGCCGACCGCGAAGCCCAGCCGGCCCTCGGCCACGAGCGCGCGCATCGCCGCGACCGTGGCCTCCTCGGCCTGGAAGCCGTCGCGCCGGTGCACCAGCGTGACCTCGCGCGCGATGCGCGTGAGCGCGATCGCGGTCTCGAGCGCCGCGTCGTCGCCGCCGTTGACCACGACCGCCTGGCCGGCGAAGCGATCGAGCGCCTCGGGATGGTAGAAGAGGGTGCGGCCCTCGTGCGCCGCGAGGCCCTCGAGCGCGATGCGCCGCGGCACGAAGGCGCCGACGCCCGCCGCGATGAACACCGTCTTCGCGAGGAAGGCCGTGCCGGCCGAGGTGGCGAGCAGCAGCCGGCCGTCGGCCTGGCGCTCGAGCGTCTCGACCTGCTCGCCGAAATGGAACTGCGGCTGGAAGGGCTGCACCTGCTGCAGCAGCGATTGCGCGAGCGCGCGCCCGCTGGTCACGGGCGTGCCGGGGATGTCGTAGATCGGCTTGTCGCCATACAGCGCGATGCACTGGCCGCCCGCGGCGGGCTGGGCATCGACGATGTGGCAGGAGATCTCGAGCAGGCCGAGCTGGAAGGCCTGGAACAGCCCGACGGGACCGGCGCCGATGACGAGGGCGTCGGTCTGGATCGGCGCGGCCGAGGTGCTCAGCGCACCAGCTCCCCGATCTTGTCGGTCTTGTCTTTCCACTCTTCCGCGTCCGGCAGGGCCGGCTTGCGCTTGGTGATGCTCTTCCAGCCGTCGGCCTGCGCCAGTTCGGCGTTGAGCTTGATGAAGGCGATCTGGTTGGCCGGGAGGTCTTCCTCGGCGTAGATCGCATTGACCGGGCACTCGGGAATGCACACCGCGCAATCGATGCATTCGTCCGGGTCGATCACCAGCATGTTGGGGCCTTCGCGGAAGCAGTCCACGGGGCAAACGTCCACGCAGTCGGTGTATTTGCAGCGGATGCAGGCTTCGGAGACGACGTGGGTCATTGGTGTTCTAACGTCAGTGGTCGGGAAAACCCGGGATTTTAGGCGTTTACGGCGGCCGGTTGCACGAGCACGGCCGCGGCGGTCTTGTGGGAGGCGGTGTCGACCAGCACCAGCGAGCCCAGGGCGCGCGACTGCGCGAACGGCAGCACCGCGAGCGGCTGCTGCAGCGCCAGCACCACGTCGCCGATCGCATTGGCCTCGAGCTGCGCCGCGGGCTCCGATTCGAGCGTGGTGATGTTCACGCGGTCGACGATGCGCGCGACCTTGGCCTTGACCCAGCGGTGGCCCTGCAGCGCCCAGTAGATGCGGCCCGCGACCAGCGGCTCGTCGTCGAGCCAGGCCACGGTGGCGGTGATCTCGCGCACCGGCTCGAAGGCGCCGGGCGCGAGCAGCCAGTCGCCGCGCGAGACGTCGACCTCGCGGTCGAGCACGATGCCGGCGCTGTGGCCCGCATGCACGGCCTGGGGCGTGCGCGTGTGGTTCAGCACCTGCGCCACGGTGGCGTGCTGGCCCGAGGGCATCACGCTCACGCGCTGGCCCGGCTCCACGTGGCCCGCGGCCACGCGGCCCCAGAACACGCGGCGGCCCTGCGAGGTGTCGGCCGAGGACGAGAACTTCTCGACCCACTGCACCGGGAAGGCGAAGGGCACGGCCTCGTCCTGCGCCGTGACCGGCAGCTCCTCGAGCAGCTCGAGCAGGCTCGGGCCCTCGTAGCCGACCCAGTCGGCATGGCGCGTGGCGACGTTCCAGCCCTTGAGCGCGGAGATCGGCACGATGGCGGCGATCTTCACGCCGGCGGCCTCCGCGAAGGCGTTGAGCGCGGCCGAGATGCGTCCGAAGGCGAGGCCGGCGTCGGCGATCGCGTCGAGCTTGTTGACCGCGAAAACGATCGACTGCACGCGCAGCAGGTGCGTGAGCAGCGTGTGGCGGCGCGTCTGCGGCAGCAGCTCGCGGCGCACCACGGTGCCGTCCTCCACCTCGGCGGCCCAGGCCAGCTTGGTGGCGTCGACCAGCACCACGGCGGCGTCGGCGGCCGAGGCGGCCGTGACCATGTTGCGCGTGTACTGCTCGTGGCCCGGCGCGTCGCCGATGATGAACTTGCGCGCCGGCGTGGCGAAGTAGCGGTAGGCCACGTCGATGGTGATGCCCTGCTCGCGCTCGGCCGAGAGGCCGTCGGTCAGCAGCGCCAGGTCGAGCTCGCCGCCGCGCTGCACGCCGGCCAGCTGGTCCTGCAGCACGGTCTTGCTGTCGACCAGCAGGCGGCCGATCAGCGTGCTCTTGCCGTCGTCGACCGAGCCGCAGGTGA
>CBHTTS010000194.1:0-10256 GCA_966095775.1 uncultured Variovorax sp. | reverse complement strand
TGTAGTCGGTGCGCAGCACCTCGAGCATCTCGGCGCGCACCAGCCGCATGATCAGCGTGAGCTGGAAGATCGCGAGCGTGACCGCCGGCAGGATGATGTGGTGCCAGCCGTCGGCGCGGAACAGGCCGCTGGTCCACCAGCCGAACTGCACCGTCTCGCCGCGCCCGAAGCTCGGGAACCAGCCGAGCACCACGGCGAAGACCAGGATCAGCAGGATGCCGATCAGGAAGGTGGGCAGGGACACGCCGAGCAGCGACACCGTCATGAACACCTGGCTCATGAAGGTGCCGCGGCGCAGCGCGGTGTAGACGCCCATCGGAATGCCCACGAACAGCGCGAGCGCGGCCGCCACCAGCGCGAGCTCGAGCGTGGCCGGAAAGCGTTCGCCGATCAGGCGCGAGACCTTGGCGCCCTGCCGCAGGCTCAGGCCGAACTCGCCCTGCACCGCGTTGCCGAGAAAGTGCCAGAACTGCACGAAGAAAGGCTGGTCGAGCCCCAATGCGGCGCGCAGTTCGCGGATCTGCTCGGGCTTGGCGTCCTGGCCCAGCAGGAAGACGACCGGATCGCCCACGTATTGGAAGAGAAGGAAGGCGATGAACGCGACCGCGATCATGACGATCACGGCCTGGATCAGGCGACGCAGGACGAAGGCAATCATTCAGCAATCAAAGTGAGCAGGCATGCTAGCAGTGCAAGGTGCGTGCCCGCACGGTGATTCCCCGGGGGTGCACACCGGTGGTGCGTCTTTCGCAACAGCTCTTGCGCAGCGGCGGATGTCCCAATGAAAAAAAGCCACCCGACTTGCGTCGAGTGGCTTTCGATCTTTCGATTCAAAGCTGGCTCAGGCCAGCCTCGAATTAGAAAGCGTGACGGATACCGAAGTCGTAGCCGGTCGAGTTCTTGGGCGTGAACGTTGCGTTGCTGATGAAGGCGGGGCCGCCAACGGTCAGAGCAGCACCGTTCTTGTTGCTGATGCGAGCGATCGTCGCGTACAGAGCCGTGCGCTTCGAAAGGTTGTGCACGTAGCCGATAGCCAGCTTGCTGGCCTTCGGGTCGGCCGTCGCAACTTCGAACGGCAGCACGGTTTCGTTGAAGTCGTACTTGACGCGCGAGTACGAAGCGCGGATCAGGCCAGCGCCGACCGGCACGGTCACACCGAGCAGGTAGCCGGTGAGGTCGATGTCGGGACGGCCGCCGAAGAAGGCGGGTTCGACTTCGTAGTCGATCTTGTTCTTGGCGCGCGACACTTCACCGAAGAGCTTCACGGGACCGAAGTCATACGAAGCGCCGAGGTTCAGGGTGTTGACCTTGGTGGTCGTGCCGACGTAGAACTGGTCGCCCACGGTGCTGCTGCCATAAGCCAGCGCAACGTCCAGAGGACCGTTGGCGTAGCCGAAGCGGCCACCGACGTAACGGCCTTGACGCGAGTTGTTCGCGACGTTCGGCGTGGCGGTACCCGGATCGTACTTGGTCTTCTCGCTGAAGCCGTACATCAGCTGGCCGTAGAAGCCGCCGAGGTTCGGGGGCAGGAAGTAGCCGATGGTGTTGCTGGCGCGGGTGTAGTTGTTCGCACCGACGTTGGCGAACGAACCGACCGAAGCAGCGGGGGTGCCGAAGGCGCCGAACGAGCTGTTGGCGGTCGAGATCAGGTTGGTGCCGACGCCGTTGGTGCCGAACGGGTCGAACACGGTGTCGTTCCAGAACGTCGGGGTGTAGTCACGGCCCAGACGGATTTCACCGAAACCACCCGACAGGCTCACGGTCGAGCGACGAGCAAACGTCGCAACGCCTTGGCTGCCGTCGTCGTTGGAGATCGGTGCTTCGAGCCAGAAGCTGGCGGCCAGGCCACCACCGAGGTCTTCCGTGCCACGGAAGCCGAGGCGGCTGGAGTTGTAGCCCGAGTTGGCCAGCTCACGGCGGCTGACCTTGACGCTGCCTTGGTTCAGGTAGAACGGGTTCAGGAACGTGGCACCGTTCAGGTCACGCGAGGTGTTCGAGTAGCCGCTGATCGACGCGTCGACCACGCCGAACAGCGTGACGGACGACTGAGCCGAGGCAACACCGGCAACAGCCAGGGCAGCCAGAGCAACTAGAGATTTTTTCATTGCAAGTTTCTCCAAGGTTAAACATAGGGCTCCGGTGCGAAGGGCTCACCGTGACTGGCACTTTTGTGCTCCCACCGGACCCCGGGCCAACCTCCTTTTGGGAAGTTGATGCTATTGCACCAGAGGCGCTGCGGCAGGGCAAAACAAATCGCCCGAAATTTCCGGTGCCCCCCGCGTTTCGTTGCAGGGCCGCAACAAAGAATGAAGCCGCCCTCTGAAACCACGATGTGAAATGGAACAAGTGTTTTCGCGCGGGTCTTCGGGCATGCGGTCAAATACCGGCATGACTTTTTCGCTCGACCCCGTCCTGGGCACCGCCGACGCGGCTCTGCGCACGCTTTTTGCCCGCCATCGCGCCACCCGCCCCATGCCCGCGCCGGTGGCGGCGCCGGGCGAGATGACCGATGCGCAGCGGCGCGAGGCCGGTGCGCTGATGCGGGTCAACCACGTGGGCGAGGTCTGCGCCCAGGCGCTCTACACCGCGCAGGCGGCGGTGGCGCGCGATCCGGTGCTGCGCAACCAATTGCTCGAAGCGTCACATGAAGAAACCGACCACCTGGCCTGGACGCGCCAGCGGCTCGACGAACTCGGTGCCCGGCCCTCGCTGCTAAACCCGCTCTGGTATGCGGGCGCCTTCGGGCTCGGATTGGTGGCCGGGCGGCTCGGCGATCCGCTGAGCCTCGGCTTCGTCGCCGAGACCGAGCGCCAGGTCGAGGCGCACCTCGAGAGCCATCTGGGCCGCCTGCCGCCGGCCGACACGGCCTCGCGGGCCGTGGTCGAGCAAATGAAGGTCGACGAGGCGCGGCACGCCTCGAAGGCGATCGATGCCGGCGCCGCCGAACTGCCGGCCCCCGCCAAGGCCCTGATGCGGATGGCCTCCCGGGTCATGACCACGGTGGCCCACCGCATCTGAACGTCCGGATCAGGTTTCGATCAGGTCGAAGCTGGTCGTGATCTCGGCGGTCTTGGCGAGCATGATGCTGGCCGAGCAGTAGGTCTCGTGGCTCAGCGCGATCGCGCGCTCCACGGCAGCGGCCGGGATCCCCTTGCCCGCCACGGTGAAATGCATGTGGATCTTGGTGAAGACCTTCGGGTCCTTCGGGGCGCGCTCGCTCGTGAGCTTGACGCTGCAGCGCTCCACCTGGTGGCGCCCGCGCTTCAGGATCAGCACCACGTCGTAGGCGGTGCAGCCGCCGGTTCCGGCGAGCACGGTCTCCATGGGGCGCGGGGCCAGGTTCTGGCCGCCGTTCTCGGGCTTGGCCGCGTCCGGGGCGCCGTCCATCGTCAGGACATGGCCGCTGCCGGTCTCGGCCACGAAACCCATGGCCGAACGGGTGCCGGCATTGCCGGTCCAACTCACTGTGCATTCCATCTTCGTCGGGATCCAGTCGGAACGTCCGGCCAAAAAAAGTTGGCTGACATTCATTTATGTGTGGGAAAAGCGTCACTGCTTGTTGCAACGCAACAAACAGCCGATATACTTTATTTCATCGCGCACCGCGTTGTGCGCCAACGGTTGTCTCCTCCACCCTTCCAATTGGTGGATTTAGCCCCGAGCCGCAAGGCTCGGGGCTTTTTTCTTGGCCGCCTGCCGGTCGGACGGCCCGTTTCACTCTAGTTTTCGCCTGAAAAGGGCAGGTTTCGGGTGGCCGCAAGGGCAGTTTTCGCCCTCGAAGGGCAGTTGCTCTGGCTGCCCTGGCTGTTGCCGGTGTTGCCTCGGCTCAGTCGTCCGTCACGCTGTTCGGCGTGGTCGACGCGTCGATCAGCGGCTACTCGAACACCTCGCGTGACTATTCCGACGGCTGGACGCGCAACGCCTACGGCTATCCGGTCTCGTACGACCCGCGCCACGTCAACCAGGGCAGCGTGAAGGTCAGCCGCCGTGAGCTGGCCAACTCGGGCTACAACTCGAGCCGCCTGGGCTTCCGTGGCACCGAAGACCTCGGCGGCGGCCTGGCTGCCAGCTTCTGGCTTGAAGCCCCGATCAAGAACGACGACGGCTCCGAAGGCGTCGCCACGTTCAATCGCCGCTCGACGGTGAGCCTGTCGGGTGGCTTCGGCGAAATCCGCCTCGGTCGCGACTACAGCCCGACGTTCTGGAACAACACCGTGTTCGATCCGTTCGGCACGGTCGGCGTCGGCGGCAACGTGATCCATACGGCCGCCAGCGCGTTCGGCCATGCCACGCGCAACAGCAACAGCATCGGCTACTTCCTGCCGCCGAACCTGGGCGGCTTCTATGGCCAGGTGCAGTACGGTTTCCACGAGAACACCAAATACGACAGTGGCATCTACACGCCACGGGCTGGAACCGCCTTCGTTCTGAATGCTCGTACAGGTGCAATCGAACCTGTCACCGTCGAAGCAGCAAAAAGCCGTGCCGGCCGCTACATCGGCGGTCGCTTCGGATACGCCAATGGCCCTCTGGACGTTGCATTGGGCTTGGGCTCCAGTACGGTGGATGACGATTTCTTCGCGGGCACGACGGACAAGCTGAGCACCGTGAACCTCGGTGCATCGTACGACTTCGGACCCGTGAAGCTCTTCGGCGAACTGTCGCAATCCAAGAACAAGACCGATTTCGACAGCAGCTTCGCCTCGCATGCCGGCGGCCTGAGCAACAGCCTCCTTCCGAACGTCATTTCCTCGACCACCACCGACAAGCTCAACGGCTGGCTGATCGGCGTGACGGTACCCGTGGGTGCGGGCCTGATCCGCGCTTCGTACTCGGGCGTGAAGTACAAGATCTACAGCGACAACCCGTTCTTCAACGATCCGGATCCCAAGGCCAACAAGCTTGCGCTCGGCTACGTGCACAACCTGTCGAAGCGCACGGCCCTGTACGCCACGATCGCCCGCGTCAACAACAAGAACGGTGCCGCTCTGACCGTCGGCGGCCCGAAGTTCATCGCCAACGACGTCTTCACCCCGAAGGCATCGACCGGCTACGACTTCGGCATCCGCCACGCGTTCTGATCGAGACCTGAGTCGATGCTGGCTTCCGCCAGTTCGAAGCAGCTCCACCCCCAGCCGCCCGGTGCAAGCCGGGCGGCTTTTTGGCTTTCCTCAGTTCGTTCGGCTGCGCCTGCTCTGCAGCAGCCCCACATTCATTTCTCCGCTCAGCACCGAAGCGTAGAAACGTTCGACCATGTTCACGCTCGTGCGCGCATTGCGCGCCAAGGTCAGCATGTCGATTCCCTGTCCATACAGCAAGCGCAAGGTGATCGCGGTGTGACGCAGGCAATACAGCGTCCGCACCTGCCCCAGTGGTCCCTTCTCGAGGCCCGTGACCTCGAGCGCCCAATGGAACAGGAAGTTGAGCACCGCCAGCGCGTGCTCCCGGTTCTTCAATTGCGGCATGAAGATGTAGTCGTCCGCACCACCGGTGCCCTGCGCGCGCCGATGCGCAAGCAGACATTCGTAAACCCGCACCGCCGGACGCAGGCTCACGATGGGCTGGCTGTGCCGCTTGGTCTCGGGCAGGTTCATCCGCAGATAGACGTGCTTGCCGCGCACGACCTCGATGTGCTTGTGCTTCATGAGCTTGATGTCGCTCGGACGCACGAAGGTGTTGACCATCCAGCGGATCAGCCACGGCAGCTCCTCCGGCATCACGAGCAGTTCGCGAGCGATCCAGAAGCGCTCGCCGGCACCGAGCGTCCGCAGCACCGGATGCGACTGGCCGCGCAATCTGCGCGCGGCCGCCACCACGGCACGGTACTCCGCAACGCTGAAGCTGCCGCGCGGCCGGCTGCGCACCTTGACCTTCGGAAAGGCCGGCGCATCGCGAAGCACGCCGATGCCCACGCCATGCATCAGCACCTTGCGCAACAGCACCATGTACTGCGCGATCGTCGTGCTCGTGAAGCCCTGCTCGCCGAGATGATCGATCAGGCGTTGCGCATCCGACGTGGTGAAGGCCTGTGCGGGAATCGACCCCAGCAGCGGAACGATGTGAGCGCGCAATCTGTTGCCCATCACCTGCCAGGTCGGCCGTCCGATTTCACCGCGCTGCACACGCGCGGCCTCTGCTTGCATCAATGCTTTGGAAAGGTCACTGACAGAAACTGATAACAAATTTTGCTCATTCGTTAAACGAACGGCGGACGTATGGATCGCGGGATAGGTGCGCTCAAAAAAACCCGAATCGTTAGCGGCTGAGGCCCTTTGGTAGAGGTTTATGACATTTGTGTCCATGTCATATCCGTAAGCAAAGCCGATGCCTCTTATCATCGTGCATTAGCAATTGATAACTCCCTTGGAAAAAACGTGCGCGATGTACCTGCGGCACTGACGCCCGCCGACTATCTCAGAAAAATCCTCAATGCCCGCGTTTACGATGTAGCCGTCGAAAGCGCGCTGGAGAAGGCCCGAGCGCTCAGCGAGCGGCTCGGCAACACGGTGCTGCTCAAGCGCGAAGACCAGCAACCGGTCTTCAGCTTCAAGCTGCGCGGCGCCTACAACAAGATGGCGAACCTCACGCCCGAGCAGCTCGCGAGTGGCGTGATCTGCGCATCGGCCGGCAATCACGCGCAGGGCGTGGCGCTCGGCGCGCGCAAGCTCGGCACGCGCGCGGTGATCGTCATGCCGGTGACCACGCCGCAACTCAAGATCGACGCCGTGCGCGGCTTCGGCGGCGAAGTGGTGTTGCATGGCGACAGCTATTCCGACGCTTATCTGCATGCGCTCGAATTGCAATCGCAGCAGAACCTCACCTTCGTGCATCCCTTCGACGATCCCGACGTGATCGCGGGACAGGGCACGATCGCGATGGAGATCCTGCGCCAGCACCAGGGCAGGCTCGATGCGGTGTTCGTCGCGATTGGCGGCGGCGGATTGATCTCGGGCGTGGCCAACTACATCAAGGCGCTGCGCCCCGAGATCAAGGTGATCGGCGTCCAGATGAACGACTCCGACGCGATGATGCGTTCGGTCGCGGCACGCCAGCGCGTGAGCCTGCCCGACGTCGGGCTCTTCTCGGACGGCACCGCCGTCAAGCTCGTGGGCGAGGAAACCTTCCGCATCGCGAGCGATCTCGTCGACGACTACATCGCGGTCGACACCGATGCGGTGTGCGCGGCCATCAAGGACATCTTCGTCGACACGCGCAGCATCGTCGAGCCCGCGGGCGCCCTCGCGGTGGCCGCGATCAAGCAGTACGTCGCCGAGCAGGGTCGCCACGGCGAGACCTACGCGGCGATCCTCTGCGGCGCGAACATGAACTTCGACCGGCTGCGTTTCGTGGCCGAGCGCGCCGAGGTCGGCGAGGAGCGCGAGGCGCTGTTCGCCGTCACGATCCCCGAGGAGCGCGGCAGCTTCCGCCGCTTCTGCGAACTGATCGGCGAGATGCCCGCGAACGAGTCGCAGACCACGGGCTCGATCGGTGGCGCACTGCGCAACGTGACCGAGTTCAACTACCGCATCAGCGACGCGGCCAAGGCCCACGTGTTCGTCGGCCTGACCACGTCCACGCGCGGCGAATCGGCCACCATCGCGCAGACCTTCAACGCGCACGGCTTCGACGCGCTCGACCTCACGCACGACGAACTCGCCAAGGAGCATTTGCGGCACATGGTCGGCGGGCGCACCGGCCTCGCGCACGACGAGCGCCTGCTGCGCTTCATCTTCCCCGAGCGGCCCGGCGCGCTGCTCAAGTTCCTGAGCCTGATGCGGCCGAACTGGAACATCAGCCTGTTCCACTACCGCAACCAGGGCGCGGACTACGGCCGCATCCTCGTGGGCCTGCAGGTGCCGGCCGGCGATGCCGCGGCCTTCGACGCCTTCCTCGAAACGCTCGGCTATCCCTACGTGGAAGAAACCGCGAACCCCGCCTACCGCCTGTTCCTGCAGGCCTGAGCGAAGGCGGGTCTACTGCGACTCGGCCGCCTGCGCGCCGGGCGCCGGCTGCATGCTCCCGGCCTGCGCCTGTTCGGGCGAGGGCGCCATCACCGGCGGCATGGTGGCCGGCAGCAGCCCCGCGGGGCTTCCCAACGGCGCGGAAGGCGCGGCCGACGACACGGGAGCCGGCGGCGTGGGCACGGGTGCGGGCACCGGTACCGGCGCGGCGACACCGATCGGCGCGCGCACCGGCAACTGCAGCGTGAAGGCCGCGGGCCCGTCCGCGCTCGTGCCGAGGGTGGCGGCGCGTACCCCGACCGACTGCAGCACGTAGCCTTCGCCGACGCGCGATCCGACGCGGAACGGCCGCGGCGGCTTGCCGTCGATCGAGATCAGCGCAGCGCCCTGGCTCGATGCATCGGCCACCACGCCCGAGAGCGCGAAGCGGCTCGCCGCCTCCGGCGCGACGGGAGCCGCCTGCTCGACCGGCAGCGCGCCGAAGAGGCGCGCGATCGCATCGGCGTCGGCCGAGACCGCGGCGCGCGGCGCGGCGGCCGGCGCCACCACCGGCTCGGCGGGGTTCGCGAGCCGCAGCCCCCAGAACACGGCCGCACCCGCGGCCAACGCCCAAACGCCCGTGGTGGCAACTGGGGCATGCCAGCGGGCGGCGGCGTAGGGACTTGTCATGGGCCCGGATTATCATGCAGCGCGCCCTCCGAAACATGTCCCTTCCGTTATGAAAAAAATCCTTCACGAGACCATCCGCACCGCCCAGCGCGGCTTCACGCTGATCGAGTTGATGGTGGTGCTGGTCATCATCGGCGTGCTCGCCGCGCTGATCGTGCCGAACGTGATCGAGCGTGCCGACGACGCCCGCGTGACCGCGGCGCGCACCGACATCAACAACCTGATGCAGGCGCTCAAGCTCTACCGACTCGACAACCAGCGCTATCCGACGGCCGAGCAGGGCCTGCAGGCGCTGCTCGTGCGCCCCACGGCGGGCCCCGCGGCGCCGAACTGGAAGCCCTACGTCGAGAAGCTGCCGAACGATCCCTGGGGCCATCCCTACCAGTACATGAACCCGGGCATCAAGGGCGAAATCGACGTGCTCTCGCTCGGCGCCGATGGCCAGGCCGGCGGCGAGGGCAAGAATGCCGACATCGGCAGCTGGCAGTAGCCGCCGCAGCCGCCGCGCGCGCGGCTTCACGCTGCTCGAGCTGATCGTGGTGATCGCGATCATCG
Source organism: uncultured Variovorax sp. (assembly GCA_966095775.1). Lineage (GTDB taxonomy): Bacteria > Pseudomonadota > Gammaproteobacteria > Burkholderiales > Burkholderiaceae_C > Variovorax. The sequence goes on along the minus strand of CBHTTS010000194.1, from coordinate 1,071 downwards.
CGATCGGCACCGCGAGCGTGAGCTTCGCGATGCGCGACAGCAGCGCCGCGCGGCTGGACCGCGAGGCGGACCGCCTGGCCGCCCTGCTCGAGTCGGCCCGCGCCCAGTCGCGCGCGAGCGGCGTCGCGGTGCGATGGCGCCTGGTCGAGGGCGGCAGCTTCGTGTTCGACGGCCTGCCGCCCGACGCGCTGCCGGCGGGATGGGCCTCGAGCGGCATCAGCGCCCAGGCCGCGCTCGCGAACGGCGCGCCCGTGGCCGCCGTGCAGCTCGGCCCCGATCCGATCATCGCCGCGCAGCAGATCCTGCTGCAGACCGAAGGCCCGCCCGCGCGTTCGCTGCGCGTCGCTACCGACGGCCTGCGCCCTTTCACCGTCTCGACGCCATGAGGAGTGCGCGCGGTGCGGCGGGGCGGGCATGCGGCGGCTTCACGCTCGTCGAGGTGCTGATCGCGCTCGGCATCGTCGCGCTCGCCCTCGCGGCGGGCTCCCAGGCGACGATGTCGCTCACGCGCAATGCGCAGCGCCAGTCCGACCTGCTGCTGGCCGACATCTGCGCCGAGAACGAGCTCGCCAAGGCGCGGCTCGCGCGGCAGATGCCCGCGGTGGGCGACTCCGGCTCGATCTGCGTGCAGGCGGGCGTGTCCTTCAACGTCACCACCTCCACCATCGCCACGCTCAACCCGAACTTCCGGCGCGTCGACGTGCAGGTGCGCGACGAAGCCAACGCGCCGGTGCTGCGCGTGTCGACCGTGGTGGGCCGCTTCTGATGACCAAGGCGCGCGGCTTCACGCTGATCGAACTGCTGGTGGCGATCGCCGTGATGGCGCTGCTCGCGCTCGTGAGCTGGCGCGGGCTCGACAGCATGTCGCGCGCCACCACGCAAAACCAGCAGCGCGCCGACGCGGTGCTGGCGCTGCAGACCACGCTCGCGCAGTGGAGCGCCGATCTCGATGCCGTGACCGCCCTCGCCCAGACCCGGCCGATCGACTGGAACGGGCGCCTGGAGCGGGTCACTCGCCGCACCAGCGACCAGACCGCGCCCCCCATGGTAGTGGTGGGGATGGCGCTTCGC
>CBHTTS010000193.1:0-10264 GCA_966095775.1 uncultured Variovorax sp. | reverse complement strand
CGCTGTTGGTGTGCAGCGTCGAGAGCACGAGGTGGCCGGTCAGCGAGGCCTCGATGGCGGTCTTGGCGGTCTCCTCGTCGCGGATCTCGCCGACCATGATCACGTCCGGGTCGGCGCGCACGAAGGCGCGCAGCGCCTTCGCGAAGGTCCATTCGATGCGCGGGTTGACCTGCACCTGGCGCAGGCCGGGCTGGGTGATCTCGATCGGGTCCTCGGCGGTCCAGATCTTGCGCTCGGGCGTGTTGATGTGCATGAGCGCCGAGTGCAGCGTGGTGGTCTTGCCCGAGCCCGTCGGGCCGACGCACAGCACCATGCCGTAGGGCCGCTCGACCGCGCTCCTGAACTCGTCCAGGTTGCGCGGCGACAGCCCGAGCTTGTCGAGCGCGATCGGCGTGGCCGAGGCCAGGATCCGCATCACCACGTCCTCGAGGCCGTTGCTGGTCGGGATGGTGGCCACGCGCAGCTCGATGCGGTGCTGCGGCGAGTACTTCGAGAAATTGATCTTGCCGTCCTGCGGCTTGCGCTTCTCGCTGATGTCGAGGTCGCACATGATCTTCACGCGCGCCACCACCGCGCTGCGGTAGCTGGCCGGCAGCTCCAGGTGGGTGTGCAGCCGGCCGTCGCGGCGGAAGCGGATGCGGGTCTTCTCCTTGCCGGGGTAGCTCTCGATGTGGATGTCCGAGACGCCCTCGCGGTGCGCGTCGATGATCATGCTGTTGATCATGCGCACCAGCGAGTTGTCCGACTGCTCGACCGCTTCCTCCTCGGCCTGCGGCGCGGTCGGGCGCTCCTTCTCGAGCGTGACCAGCAGCTCGCTGGTGTCCATGCGCGGCGCGAGGCTCATGCCCATGTCGAACTCGATCGGCCGCGAGGGATCGGCCGGCACCTCGGGCTGCGTCGCGAGCGTGGGGTCGAGCAGTTCGGAGCCCACCTTCGCATAGGCCTTGTAGAGGATCGGATCGAGCAGCAGGCACTGGCCCACGACCGGGACCACCTTCATCTGCGAGATGAACTCGACCTCGTCGATGGCCGCATGCCGCCCCGCGGGGTCGTCGAGCGCGACGATGAGGCGGCCGTCGTGGATCATCAGCGGCATCAGCTGCAGCCGGCGCGCGACCGCGAGGCTGATCCTGCGCAGCGCCTCCACCTCGGCCGGGAACACGTGGAGGTTCACGAGCGGATAGCCCATCTTGCGCACCAGCGCGGTCTGCAGCTGCTCGCGCGAGACCACGCCCATGCGCACCAGCGTCTCGCCGAGCGGCACGTTGCGGTCGAGCTGCTGCTGCTCCAGGCCGGCGCGCAGCTGTTCCTCGGTGATCGCGCCCATCGACATCAGCGCCTGGCCGATGCGCAGGATCGGCATGCGGCTCTGGAGCTCCAGCGCATGCAGCAGCTGCTCGGGCGTGACGACTTCGTTGGCGGACATGGGTGTTTTCTCCTTTGCGACGATTCTGGGGGGCGCGGGATCGCTTGTCAGCAGGGCGGCCCCGCCGCGGCGCGCGCGCGGCGGGCGATATGGATACGAAAGTCGTCAGCTTTCAATCCGAGAACCCGAAGGTGTTGCGGCCGGCCGACTTCGCGCGGTAGAGCGCGGCGTCGGCGCGCGCCAGCAGGGCCGCGGGCTCGAGCGCGCCGCCGTCCGGCTGCTGGAAGGCCACGCCGATGCTGGTGGTGACCTGCAGGCTGCGCGCCGGCAGTTCGAACGGCGTGCCGCCGATCTGCTGCACGATCTTGCGCGCGGTGGCCACCGCGGCCTCGCGCGTGTGCAGGTGCTCGAGCACCACCACGAACTCGTCGCCGGCCAGCCGCGCCACGGTGTCGGCGGCGCGCACGCTGGCGCGCAGGCGGCGCGCGTATTCCACCAGCACGGCGTCGCCGGTCGCGTGGCCGAGCGTGTCGTTGATGCTCTTGAAGTGGTCGATGTCGAGGAACATCACGGCCAGCGCCATCCCGCTGCGCTGCGCGCGCGCGATGGCGCCGGGCAGGAACTCGTTGAAGGCGAGCCGGTTCGCGAGGCCGGTGAGCGTGTCGAGGTGGGCGAGGTCGTTGAGCTTGCGCTCCACTTCCTTGAGCGCGCTGATGTCCAGGCTCAGCGAGAAGATGCCGCGCACGCTGCCGTCGGGTCCGATGTCGGGCACGTAGCTCACGCGCGTCGTGCGGTCCGAGACGGACGTGCGGGTCTGGGCCTCGAACTCCACGCGTTCGCCCGCCAGCGCGCGCGCGATCATGGCCTTGCGCGACAGGTACAGCTCGGGCCCCGCCACGTCGCGCACGTGGTGGCCGAGGATCGCGGCCGGGTCCACGCCGAGCCAGTCGCGGTAGGTGGCGTTGGCGAAGGTGACCTTCTCGTCGCGGTCGATGTAGGTGATGAGCGCGGGCAGGTTGTCGGTGATGGTGCGCAGCCGCCTTTCGCTCTCGGCCTGGCGCAGCTCGGCGCGCTTGAGGGCGGTGATGTTGAAGGTCATCAGGTAGAAGCCCTGCACCCGGCCGTCGATGTCCTTGTCGGGGATCAGGTTGACCTGGAAGTAGCCGGTCTTGCCGTGCAGCGGCGCACGCACCGGAAAGCGCACCGCCTTGCCCTCGCGCACCAGCGGCAGGTAGGGCAGCTGCTGCTGGTAGACCGCATGGCCCACGGCCGAGCGCAGGGTGATGCCCTCGAGCGGGCCGTCGCCCAGCCCCGCCATCTGCCGCGCGCGCACGTTGCCGAACAGGCAGTTCTCGTCGTTGTCGAAATAGCCCACGAGCGCGGGGATGTTGTCGGTCACGTCGCGCAGCCGCTTCTGCTGCTCGGTCAGCGCGCGGCGGATGTTGACCTCGTCGGTGATGTCGAAGGTCATCGCGAACACGCCCTGCACCGTGCCGTCGGTGTCGATGTCGGGGATGAAGTGGGCCTTGAAGGTCCGGTGGCCGATGCCGAGCGCGGGGTCGCCGGACTTCTCCATGACCACGGCCTGGCCGGCCAGCGCGCGCGCGTAGGCGGGCGCCACGGTCGGGTAGTCGGACGAGCCGCGCACCTCGGGCATCGAGCGCCCGATCATCTCCGTGCCCCCGTACAGCCTCCGGATCTGCGCGTTGACGAAGGTGTAGCGCAGGGAGGCGTCGACGTGCGAGACCAGCGCGGGGATGTTGTCGGCGATGGTGCGCACCTGGGCCTCGCTGTGCGCGAGGCTGACCTCGATGCGCTTGCGCTCCGTCACGTCGAAGCCCATCGCGTAGTAGCCGCGCACCTGGCCGTGCTTGTCGCGGTCGGGGATCAGCTCGACCTGGAAATGCCGGTCCTGCTCGCCGCGCCGCGGTTCGCCGTGCTGCTCCACGCTCACGGCCTCGCCGGCCAGCACGCGCGCGACCGCGGCCTGCCAGGCCTCGTCCTCGCGGAAGCCGCGCAGCCCCTGGGCCGGCTCGCCCACGAGCTGCACCGCGTTGAGGCCGAGCTTCCTGCTGAGCGCCTCGTTGACGAAGGTGTAGCGGCCCTCGGCGTCCACGTGCGAGACCATCGCGGGCAGGTTGTCGGTGATGTCGCGCAGGAACTTCTCGCTCGCGCGGCGCTGCAGCATCAGCGTGTCGAAGGTGCGCCGCAGGTCGCCGATCTCGTCGCGCGGGTAGGCGGGCAGCACCGTGATCTCGCTCGCGGCGTTCTCCGCGTCCACCATGTGCCGGTGCAGCTGCCGCAGCGGCGCGAGCTGGCGCTGCACCACCGCCAGCGCGAGCGCGCCCGCGAGCGCGGCGAGCACCACCGCGCCGATCCAGGCCGTGCGCTCGATCTCCTCGAAGTGGGCGAAGGCCTCGGCGGTCGGGTACATCGCGCCGACCACCCAGTTCGTCTGCCGGATCCGCTTGAAGGCGTAGATGCCGTGCACGCCCGCATGGTTGGTGCCCTCGGCCAGGCCTTCGTAGCCTTCGGCGGGGCGCTCGACCTCGGGGTTGCCCGTGCCCCGGAGCCCGTTCGGGTTGATGATGAGCTCGGTGCGCGGATGAGCGACGATGACGCCGTCGGTGTTCGTGATGAACACGTAGCCGGTGGCGCCGAAGCGGGTCGCGACCGCTTCGCCGAGCAGCGAGCGGTCGCCGAGGTTGATGGCGCCGGAAAGCACGTAGCGCACCTCGCCGGCGTCGTCGAGCACCGGCTCGGTGATCGCGATCTGCGCCACCCCGCTGAGCTTGTTCAGGTAGGGCTCCGAGATCACGCCGGCCTTGGCCGCCAGCGTCTCGCGGAAATAGGGCCGGTCCCTGACGTTGACCGCGCCGTTGGGCTGGGCGCCGTTGAGGCTCGCGACCAGGTCGCCGCCGGCCGTGAAGACCACGACGTTGCTGAACGGCCGGCGCAGCGCGGGATGCGCCTCGAGGTAGGCCTGCATCCGGGCGGGATCGGCGACGCGCTCGACCTCCACGCTCTCGGCGAAGGTCTGCAGCAGCGTGCGCCAGCTCATGAACTTCTGGTCCACCGACTCGGCGATCGCCGACAGGCGCGCCAGCTCCTCGCTCTCGATCGAACCCTTCACGCTCTTGCGCACCAGCTGCAGCGCCGCCGTCGCGATCGCGAGGGTGGCCAGCAGGACCACCAGGGCCACGCCCAGGCTCAGGCGCGTGTTCAAGCTGAAGCGGAATGTCCGTGGACCGGCAGATTTCATTGGATGGCGTGCACCGCCCGGCGGCGGCGTCCGCGTAGTGTGTCAGAAGCGGGGTTACAGGTGTTTCGTGTCACTCCTGATCTACGTATTTGTTTACAGTTTGGGTTCACATTTCATCGCGCTTCAGCAGGTAATCGAGCGTACCGATCCGGAACCAGCGGTAGCCGTAGGGTTCGAGCACCATGCAGTGCCGGCCGCGGCCGTCGGCGCGGCTGTGCGCGTTCGACAGCAGGTTGACGAGCTGGCCGCCGTGCGGCCCGAGCGCGCGCGCCTCGACCTTGACCTCGAGCGGGCTGGCCTCGAAGTTGTGGACGAAGACCACCGCGTTGCCGCGCCATTCGTAGCGCATCACGAGCACCGAGGGCTCGGCGTTCGGGATGATCTCGTAGTCGCCCCAGCCGATCTCGGGCACTTCCTTGCGCATGCGGAACAGCCGCTCCATCCAGTTGAGCAGCGAATCGGGGTCGCGCCGCTGGGCCGCGACGTTCACGTGCTCGAAGCCGTAGGCGCCGCCCGAGATCACCGGCACCACCGGCTTGGCGGCGGTGGTGAAGCCGCCCTGGGGCTCGGTGGACCACTGCATCGGCGTGCGCGCGCAGTTGCGCTCGGGCAGGCTCAGGTCGTCGCCCATGCCGATCTCGTCGCCGTAGCGGATCACCGGGGTGCCCGGCAGCGTGAGCATCAGGCTGTAGGCCAGCTCGAGGCGGCGCCGGTTGCCGCCGAACATCGGCGCGAGCCGGCGCCGGATGCCGCGGTCGTAGAGCTGCATGTCCTTGTCGGGGCCGAAGGCCGCGAACACGCGCTGGCGCTGGGCCGGGCGCAGCCGGCCGAGGTCGAGCTCGTCGTGGTTGCGCAGGAAGATGCCCCATTGCGAAGTGGGCGGGCGCGCCCGCGTGGCCTCGAGCGCCTTCGCGAGCGGGCGCGTGTTGCCGATCGCGAGCGCGTGGAACAGGTGTTGGTTGACCTGGAAGTTGAACATCATGTGCAGGCGTTCGCCTTCCTCGCCGAAGTAGGCCATGTTGGAGCGCGGGAGCACGTTCGCCTCGGCCAGCAGGATCGCGTCGCCCTGGCGCCACTGCAGCAGCTCGCGGAACTGCCGCAGCAGGTCGAACTTCTCGGTCGGGCGGATCACCTTGGGGCCCTTGGCGCCGATCACGAAGGGCGCCGCGTCCATGCGGAAGCCCGAGACGCCGAGCTGGGTCCAGAAGCCCATGATCTTGAGCACCTCGGCCTGCACCGCGGGGTTGGCGGTGTTGAGGTCGGGCTGGAAGTCGTAGAAGCGGTGGAAGTACCAGCGCCTGGCGAGCTTGTCGAAGGTCCAGGTGGATTTCTGCACGCCCGCAAAGACCACGCCGTCGGTGTAGCGGGCCGGCTTGCGGTCGGACCAGACGTACCAGTCGTGGTATTTTGAATCCCGGCTCTTGCGCGCGTCGAGGAACCAGGGGTGCTGGTCCGAGGTGTGGTTGACCACCAGGTCCATCAGCACGCGCATGCCGAGCTGCTTGGCCGAGTGCGTGAACTCGACGAAGTCGCCGAGCGTGCCGTAGCGCGGGTCGACGCCGTAGAAGTCGCTGACGTCGTAGCCGTCGTCGCGCCGCGGCGAGGGGTGGAAGGGCATCAGCCACAGCGTGGTGACACCGAGGCCGTGCAGGTACTCGAGCCGCCGCGTGAGGCCCTCGAAGTCGCCGCAGCCGTCGCCGTTCGAATCCATGAAGGTCCCGACCGACAGGCAGTACACGACGGCATTCTTGTACCAGAGGTCATTGATCATGCGTTGCGGTCTCCACGGCGTGGGGCGCCTCGCATCACGAAAGGAGATTCACCGATGTCGGCCGATGCATGGTGGAGGAACGGAATCGTCTATCAGATCTATCCGCGTTCGTTCCAGGACAGCGACGGCGACGGCATCGGCGACTTGCGGGGCATCCAGAAGCGGCTCGATTATTTGGCCGAGCTCGGCGTGGACGCGGTGTGGATATCGCCAATCTACCCCTCACCAATGGCCGACTTCGGGTACGACATTTCCGACTACTGCGACATCGACCCGCGCTTCGGCACGCTGGCCGACTTCGACGCGCTCGCGGCCGAATGCCGGGCGCGCGGCCTCAAGCTGGTGCTCGACTTCGTGCCCAACCACACCTCCGACCGGCATCCGTGGTTCCTGCAGAGCCGCGCCTCGCGCACGGACCCCAAGCGCGACTGGTACCTCTGGCGCGACCCGGCGCCCGGCGGCGGCCCGCCGAACAACTGGCTCAGCAATTTCGGCGGCCCGGCCTGGACCTTCGACGAGGCGACCGGCCAGTACTACGGCCACTCGTTCCTCCGGGCGCAGCCCGACCTCAACTGGCGCAACCCCGAGGTGCGCGAGGCGATGTACGAAGTGCTGCGCTTCTGGCTGCGCCGCGGCGTGGACGGCTTCCGCGTCGACGTGCTCTACCACCTGGTGAAGGACGAGCAGTTCCGCGACAACCCGGCGAACCCGGCCTACCGCCCCGGGCAGGACCCCTCGCACCGGCTGCTGCCGCTCTACACCACCGACCGTCCCGAGATGCAGGAGATCGTGGTCGAGATGCGCCGCGTGGTCGACGCCTTCAGCGACGCGGACTCGGCGCGCGTGCTGATCGGCGAGCTCTACCTGCCGCTGGAGCGGCTCATGGCCTACTACGGCCCGACCTCCGATGGCCTGCTGCAGGGCGTGCAGCTGCCGTTCAACTTCCAGCTCATCGCGGCGCCCTGGCATGCGGCCGAGATCGACCGCATCGTGCGCGAGTACGAGGCCGCGCTGCCGCGCGGCGCGGCGCCGAACTGGGTGCTCGGCAACCACGACAAGCCGCGCATCGCGAGCCGCGTCGGCCAGGAGCGCGCGCGGCTCGCCGCGATGCTGCTGCTCACGCTGCGCGGCACGCCCACGCTCTACTACGGCGACGAGATCGGCCTGACCGACGTGCCGATCCCGCCCGAGGAGGTGCAGGACCCGTTCGAGAAGAACCAGCCCGGCAAGGGGCTCGGGCGCGATCCGCAGCGCACGCCGATGCAGTGGAGCCGCGCCCATGCGGCGGGCTTCACCGACGGCACGCCCTGGCTGCGCCTGGGCGGCGACTGGGGCATGCGCAACGTCGAGGCGCAGCAGGGCGACCCGGACTCGATGCTCGCGCTCTACAAGCGGCTGATCGCGCTGCGCCGGCGCGAACCGGCGCTCAACGAAGGCCGCCACGACCAGCTCGACGCGGGCGCCGACGTGCTCGCCTACGCGCGCAGCGCGGGCGCGCGCCGGCTCGTGGTGCTGCTGAACTTCGCGAGCACCGACATGCCGGTGCGCTCCGACCTGCTGCCGCACGAGGCGGTGGTGCTGGCCTCGACCCATGCCGGCCGCACCGGGGCGGTGAAGGGCGCCTTGGTGCTGCAGCCGCTCGAGGGCGTGGTGGTGGCGCAGTGAAGGGGCGCCAGCTCTGCCGCCGCTACTTGCCCGAGGGGTAGGTCTCGGGCACCTCGCCGTCGCGCGGCGCGGCGTCGCGCTCGAGCGGCTCGACCGCGCGCGTGGTCTCCACGTGCACCAGCGCGTCGAACTGCTGCGGCAGCCGCGCGAAGAAATAGTGGCTCTGGCGCTCGGTCTCGGGCCGGTAGATCACGCCGATCGCGCGCTCCAGCCGCGGCTCGCGCAGCGCCCACAGATGAGGGCCTTCGCCGCGCAGCGGCAGCATGAAGCGTTCCAGGCCGGTGGCGTGCATCAGGCCCTCGTAGCTGTCGATGCGCGAGGGGATCACCGGCTTGCACTCGGCCGGTCCGCCCCAGTCCGTGGCCGCCATGACCGTGCCGGTGTGGGTGGTGAAGCCCACGAGCACCGCGTCGCGGCCCTGGCGCTCGCGCACGAGCTGGCCGAGGTTGAGCTCGCCGCGCTGCTCGCCCATCTCGGTGGCGCGCGCGTCGCCGAGGTGCGAGTTGTGGGCCCAGACCACGATCCGCGGCCGGTCGCCGTCGCGCCAGAGGTGGCGCTCGACCTCGCCGAGCGTCTCGGCCATGTGGCGGTCGCGCAGGTTCCACGACGAGACGTCGCTCTGGTACATCGAGCGGTAGTAGGCCTCGGCGTTCTTCACCAGGCGGGCGTTCTGCTCGGCGTCGAAGGCGTCTTCCTCGCCCGCGGCATCGCCGGCGCGCCAGGCCCGGCCCGCGGCATGCCGCATCTCGACCAGCATCTCGACCACCTGCTTCTGGCACGAGGGCGTGTTGCCCAGGCCCGCCATCAGGCCGTAGACCTGGCCGCCGTCGCCGAAGCGGTCGAAGCAGCCGTAGCGCTCGCGCGCGAGCCGCGCGGCCTCGGGGTCGGTCCGATCGAAATAGGCGAGCACGGCCTCGATCGAGGCCCCGAGGCTGTAGAGGTCCAGGCCGTAGAAGCCGGTCGGGCCCTGCGGCGGCGCGTCGGCGTTGAAGGCGCGCTGCCACTCGACGAAGCGCGCGACCTCGTCGTTGCGCCACATCCAGGTCGGGAAGCGCCGGAACCCCGCGAGCGCCTCGCGCGCGTTCGCATCCGCGCCGGCGCCGCGCACGTAGCGGTTGACGCGCCAGGCGTCGGGCCAGTCGCCCTCGATCGCCACCGCATGGAAGCCCTTCTCGGCGATGAGCCGCCGCGTGATCGCCGCGCGCTCGGCATAGAACTCGTGCGTGCCGTGCGAGGCCTCGCCCAGCAGCACGTAGTGCGCGTCGCCGACGAGCTCGAGCAGGGCGTCGTGGTCGCGCGCCGAGCCGCGCATCGGATGGGCCGCGGCGCGCAGCGCCTCGATCTCGTTCGGCTGGGGGCGTCTCATCGTGCGCGGTCTCCTCAGGCGGGCAGCGGCCCGCGGCTGCGTTGCGCGAGCAGGGCGCGGACCTCCTCGTCGCCGGTCTGCGAGAAGTCGCGGTACCAGCGGCCGACGCCGAGGAAGGCCTCGGGCATCTGGTCGCAGACCACCTCGTCGGCCTCGGTGCGCAGCAGCGCGCAGGCCTCGGGCGCCGCGACCGGCGCTGCCACCACCACGCGCGCGGGCCGCTGCCGGCGCGCCGCGCGGACCGCGACGCGCATGGTCGAGCCGGTCGCGAGCCCGTCGTCGACGAGGATCGCGATGCGCCCGTGCAGGTCGGGTGCGGGCCGGCCGCCGCGGTAGGCGCCTTCGCGGCGCTCGAGTTCGCGCTGCTCGCGTCGCGCGACCTCGTCCACGGCCTCGGCCGAGATGCCGAGCTCGCGCACCACCTGTTCGTCGAGCAGGCGTTCGCCGCCGCTCGCGATCGCGCCCATCGCGTATTCCTCGTTCCAGGGGATGCCGAGCTTGCGCACCACGAGCACGTCGAGCGGGGCGCCGAGTGCGCGCGCCACCTCGTGCGCCACCGGCACGCCGCCGCGCGGCAGCGCCAGCACGATCACGTCGGCCCGGTGCGCATAGGCGCCGAGCCGGCGCGCCAGCGCGCGGCCCGCGTCGGCGCGGTCGCGGAAGAACTCGGAGGGCATGGCGGCAGCTTAGTTTCCGGGTGCCGCGCCCGGGTGTAGGGCGATGCGCACATCGGCGTAGGCGGGCGCTGCCAGCCGCGGCGCCCGCGCCGCGCCGGCCTCAGGCCGCGGGCCGGCCGGGCGTCCGGCGCGGCCGCTGCCGCTCGGCCTCGCGCCA
>CBHTTS010000192.1:0-10264 GCA_966095775.1 uncultured Variovorax sp. | reverse complement strand
CTGCCGGGGGCGGGCGGGGGGCGGGACCGGGCCCATCTGGGGCGCCCGCGCCAGCCGCCCGGGGAGGGGGGGCCGCGGGGGGTCCCCCGCCCGCGCCTCGATCAGCTCGGCGATCGCGTAGAGCGCCATCACCATCGCCGCCTCGGGCCACTGGCCGATCAGGAAGGCGCCGGTCACGGCCACCGCCATCAGCGCGTTGATGTTGAGCTTGCCGCGCACCAGCGCCGCGAAGCCCTTGCGGTAGGTCTCGAGGCCGGCGAGCGCGATGGCGCCGAGCGCGAGCGTCATCTTGGCGATGGTGGCGACCGTGCCCTCGGGCGCGAAGAAGGCCACCGATTCGGCCGCGATCGCGAGCAGCAGCGCGGCCACCAGCCGGGCGAGCTGCGCGTTGACCAGGCCGCCGCGTCCGGGCGCAGCCCGCGCGCCCGCGGGCGCCGCGGCGGGCGCTTCGTCGATCGCCTCGGGCTTGAAGCCGGCCTGGCGGATCGCCGCCAGCGCCTCGGGCAGCGCCGAGGCGTCGGCCGTGATGGCGACCGTGCGCTCGCCGAGCCGGAAGCGCAGGCCGCGGACGCCGGCCACGGGCTCGAGCGCGCGGCGGATCTCGGACTCCTCGACCGCGCAGTCCATGGTGGGAATGCGGAAAAGCCGCGCGCCGGGCGGCAGATCCGTCGCCGCGGCCGCCGGCGCGGGCGCCGCGCCGCAGCCGCTGCTGCAGCACGCGTGCGCGGCGGCTGCGGTGTGGTCCCTGGACGTGTTCAATGTGTTCTGGTTCGTCATGCGCCCATTGGAAACCCTGAAGCAGGTGTAGAGTCAAACGCCTCCGTCCCCTCCTTCACGTTTGCCGCATCATGAAAATCGGAGAACTGGCCCGCGCCGCCAACACGCCGGTCGAAACCATCCGCTACTACGAACGCGAGCGACTGCTGCCCGCGCCCGCGCGCACCGAAGGCAACTACCGCATCTACGACGAGGCGCATGCGCAGCGCCTGGGCTTCATCCGGCGCTGCCGCTCGCTCGACATGACGCTCGACGAGATCCGCGCGCTGCTGCGGTTCCGCGACGCGCCCGGCGAGGACTGCGGCGAAGTCAACCGGCTGCTCGACGACCACATCGGCCACGTGGCCGCGCGCATCGCCGAGCTGCGCATGCTCGAGACGCAGCTGAAGGCGCTGCGCGAGCAGTGCGGCGGGCACGCCTCGGCCGGCGACTGCGGCATCCTGCAGGAGCTCGACACGGCCGCGCGCGCGCCCGAGGCCTTCGGCGAGCATGCGGGCCATGTGCACGGCCCGCTGCATGCGGGCGCGAAGCGACCGGCGTAGCCGGCCTACTTGCCGACCAGCTGCGTGAGCTTCTCGGCCTCGAAGCACTCGTCGCGCGCCGCATCGCCCGGCACGCAGTCGCGGGAGCCGGGCTGCGACGACAGCTTCTCGATCGCCTGCCAGAGCAGCGCGATCTGGTGCTCCTGGCTGGCCGCGTTGTCGATCAGCCCGCGCATCGCCTGGCTCAGGGGGTCGTCCTCCTGCGTGATGCCGTAGGCCGAGAACTTCTGCGGCGCGGCCACGTCGGCGCTCTCGCCGGCCTTCGACGGAATGATCCGCGCGGGAATGCCCACCGCCGTTGCGCCCGCGGGCACGGGCTTGATGACCACCGCGTTGCTGCCGATCTTGGCGCCGTCGCCGACCACGAAGCCGCCGAGGACCTTCGCGCCCGCGCTCACCACCACGTCGCGCCCGAGCGTCGGATGCCGCTTCGTGCCCTTGTAGAGCGAGGTGCCGCCGAGCGTGACGCCCTGGTAGATGGTGCAGCCGTCGCCGATCTCGGCGGTCTCGCCGACCACCACGCCCATCGCATGGTCGAAGAACACCCGCTCGCCGATCTTCGCCGCGGGGTGGATCTCGATGCCCGTGAGCCAGCGCGAGACGTGCGCGATGAAGCGCGCCGGCCACTTGAAGCCGTGGTTCCAACAGGCATGTGCCCAGCGGTGCAGCACCACGGCGTGGAAGCCGGGGTAGAGCGTGGCCACTTCCCAGGCGCTGCGCGCCGCGGGATCGCGTTCGAGGATGCACCGGATGTCGGCGCGCAACCGAGAGAACATCGCTGCCTTTGTTGTCGTTATATCGATAGGGCCGGGCAGTCTAAGGCCGGGGGTCTTCGCTTACGGGCGATGGGGTTTTAGGCCCTTTGGTTGCATCCGCCATCGCCTTCGCGATGCCGCGCAGGATGTGGATCTCCTCGGGCGTGGGCTGGGCGCGGTTGAACAGCTGCGCGAGCCGCGGCATCAGCTTCTTCGGCGCCTGCGGGTCGAGGAAGCCGATCTCGACCAGCGAACGCTCCCAGTGCGCGAGCATGCCCGCCACCGCCTGCTGGTCGGCCGCCTGCACGGGCGCGGTGGCGTCGCGCACGGCATAGCCGCCGAGGGCGAGCCGCCACTCGTAGGCCAGCACCTGCACGGCGGCGCCGAGGTTGAGCGAGCCGAAGTCCGGGTCGGTCGGGATGCTCAGTGCGACGTGGCAGCGGTAGACGTCCTCGTTGCGCATGCCGAAACGCTCCGAGCCGAACAGGAAGGCCACGTGCTGCCCGCCCTGCTGGGCGAGCGGCGCGAGATGCTCGCGCGGGCTGCGCGTCGGCGGGCCGAAGTCGCGCGGCACCATGGCGGTGGCGCAGAGGTGGGTGACGCCGTCGAGCGCCTCGTCGAGCGTCTCCACGATGCGTGCGTTGGCCAGCACGTCGAGCGCGCCGCTCGCGCGCTGGATGGTTTCCTCGCGCCGCAGCACGTTGGGCCAGCGCGGCGCGACCAGCACGAGGTCGTCGAAACCCATGGTCTTCATGGCGCGCGCGGCGGCGCCCACGTTGCCGGCATGGCTGGTCTGGATCAGGATGAAACGGGTGCGCATGGCGGTCGAAAGGGCACGAAAGCGGCGGAGCCGGTAAAATCCCCGATTCTCGCCGCCCGCATCGCCGGGCCGCTCGCCGGGGCGCTGCCGCCTCCCACGCCGTTCTTCCCACAATCCAATGTCGTCCCCGAACCTGCATCCCATGCTCAATGTGGCCGTCAAGGCCGCACGCGCCGCCGGCGCGATCATCAACCGCGCCGCGCTCGACGTCGAGGCCGTGCGCATCTCGCAGAAGCAGGTCAACGACTTCGTCACCGAAGTCGACCACGCGAGCGAGCAGGCCATCATCGAAACGCTGCTCGGCGCCTACCCGGGGCACGGCATCCTGGCCGAGGAATCGGGCACCCAGCACGGGGCCCGCGATTCCGAATACGTCTGGATCATCGATCCGCTCGACGGCACCACCAACTTCATCCACGGCTTTCCGGTCTACTGCGTCTCGATCGCGCTCGCGGTGCGCGGCAAGATCGAGCAGGCGGTCATCTACGACCCCACGCGCAACGACCTGTTCACCGCCACCAAGGGCCGCGGCGCCTACATGAACGAGCGCCGCATCCGCGTCTCGCGCCGCACCCGGCTCAGCGAATGCCTGGTCTCCACGGGCTTTCCGTTCCGCACCGGCGACAACTTCAAGCAGTACCTCGCGATCATGGCCGACATGATGCCGCGCATGGCCGGCCTGCGCCGTCCGGGCGCGGCGGCGCTCGATCTCGCCTACGTCGCGGCGGGCTTCACCGATGCCTTCTTCGAGACCGGCCTGAATCCCTGGGACGTGGCCGCGGGATCGCTGCTGGTCACCGAGGCCGGCGGCCTGATCGGCAACTTCACGGGCGAGCCCGAGTTCCTCGACCAGCGCGAATGCCTGGCCGGCGCGCCGCGCGTCTACGGCCAGCTGGTGCCGCTGCTCGCCAAGTACTCGAAGTTCGCGGGCCTGGACGACAAGCTGCGCGCGAGCGACCGCGTGCGCGCCGTGACCGCCTCGACCAAGCCCGAGGCCGAGGCCGCGGCCGACCTCTACGCGCGCAGCACCGTGCCCGACCTGCCGGCCGCCCCGCTCGAGGGCGAGG
This sequence comes from uncultured Variovorax sp., assembly GCA_966095775.1. Classification (GTDB taxonomy): domain Bacteria; phylum Pseudomonadota; class Gammaproteobacteria; order Burkholderiales; family Burkholderiaceae_C; genus Variovorax. Next base: position 6,303 of record CBHTTS010000192.1, on the reverse strand, counting down.
CCGCCGCCGATGCGCCCGCGCCCGCCGCGGCCCCGGCGCCGCGCAAGCTCACGCGCGTGCGCCGCGACGCGCCGGCCGCGGGCGGTTCCTCCGAAGGCGGCGCCAGCGGCCGGTGATGGAGGGCAAGGCCGACGCGACGCACGGCGGCTGGGGCCGCGAGGCCCTGCGCGTGGTGCTGAGCCACTACGTGGCGAGCGGCCTCACCGTCGCGGTCGGCCTGCTGCTGATCTCGGCCGGGGTGCACCTCTGGCTCGGCGCCGTCGCGGCCTCGACCGCCGCGGTCGGCGTGATCGTCACCGCGCCGCCGGACCTGCCGGGCCCGCGCCGCGGCAAGTTCTTCCAGATGCTGCCGGCGCCGCTGATCGGCCTGCCGCTCTTCTTCCTGGTGCAGGTGCTGCACGCCGCGCCGATCCGGCTCGGCCTGGTGCTGGTGCCCGCCACCTTCATCGCTTTCCTGGCCATGGCCTGGGGCAAGCGGGGCATCCCGATCGCGATCGCGGTGATGTTCTCGATGATCTTCTCGATGGCCACGCCCGCGCCGAGCGGCATGGCCGAGGCGCTCGAGCGCACCTGGCACTTCGGCCTCGGCGCGGCGCTCTACGTCGTCTGGGCCACGCTCGCCAACCATGCGCTCAACTGGCGCTTCCGCGTGCAGTCGATCGCCGACGTGCTGTACTCGCTGGCCGCGCTGATGCGCACCGAGGCGAGCCAGTTCACGCCGCGCGACGACACCAGCGACGTGCGCGAGACCCCCGCGCCGCTGCTCGGCCGGCTGCTGCGCGAGCAGGCGGCGCTGGCCGACCAGCTGCAGGCGACGCGCGACATCGTGCTCGAATCGCCGCGCACGCCGCGCCGGCAGCGGCTCGCCGCGATGCTCGTGATCGTGCTCGAGATGCGCGACCAGCTGCTCGCGAGCGAGCTCGACCTCGATGCGCTCAAGAGCCATCCGGACCATGCCGAGGCGCTGATCGAGATGCGCCGCGTGCTCGAGGAACTGGCCGACGACACGGCCGCGCTCGGCGACGCGCTGCTGCTCGGCCGCCAGCCCGACGCGCTGGCCGACCGGCGGCCGCGGCTCGCCGCGATCCACCTCGACGGCGAGGACCGCCCCCACCCCCACGGCCTGCCCGGCCCCAACGCGGCCATGCTCGCGCGCGGGCTCGCGAGCCGCATCGGCCACATCAACGACGAGGTGCTGCGCCTGTCGGCGATGGCGCGCGGCGACGCGCAGCCCGACCTCGCGGTGGTGCGGGCGAACTGGCAGCTGTTCGTGAGTCCCACCGACTGGTCGATCCTTCCCTTCCTCACGCTCTGGCGCTGGGACGCGCCGCCGCTGCGCCATGCGATCCGCGCGGCGCTCGCGATCGCCGCGGGCTACCTGATCGCGGTCTCGCTGCCCTGGGGTTCGCACGACTACTGGATCCTGCTGACCATCGTGGTGGTGCTGCGCGGCAGCCTGTCGCAGACGCTCGAGCGGCGCAACCACCGGGTCGCCGGCACGCTGCTGGGCAGCGTGCTCGCGGTGGGGCTGCTGGCGGCCCATCCGTCGGCCTTCGCGCTGCTGGCCATCGTCACGGTGTCGCAGGCGATCGCGCACAGCTTCGCGGTGCGGCGCTACCTGATCACCGCGGTGGCGGCCACGGTGCTGGGTCTGGTACAGGCGCACCTGCTCAACACCGGCACCGCGCCGATCTTCGCGCTGTTCGAGCGCGTCGCCGACACGCTGATCGGCGCCGCGCTCGCCTGGGGCTTCTGCTACGTGCTGCCCTCGTGGGAGCGCGGGCAGATCCCCGCGCTGGTGGCGCGCGTGCTGACCGCGCAGGCGCGCCATGCGCGGCTCGCGCTCGGCCTCGGCCAGCTGCGCGCGATCGACAGCAGCCCCGAGCTCGAATGGCGGCTCGCGCGCCGCGAGGCCTACGACAGCCTCTCGGCGCTGGTGCAGGCCACGCAGCGTTCGCTGTCCGAACCGCGCGCGGTGCAGCCGCCGCTCGAGCCGCTCGAGCACCTGCAGGCGCACAGCTACCAGCTGCTGGCGCAGCTCAGCGCGGTCAAGTCGATGCTCGTGCTGCGGCGCGACCGCCTCACGCCGAGCGAGATCGAAGGCCCGATCGGCCGCACCGCGCAAAGAATCGAAGCCGCGATCGGAACTCTGCCCACCACCGGCCCCTCCCAACCCGAGAGCCCCGGTTCGACGGCCGTCGGCGGCCCGATCCCGCTGCCCGATCCGTTCGACAACGACATCAGCCCCTGGCTGCTGCGCCGGCTCGACCTGGCCACGGCCCTTTCGACGCAGCTGCGCGACGACGCGGCGCGCATCCTTCAACACCTGAGCGAGACGACGGACACGAAGACCACCACCGCCTGATGACCCAAGAAATCCTCGCCCACCCCTGGTTCGGCACCTGGATCGCCGTTCTCATCGCCGTGCCGCTTGCACTTCTGGTCCACCGCGTCGGCGGCCTCGTCCTGAAACGCATCACGCGCCCCGCGCCCGCGGTGCATTCGATGGTGGTCGCCTGCAACGCGCCCGCGCGCCTGGTGCTGCCGCTGATCGCGCTGCTGCTGGTGTTCCAGGCCGCGCCCGAGGACCTGCGCTTCATCGGCAGCGTGCGGCATTTCAACGGCCTGCTGCTGATCGCCGCCACGACCTGGCTCGCGACGCGCGCGATCAGCGGCTTCGCCGACGGCGTGCTCGCGAAGCATCCCTCCGACGTCGCCGACAACCTGCAGGCGCGGCGCGTCCTCACGCAGACGCGCGTGCTCTCGCGCACCGCCATCAGCGTGGTGCTGGTCGCGGGCGGCGCGATGATGCTCATGACCTTCCCGGGCGCGCGCCAGGTCGGCGCAAGCCTGCTGGCCTCGGCGGGCGTGATCGGCATCGTGGCCGGCCTCGCGGCCAAGCCGGTGTTCAGCAACCTGATCGCGGGCCTGCAGATCGCGCTCGCGCAGCCGATCCGCATCGACGACGTGCTCGTGGTCGAGGGCGAATGGGGCCGCGTCGAGGAGATCACCGGCACCTTCGTGGTGCTGAAGATCTGGGACGACCGCCGGCTGATCCTGCCGCTCACCTACTTCATCGAGAAGCCGTTCCAGAACTGGACCCGGCATTCGGCGCAGCTGCTCGGCTCGGTCTTCGTCTACCTCGACTACGGCATGCCGCTCGGCCCGCTGCGCGAGGAGGCCGAGCGCATCGTCAAGGCCGCGCCCGAATGGGACGGCCGCTTCTTCAACCTGCGCGTGACCGACGCCACCGAACGCACGATGCAGGTGCGCGTGCTCTGCACCGCCGCCACCTCGGGGCTGGCCTTCGACCTGCGCTGCACGGTGCGCGAAGGGCTGATCGACTTCGTGCAGCGCGAGTACCCGCAGTTCCTGCCCAAGATGCGCTTCGAGGGCGAGGCAGGCGCTAAGCCGATGAACGCCGCGTCGGCGGCCGCCGCAGGTTCGTGACCGCACGCAGCAGCCATTCGACCGGGCCGTAGGCGAAGCGGGCCATCCACCAGCGGCTCCAGAGCAGCTGGCAGCCGAAGATCGCGCATGCGATCGCCATCGCCGCGAGCGGCCCGGTGCTGCCGATCCAGCGCAGCCCGTAGGCGAGGAACAGCCAGGCGCACACGAGCGACTGCAGCAGGTAGTTGGTGAGCGCCATGCGGCCCGCGGGCGCGAGCCAGGCCTCGAGCGGGCGCCCGCGCGGCGTGCCCAGCAGCAGCACCAGGCCGGCCGCGTAGGCCGCGCTCAGGAACGGCGCCGTCAGCAGCGTGGCCGCGAGCCCGTGGTAGACGCGCGCCGTGTCGTCGAGCCGCAGCGAGGAAGCCGCGTAGAAGGCGGCGCCCGGCAGCCCCACGGCGAGCCCCCAGCGCACCATGCGCCGCAGCAGCGCGCGATGCGCCCCGGCGTCGGCCAGCAGCCGGCGCCGGCCCGCGACGCAGCCCGCGCAGAACATCGCCAGGGCGTTCGGCGCCTGCACCAGCACCGTGATCCACCAGATCTGCGAAAGGTCGCGCAGGTGCTGCGCCACCACCGTCGCGGGCGTGCCGCGGTAGGCCGCGAGCGCCGCGGCCGCCTCGGCATAGGCGCCGCGCATGTCGAGCGCGGCGCCGCCGAGCCAGAGCGACAGCAGCAGGCTGAAGGCGGCCCACAGCAGCGCCGTCGCGAGCACCAGCGCGGCCGCGGCCCGCAGCAGGAAGCCGTCGGCGCGCCGCCGCAGCATCAGCAGCACCGCGCCGAGCACCGCGTAGGTCGTGAGGATGTCGCCCTGGTAGAGCAGCACCGCATGCGCGAGGCCGAGCAGCCACAGCATCGCGAGCCGCCGCGCCATGCGCGGGACGAACGCCGCGCCCGCGCGCTCGGCCGCCTGCATCTGCAGCGTGAAGCTGTAGCCGAAGAGGAAGGAGAACAGCAGGTAGAACTTGCTCTCGAACAGCATGCTGCGCACGAACACGGCCCAGCGGCCGCCCGCGGACGCCGCGAGCGGATCGGGCAGCCCGATCGCGTAGTGCGCCGAGGCGAAGCTCGCGATGTTGACCACGAGGATGCCGAACAGCGCGAAGCCGCGCAGCGCATCGACGGTGCCCTCGCGCGGCGGCGCGTCGCTCATGCGGCGTCCCTCCTCGGCGTGCGCGCCTGCACGATGCGCGAGATCGCGCCGACGAGCAGCCGCGCGCCTTCGCCGGGCTCGGCGTTGCGGCGCACGGTGATGCCCACCGGGCCTTCGGTCCCGGCCGTGTCGAAGGCCAGCCGCACGAGTTCGCGGCGCGCGAGGAAGCCCTCGACCGCGCCCTGCGGCGCGAACCACACGGCATCGCCGCGCAGCAGCAGGCCGACCACGAAGCTGGTGTCGGTGGCCTCGACCACGCGCGCCGGCAGCGCCACGCCGCGCGCGATCAGGAAGGCGTCGGCCGTGTGCCGGATCAGCGTGCCCTGCACCGGCAGCACCAGCGGATGGGCCGCGAGCGCATCGAGCGGCGGGCGGCGCCGCGCGGCCAGCGGATGGCCCGGGCGCGCCACCATCAGCAGCGGCTCGGTGTAGAGCTGCTCGAACGCGAGGTCGGCCATCGACGAGGCCTGCGCGAGCCGGCCCAGCACCATGTCGATCTCGCCCTGGCGCAGCTGCGTCATGAGCTGCGCATTGGTGCCGCTCGCCACGCGCACATGCAGCGCGGGGTGCTCGGCATGCAGCGCGGCCACCGCCTCGGGCAGCAGGCTCGCCGCCATGTTGGGCAGCGCGCCCACCGCCACCTGAAGCTGGTCGGCCTCGGGCTGGTCCATCGCGAGGCCCACGCCTTCGCGCAGGCTGCGCAGCGCCGCCACCGCATGCCGCACCAGCACCTCGGCCGCGGGCGTGAGCTCGACGCCGCGGCGGCGCCGCACCAGCAGGCGCCGTCCCACGATCTCCTCGAGCTCGGCCACGGTCTTCGACACCGCGGGCTGCGTGAGCGACAGCGCGCGCGCCGCGCGCACCAGGTTGCGCTCCTGCGCCACCGTCACGAGGCATTGCAGGTGACGCAGCTTCAAGCGCGCAAAGTTCATGTCTGGCATGCGTCTTCCCAATGGAGCGGCGGCCTCCAAATATAACGGCCTGGAATACCTGGCGGAATAGCTTTCAGTTGTGCGGGCCTGCCGCGGCTTCTACAGTGCATCGGCAAGGAGACAAGGATCGATCACATGACCACCGGTATTTCGAAGCTTTCGCGCGCCGCGGCCGCCTGCGCGCTGATCGGACTGCATGCGCTGCTCGGCCCCGCGGCCGCGCAGGCCGAGTCCGCCTATCCGTCCAGGCCCGTGCGGTTCGTCACCAACTTCCCCGCGGGCGGTCCGCTCGACATCCTCGGCCGTGCGCTCGGCGACGTGCTGCAGAAGGAGCTCGGGCAGCCCTTCGTGGTCGACAACCGGCCCGGCGCGGGCGGCAACATCGGCGCCGACGCGGTGGCCAAGAGCCCGGCCGACGGCTACACGGTGCTGCTGAGCATCGACAGCACCTTCACGATCAACCCGCATCTCTATGCGACGATGCCGTTCGCGGCCAAGGACCTGAAGCCGCTGATGATCTTCAGCTCCTCGGGCCTCGCGTTCGGCGTCTCGCAGGGCGTGAAGGCGAAGAGCCTGCCCGAATTCATCGCCCAGGCGAAGGCCGCGCCCGCGACCTTCAGCTCCGCGGGCAACGGCAGCCCGGGCCACATCGCGGCCGAGATCTTCGCGAGCGCCACCGGCGCGAGGATCACGCACGTGCCCTACAAGGGCAATGCGCCCGCGGTGCTCGCGCTGATGGGCGGCGAGGTGCAGGCCGGCATCCTCGCCACGCCG
>CBHTTS010000191.1:0-10312 GCA_966095775.1 uncultured Variovorax sp. | reverse complement strand
CGTCGGCTGCATCCCCTCGAAGGCGCTGCTGCAGTCGTCGGAGCACTACGAGCAGGCGAACCACCACTTCGCCGACCACGGCATCAAGGTCGAGGGCCTCGGCCTCGACATCGACAAGATGCTGGCCCGCAAGGACCAGGTCGTGAAGCAGAACAACGACGGCATCCTGTACCTGTTCAAGAAGAACAAGATCGCGTTCTTCCACGGCCGCGGCTCGTTCGTGAAGGCGGACGACGCCGGCTACGAGATCAAGGTGGCTGGCGCCGCCGAGGAGTCGATCGTCGCCAAGCACGTCATCGTCGCCACGGGCTCGAACGCCCGTGCGCTGCCCGGTGCGCCGTTCGACGAGGAGAACATCCTCTCGAACGACGGCGCGCTGCGCATCGGCGCGGTGCCGAAGAAGCTCGGCCTGATCGGCTCGGGCGTGATCGGCCTCGAGATGGGTTCGGTGTGGCGCCGCCTCGGTGCCGAGGTCACGGTGCTCGAAGCGCTGCCGACCTTCCTCGGCGCCGTCGACGAGCAGATCGCGAAGGAAGCCAAGAAGGCCTTCGACAAGCAGAAGCTCAAGATCGAGCTCGGCGTCAAGGTCGGCGAGATCAAGTCGTCCAAGAAGGGCGTGAGCGTGGCCTGGACCGATGCCAAGGGCGAAGCCCAGACGCTCGAGGTCGACAAGCTGATCGTCTCGATCGGCCGCGTGCCGAACACCATCGGCCTGAACGCCGAAGCGGTGGGCCTGAAGCTCGACGAGCGCGGCGCGATCGCCGTGGACGACGAGTGCAAGACCAACCTGCCCAACGTCTGGGCGATCGGCGACGTGGTGCGCGGCCCGATGCTGGCGCACAAGGCCGAGGAAGAGGGCGTCGCGGTCGCGGAGCGCATCGCGGGGCAGCACGGCCACGTCAACTTCAACACGATCCCGTGGGTGATCTACACCAGCCCCGAGATCGCGTGGGTCGGCCAGACCGAGCAGCAGCTCAAGGCCTCGGGCCGCGCCTACAAGGCCGGCACCTTCCCGTTCCTCGCCAACGGCCGCGCACGCGCGCTGGGCGACACGACCGGCATGGTCAAGTTCCTGGCCGATGCGGCCACGGACGAGATCCTCGGCGTGCACATCGTGGGGCCGCAGGCCAGCGAACTGATCTCCGAAGCCGTGGTGGCGATGGAGTTCAAGGCGAGCGCCGAGGACATCGCGCGGATCTGCCATGCGCACCCGTCGCTGTCCGAAGCCACGAAGGAAGCCGCCCTGGCGGTCGACAAGCGCACGCTGAACTTCTGATCCGCCGATCTCTTGACCAGCGTCAAACAGGCCTATGAGGCGGAACTCGCGGTACGCGGGTTCAAGAGCGATCCGGCGCAGCTGCGCGCCGTGGAGGCGCTGGATCGCTGCGCCAGCGAGTGGGCCGCCTACAAGGCGCAGCGTTCGAATGCGCTGAAGAAGCTCATCAACCGGCCCGAGCTGCCGCGCGGCGTCTACATGTACGGCGGCGTGGGGCGGGGGAAGAGCTTCCTCATGGATCTCTTCTTCAATGCCGTGCCGCTCAAGCGCAAGACGCGGCTGCACTTCCACGAGTTCATGCGCGAGGTGCACCGCGAACTGCGCGAGCTGCAGGGCACGGTCAATCCGCTCGACGAGCTGGGACTGCGGATCTCGAAGCGCTACAAGCTGATCTGCTTCGACGAGTTCCACGTCGCCGACATCACCGACGCGATGATCCTTCATCGCCTGCTGGTCTCGCTGTTCGACAACGGCGTGGGCTTCGTCACCACGTCCAATTTCAAGCCCGACGACCTCTATCCCGGCGGGCTGCACCGCGACCGCATCCTGCCCGCGATCGCGTTGCTCAACGAGAAGCTCGAGGTGCTCAGCGTGGACAACGGCACCGACTACCGGCGCCGCACGCTCGAGCAACTGCGCATGTACCTGACGCCGAACGACGCGGCGGCCGAGAAGGAGATGCGCAAGGCCTTCGAGAAGCTCGCCGAGAAGGCCGACGAAAGCCCGATCCTGCACATCGAGCAGCGCGAGATCCGCGCCCGGCGCAAGGCGGGCGGCGTGGTCTGGTTCGATTTCAAGACGCTCTGCGGCGGCCCGCGCTCCCAGAACGACTATCTCGAGATCGCGAGCCAGTTCCACACCGTGCTGCTGTCCGACGTGCCGCACATGCCGGTGCGCATGGCCTCCGAGGCGCGGCGCTTCACCTGGCTGGTCGACGTCTTGTACGACCGGCGCTGCAAGCTCATCATGTCGGCCGAGGTGCCGCCCGAGGCGTTGTACACCGAGGGGCCGCTCGCGCACGAGTTCCCGCGGACGGTGTCCCGGCTCACCGAAATGCAATCGAGCGAGTTCCTCTCCCTGGAGCGCCGCATCGTCGATACCCGACTGACATGAAAAAGATCCTTCTCGCCGCGCTGATCGCCCTGGGCAGCCTGCCGTCGTGGGCCCAGTCCAACGCAGCCGCGGGCAACGCGGACTTCGAGGCCGAGCGCAGCCGCCTCGCGGCCGAGCGCGCGGCCATCGAGGCGCGCTTCGAGAAGGAGCGCACCGCCTGCTACCAGAAGTTCGCGGTCGAGGACTGCCTGCGCGACAGCCGCAAGCGCCGCCGCAGCGAGACCGACCACATCAAGCGCCAGGAAGCCGCGATCAACGACATCGAGCGCCAGCGGCGCGGCGCGGCGGAGCTCGAGAAGCTCGACCGCAAGGCCACGACGACCCGGCCCGAGGACACGCCCGAGAAGCAGGAAGAGGCGCGCAAGGCGCAGCGCGACCGCGAGCAGCGCGCGGCCGACCATGCCGCGAGCCGCGCCGCCACCGCGGCCGAGGCCGAGACGCGCCGGCGCGAGTTCGAATCCAAGCAGCAGCGCCAGGCCGACGAGCAGGCCAAGGCCGCGCGCGAGCGCGCCCAGGCGCCCGCGGCGGTCGAGCGCTTCGAAGCCAAGCAGCGCCGGGCCGCCGAACACCGGGCCGACCGCGAGCGCCAGAACGCCGAGCGCACCAAGCCGCGCGGCGCGCCCCTGCCGCCTCCGCCCGCGCCGCCGGCCTCGGCCCCCGCGCGCTGAGCGGGCGCGCCGGGCTCAGTCCTCGGGCAGCGCCTCGAGCTTCAGCACCGCGATCGAGATGTTGTCGCCCGTGCCGCGCGCGCGGCGGCGCGCTTCGCCCACGAGGATCTCGACCGCGTCGCGCGGCGCTTCGGCATAGAGCACGCTCGCGAGCTCCTCGTGGCTGAAGTAGTGCCAGAGGCCGTCGCTGCAGGCCATCAGCAGGTCGCCGGGCTGCATCGAGGGGATGTAGTGCGGATCGATCGGCGGCGGCGTGGTCGCCATGCCCAGGCAGCCGAGCAGGATGTTGCCCTTGGGATGGACGTTGGCCTGCGATTCGGTGATCTCGCCGCGGTCGACCAGCACCTGCACGTACGAGTGGTCGCGCGTGCGCGTGACGAGCCGGCCGTTTTGGAAGTGGTAGATGCGCGAATCGCCCGCGTGGATCCACGCGCAGTCGCCGCGCGGGTTCATCAGGAAGGCCGCGATCGTGCTGTGCGGTTCCTGCTCGCTCGACAGCGCCGTGAGCTTGATGACCGTGTGCGCGTCCTCCAGCAGTTGCCGCAGCACCGCGGCCGGGCTGTCGCGGTCGGGTTGGTAGCGCGTGAACAGCTGGCGCGCCGTCATCAGCACCTGGTCCGAGGCCTTGCGCCCGCCGCTGCGGCCGCCCATGCCGTCGGCGATCACGCCCAGCATGCAGCCGGGGACGCGCGGATGGCTCATCATCAGGACCTGGTCCTGCTGATAGGGGCGGTCTCCCTTGTGGAGGCCGGTGGCGGCGGCAAGTCGAAAGCCTTGGGGCATGGGCGAGGCGCCGTGGGCGCGCGGTCCGTCTTCTCGGGGATTCGTTCGAGGACGTATTATCGAGTCAACACGAGCTGCGCGCGGAATACGTGCGCATCGCCAACGTTGGACTCCAATCTCCACTCCCTCTCCCGCCAATTGATCGAGCTGCGCATCGAGCACGCCGACCTCGATGCTTCCATCGACCGCATGGCCGAGACATCGCCGGCCGACGAGCTGCTGCTGCGCCGGCTGAAGAAGCGCCGCCTCGCGCTGCGCGACCAGATCGAGCGGCTCGAGAACCTGCTCGACCCGAGAGAGCCGGCGTGAGCGAGACGCTTGAAGACAAGGTGCGCGACGCCTTCGCGCCGGGCGGCGTGTTGTCGCGCGCCGCCGAGCAGTTCCGCGAGCGCGCCGGGCAGACCGAGATGGCGCTGGCCGTGGCGCGCACGATCGAGGAGGGCGGCATGCTGGTCGTCGAGGCCGGCACCGGCGTCGGCAAGACCTTCTCCTACCTCGTGCCGGCGCTGCTGAGCGGCGAGCGCGTGCTGCTCTCGACCGCGACCAAGACGCTGCAGGACCAGCTCTTCGGCCGCGACCTGCCGCGGCTCGTCGAAGCGCTCGAGCTTCCCGTGCGCACCGCGCTGCTCAAGGGCCGCGCGAGCTACCTCTGCCTGCACCGGCTCGACATGGCGCGCCACGATGCATCGCTGCCCGAGCGCGGCAGCCTGCGCACGCTGGCCAAGATCGAGCAGTGGTCCAGGGCCACGCGCACCGGCGACCTGGCCGAGCTGCCCGGGCTCGACGAGCGCTCGCCGCTGATCCCGCTGATCACCTCCACGCGCGAGAACTGCCTCGGCGCGCAATGCCCGCAGTTCAAGCCCTGCCACGTGAACCTCGCGCGGCGCGAGGCGCTCGCGGCCGACGTGGTGGTCATCAACCACCACCTGTTCTTCGCCGACCTCGCGGTGCGCGAGACCGGCATGGCGGAACTGCTGCCCACGGTCAGCGTCGTGGTGTTCGACGAGGCGCACCAGCTCAACGAGACCGGGGTCCAGTTCCTCGGCGCGCAGCTCGGCAGCGGCCAGGCGATCGATTTCGCGCGCGACATGCTCGGCGCCGGGCTGCAGCATGCGCGCGGCCTGGTCGACTGGCAGCAACTGGTGGCCGCCGTCGAGCGCGCGGCGCGCGAGCTGCGGCTGGCGGTCGGCAAGCAGTGGCCCGGCGCCAAGCTGCGCTGGGTCGGCCCCGCGCCCGAGGGCATCGACCCATCGCTCTGGCAGGGCGCGCTCGAGGCGCTCCAGCATGCCTTCGAAATGGCGGCCGAGGGGCTCGATACCGTCAGCGAGATCTCGCCCGATTTCGTGCGCCTGCACGAGCGCGCGCTGCAGCTCGCCAAGCGCGCCGCGCGCTTCGCCCAGCCCTGCGCGGTCGATTCGGTGCGCTGGGTCGACGTGGGCACCCAGCTGCGGCTGGTCGAGTCGCCGCTCGACATCGCCGAAGCCATGCGCACCCGCGTGCTCAAGATCGAGCGCGCGCAGGACGCGGGCGACGGCGCGGGCGAAGGGCCCGACGAAGGCGGCCGCGCGGTGCGCGCGCAGGGCGCCCGCCGCGCCTGGGTCTTCACCTCCGCGACGCTCGGCGACGAGCCCACGCTGCGCTGGTTCACCGAGCCCTGCGGCCTCGGCGACGCGACGGTGCTGCGGGTGCGCAGTCCCTTCGACTATGCGGCGCAGGCGGGCCTCTATGTGCCGCGCGCCTTCCCGAAGCCCAACGATGCCGCGCACAGCCAGCGCGTGGCGCAGCTCGCGGCGCGCGGCGCGGCCGAGCTCGGCGGCCGCACGCTGGTGCTGACGACCACGCTGCGTGCCTTGCGCACGATCGGCGACGAGATGCGGCAGCAGTTCGAGCACCTCGACGGGCCGCTGCGGCCCGAGGTGCTGGTCCAGGGCGAACTGCCCAAGCGCGTGCTCATGGATCGCTTCCGCGAAGGCGCCGAGGCGGGGCGCGCGGGCTGCGTGCTGGTGGCCTCGGCCTCGTTCTGGGAGGGCTTCGATGCGCCCGGCGACGCGCTGCAGCTGGTGGTGATCGACAAGCTGCCGTTCCCGCCGCCCAACGATCCGCTGGTCGAGGCGCGTTCGCAGCGCCTCGAGTCGCAGGGCCGCAGCGCCTTCAACGACTACTCGCTGCCCGAGGCCGCGGTCGCGCTGAAGCAGGGCGCCGGCCGGCTGATCCGGCGCGAGACCGATTGCGGCGTGCTCGCGATCTGCGACACGCGGCTGGTCGCGATGGGTTACGGCCGGCGGCTCGTGGCCGCGCTGCCGCCGATGCGGCGGCTCGAGAGCGAGGCCGATTTCGACGCCGCGATCGGCGAGCTCAGGAGCGCGCTCTCGGCCTGACCGGGGCCCGCGCCGCGGGCAAAGAAAAAGGCCCCGAAGGGCCTTGTTCCTTGACGCCGGTCGGGCGCGGTCCTACCAGACCTTCCACCAGGGATCGTCCTTGCCCTTGAAGCCCTTGGCGAGGTACTGGCTCTGCGGGAAGTTGGTGGTCAGCACACGCTGCGCGTCGTCGCGCAGGTCCTTCATGCCGAGCGCGTCGTACGAGAGGACGATGATGTAGAGCGCCTCCTCGAGCGCGGGCACTTCGCGGTAGTCGGCCAGCGCGAGCTGCGCGCGGTTGATCGCCGCGAGGTAGGCGCCGCGCGAGTAGTAGTAGCGCGCCACGTGAACCTCGTACTGGGCCAGCGAGTTCACGATGTAGTTCATGCGCTGGCGCGCGTCGGGCGTGTAGCGCGACTCGGGGAAGCGCGTGACCAGCTCCTTGAACGACTCGAACGACTCCTTGGCGGCCTTCTGGTCGCGCTCGGAGAGATCCTGGCGCGTGAGGAAGGCGAACATGCCGAGGTCGTCGTTGAAGTTGATCACGCCCTTGAGGTACAGCGCGTAGTCGAGCGCCGGGCTCGCCGGGTGCAGCTTCATGAAACGGTCGATGGTCGCGATCGCGCTCGCCTTCTCGCCGGACTTGTACTGCGCGTAGGCCTTCTCGAGCTGGGCCTGCTGCGCGAGCGGCGTGCCGGCGGCGCGGCCCTCGAGCTTCTCGTAGAGCGGCACGGCCTTGTCGTAGGCGCCGGAGTTGGCTTCGTCCTTGGCTTCCGAGTAGATGCGGTTGGGGCTCCAGCTGGCGGTCTTGTCTTCCTTGGTGGAAGAGCAGCCGGTGGCCAGCAGAGCGGCCGCGCTGAGGGCGATCCAGGCGGGGACCGATAATTTGGCGCGAAACATCACATACGGCTTTCGTGAAACAGTTGCCCTCAATTATATCGACCGACCCCTCGGACCTCCCCCTGGAGGCGGCCGAGGCGGAGGAGGGCGCGGACCCGGCCGAGGCGAGCGAGCTGCGGCCCTTCGAGATCGGCACCGCCGAGCACGGGCAGCGGCTCGACCGGGCGCTCGCCGCGCTCGTGCCCGAGTTCTCGCGCAGCTACCTGCAGCAACTGATCGAGGGCGGCGCCGTCGAGCTGCAGGGGCGCGCCGTGCACAAGGCGTCGGCGACCGTGCGCGCGGGGCAGTCCGGCCGCATCGAGCTGCGGCCCACGCCGCAGAGCCAGGCCTTCCGCCCCGAGGCGATGGCGATCGTCACGGTGCACGAGGACGAGCATCTGCGCGTGATCGACAAGCCCGCCGGGCTGGTGGTGCATCCGGCGCCGGGGCACTGGAGCGGCACGCTGCTCAACGGGCTGCTCGCGCTCGATCCCAAGGCGGCGCAGCTGCCGCGCGCGGGCATCGTGCACCGCCTCGACCGCGACACCAGCGGCCTGATGGTCGTCGCCCGCACGCGCGCCGCGATGGACGCGCTGGTGGCGCTGATCGCCGCGCGCGAGGTCAAGCGGCAGTACCTCGCGCTCGCGCACGAGCCCTGGCATGGCGCCGCGTCGCGCCAGGTCGATGCGCCGATCGGCCGCGATCCGCGCAACCGCCTGCGTATGGCGGTGGTCGACCTCGAGCGCCACGCGGGCAAGCCGGCGCGCACCTTCATCGAATGCCTCGACAGCAACGCCGAAGGCTGCGCCGTGCGCTGTACGCTCGAGACCGGCCGCACGCACCAGATCCGCGTGCACATGGCCTCGCTCGGCCATCCGCTGGTGGCCGACGCGCTCTATGGCGGCGCACCGGCCGCGGGCCTCGCGCGGCAGGCGCTGCATGCGCTGCGGCTCGCGTTCGTGCATCCCGTCACGCAGGCGCCGCTCGCGTTCCGCGCCGAGCCGCCGGCCGATCTGGTCCGTGCCCTGCAAGCCTGGGGGCTGGATTACAATCGCGCCTGACGGCCCGAGGGCCGCGCCGGCCATCCGATGCCGGCCTTGCGTTGCACTCGCCGCGTGCCGGCAGCGCCTTCTTCCATCCTTTCGAACAAGCGTCCACCAAGACGCCTTTTCCCGGATAACGCAAACATGAATACGGCGGATGCCAAGCGCATTCTCGAAACCGCCTTGATCTGTTCGAGCCAGCCGTTGCCGGTGCGCGACATGCGCGTGCTGTTCGACGACGAGCTCGGCGTGGACACGATCAAGGGGTTGCTGCTCGAGTTGCAGGAAGACTGGTCGCAGCGCGGGCTGGAGCTCGTGAGCGTGGGCAGCGGCTGGCGCTTCCAGAGCCGCCCCGAGATGCGCGACCACCTCGACCGCCTGCACCCCGAGAAGCCGCCGCGCTACACGCGCGCCGCGCTCGAGACGCTCGCCATCATCGCCTACCGCCAGCCCGTGACGCGCGGCGACATGGAGGACATCCGCGGCGTCACGATCAACTCGATGATCCTCAAGCAGCTCGAGGACCGCGGCTGGGTCGAGGTGATCGGCCACCGCGAGACCGTCGGCCGTCCCGCGCTCTATGCCACCACGCGCCAGTTCCTCGACGACCTCGGGCTCGCCTCGCTCGACCAACTGCCGCTGATCGAGACGCCGGCGCAGCAGGCCGCGCTGGTCGATGCGCTGGACCAGGCCGCGGGCGACCAGCCCGACCTGCCCATCGACGTCGCGGGCGACGCGGATGCCGACGCCTCCGCCGCGCAGGATGCGGTCCTCGAGGCCGACGCCGGCGCGCCCGCCGCGCCCGAGCCCGACGCCGAGGCGCAGGCCGCGGCCGTCGAGGCTGCCGCCGCGCAGTTCGCCGAGGCCGCCGAGGCGTCCGCCGACGCGACGCCGCTCGCCGACGCGCAGCAGCCCTCCACCCCCTTCGAATCCGAAGTCCCGTCGCTCGACGAGACCGATCCCCACGCAGTTTCTCCCGGAAAAACCTCATGAGCCCTTCCGACACCGACGACGCGGCCTTCGTGCCGGTCCCGCCCGAGACGATCGACGCAGCCGCGGCGACCGAAGGCGAGGCGCCCAAGAAGAAGCGCGCGCCCCGGCGCAAGAAGGTCGTGGAGCCTGCGCCGGCGGCCGACACGGCCGACGTGGCCGAGGCGGCGAAGGAAGAGGGCGGCGCGCCCGCCGCCGACGCGGCGACCGAGCCTGCGGCCGAAGCGCCGGCCGAGGCCGCGCCCGAGACCCCCGCCGCCCCTGAGCGCGAGACGCCCCCGGTGCCGCGGGAAGAGACGCGCGCCCGCGACGACGACGACGACGAAGAGGGCGACGACGAGGACGAGGACGAGGAGCTCGACGACGAGGAGGACGACCTCGACCGCGCACGCCGTGCCGCCGAGCGCGAGCAGCGCAACGCGCCGCCGCCCGAGCCGATCCGCTTCGCCGACGTGATCTCGGGCCAGTTCGACGCCGACGAGGAGAGTCCCGAGGTCCCGCCGCTCAAGCGCGTGCTGCTGCCCGAGGCCGATTCGCCGAAGCTGCACAAGGTGCTCGCCCAGGCCGGGCTCGGCTCGCGGCTCGAGATGGAGCAGCTGATCCTGCAGGGCCGCATCTCGGTCAACAACGAGCCGGCCCACATCGGCCAGCGCATCCAGTACGGCGACCAGGTCAAGGTCAACGGCAAGCCGATCCGCTACCGCATCGCGCCGCCGCCGCCGCGCGTCATCGCCTACCACAAGCCGGTCGGCGAGGTCGTCACCCACGACGATCCGCAGAACCGGCCGACGGTGTTCCGCAAGCTGCCGCGCCTGCAGCAGGGCAAGTGGCAGTCGGTCGGCCGCCTCGACCTCAACACCGAAGGCCTGCTGCTGTTCAGCAGCTCGGGCGACCTCGCCAACCAGCTGATGCATCCGCGCTTCGGGCTCGAGCGCGAGTACGCGGTGCGCGTGCTGGGCGCGCTCAGCGCCGAGGAGAAGAAGCGCCTGCTCGAGGGCGTGCGCCTCGACGACGGCATGGCCCAGTTCGGCACCATCGAGGACGGCGGCGGCGAAGGCTCGAACTGCTGGTACCGCGTCACCATCTCCGAAGGCCGCAACCGCGAGGTGCGGCGGCTGTTCGAAGCGGTCGGCCATGCGGTCAGCCGGCTGATCCGCATCCGCTACGGCGCGATGGTGCTGCCGCGCGGCCTCAAGCGCGGCG
>CBHTTS010000190.1:0-10325 GCA_966095775.1 uncultured Variovorax sp. | reverse complement strand
TCACTGAGTGGACGAAAAAACCATCGGATCCGCCGCGCGTGAATCGCGCATCGGCCGACCGGAATCCACTCTAGGAAACGGAACCGACAGCATGCCGCCGGTCACATGACATTTCCGTCATCTCGACGGCCGGGCCGCGGCCGCGCGGCGCGGCGGTAGGACACTGCCGACCCGCGCAGGCGGCACCGGCCCGCGCCGCGCAGCGCCGGCGCTGGCTCAGATCGGTGCCTCCCAACACCCTGGAGGTGACCCATGCGCGCAAGAGCAAGATTCCTCGGCCACTCGGTGCACCAGATGCTGGTGGCCTTCCCGCTCGGCCTGCTGGCCACGGCGGTGGTCTTCGACGTGATCCACCTGGCGACCGGCAGCCAGGTCATGGCCGCGGTGGCCTACTGGATGATCGCCGCGGGGCTGGTCGGCGGCCTGGTCGCGGCGCCGTTCGGCTTCGTCGACTGGCGCGCCATTCCCGAGGGCACGCGCGCCAAGCGCATCGGCGCGCTGCACGGCGGCGGCAACGTCGTGGTGCTGCTGCTGTTCGCGCTGAGCTTCGTGCTGCGCGACCGCGACTACGCGCCCGGCCTCGGCGAATCGATCTGGGCCTTCGCGGGCGCGGGCGTGGCGCTGGTCACGGCCTGGCTCGGCGGCGAGCTCGTGGACCGGCTCGCGGTGGGCATCGACGAGGACGCAGGCCTCGACGCGACGAGCTCGCTGCGCACCCGGCACGCGCCCAAGCGGCACGTGGTCGCGGGCAAGTAGCCGGCCGCGCCCGCCTCAGCGCGCGGGCGCGCGGGCGCGCTCGCGGTCCAGCATCATCTGCATGGCCATGTCCTTCATCTCCATGCAGCGCTTCATCGTCGCGCCGTCCGGCGGCGCGGCGTGCATCTCGCACATCATCGCCATGCCCCCCTGCATGGCCTTCATGTGCTCGGCCATCAGCGCCTGGCGCTCCTGCGGCGTCTTCGCGGCCTGCATCCGGCGGTGCATCTCGCGCATCTGCATCATCTGCTGCTCCGCCTTCGGGGCCATCGGCGCCTCGGCGGCGGGCGGATGGTGGCGCGCATGGTCCGGGCCCGGCGCGGCATCGCCGGAACGCAAGGCCGCACAGCCCGGCAGGAGGATCGCGGCCGCGAGGCCCGCTGCAATGGTGGCTTTCATGATGGCTCCTCGGTGGTCCTGCGTCCATCATCGGCCCCGGCCGCGCGCCGGCCTTGACGCAGATCAACCGCCGCGCCGCGGGCTGACAGCGCGCCGCTTCGCGCTTACCATCGCGGGCCCGACGACCACCCTGCCCTTCCCATGACTTCGCGACGACGCATCAGCTCCGGCTCCACCTTCGAACAGCAGATCGGCTACTCGCGCGCGGTGGTCGCGGGCGACTGGGTCTTCGTCTCGGGCACGACCGGCTTCGACTACGCCACGATGACCATCGCCGACGACGTCGTCTCGCAGGCCGAGCAGTGCCTGAAGAACATCGAGTCCGCGCTGCAGCAGGCCGGCGCCGGCCTGCGCGACGTGGTGCGCGTCACCTACGTGCTGCCCGACGGCGGCGAGTTCGAGGCCTGCTGGCCGGTGCTGCGGAAGTACTTCGGCGAGGTGCGCCCGGCCGCGATGATGATCTCGGCGGGGCTGGCCGACCCGCGCATGAAGATCGAGATCGAGGTCACGGCGTTGAAGCAGGGCTGAGCCCGACGAGCCGCAGCAGCGTGCCGCGCGCGACCATTTCGCGCGCCGGCGGTGCGAGCTGGCGCAGGAAGGCCTGCACGCTCGCGAACTTCATCGCCTCGGTCTCTGCCGCGCGATGGCTCGCGTCGGTGCCCACGAGGAAGCGTCCGGGCATCCGCTCGATCAGCTGCAGCCACTCGGGCCAGACGCGCGCGCCGTCGCGCAGGATCGTGTAGTCGGGCGAGCGCGGATGCCGCGGCCAGGTGCGCGCGCTCAACTCGTAGTAAAGGTTCGGATGCCGCTCGAGCATGCGCCGCGCGAGGAACAGCGGCGTGTAGCCGCCGTGGGCCCAGATCACGTTCACGTCGGGGAAGCGCTCGAGCATCTGGCTCAGCTCGGCCATGCGGGTGGATTCCACATGCACCATCACCGGCACCCCGTACCGGCGCGCGAGCGCCATGATGCCGGTCATCGTCGCGCCCGAGGGACTGAAGTCCGTCTCGGCGAAGCCGGCCGAGGGGAAGTGCGCCGCCGAGATCTCGCCGATGCCCCTGAACTCGCCCGAAGCCAGCAGCGCGTCGAGCTGCGCGAGCAGCGGCGCCGGGTCGTCGTGCTCCCACAGCGGCCGGTAGGCGGTGCGCTCGGGCGAGACCGAGGCGAAGGCGATGAAGCGCCCGGGATGCCGGCGCGCCGCCTCGCGCACCGAATCGTTGCTGCTGCGGCCGCCCCAGAACACCACCGCCTGCGTCGCGCCCCAGCGCGCCATCAGCTGCAGCTGCATCTCGACGTCGTTGAGATGCACGTGGGCATCGACGAAGGGCACGGGCGCGGCGTCGGCGGCATCGGCCGGCTGCTGCGCACGGACGGCGGGGGCCGCGAGCACGGCGGCGAACATGGCGGCGGCAAGAAGGCATCGCATCGGCGGTCAACGCCCGGGCCGCCGCGGCGTTGACGAGGGCCCGCGCGCGCTCGCATCGATCGCGGCAGCGCTTCAACGCTCGCCCGTGCCGTCGAGCCGCACGCCCGCCTCGCGGATCACCTTGCCCCACATCGCGCGGTCGGCGGCGATGAAAGCCGCGAACTCGGCCGGCGTGTTGCAGCGCAGCTCGCCGCCGTAGTCGCGCCACTTGCGCGCGAGCTCGGGCGACTGGCAGGCCTTCTGCATCGCGGCGCTGAGCTTCTCGAGCACCGGCTTCGGCGTGCCCGCGGGCGCGAGGATGCCCTGCCAGGCGATCGGCGCATAGGCGGGCAGCCCGGCCTCGGCGAAGGTCGGCACGGCCGGGAAGCTCGGCGCCCGCTCCTTGCCGGTGATCGCGAGCAGCTTGAGCCGGCCGGCCTGGATCGCGCCCGCGGCCGCGGGCAGGCCGTCGAACATCAGCTGCACCTGCCCTGCCATCAGGTCGGTGTAGGGGCTGTTGCTGTTGTAGGGCACGAGGTGGGTCTTCACGCCCGCGGCGGCGTTGAACCAGACGGCCGAGAGGTGCGAGTAGCTGCCGATGCCGGCGGTCGCGACCGACAGCGACTCCGGCCTGGCCTTGAGCGCCGCGATCAACGCGCGCGCGTCCTTCGCCTCGACGCCGGGCGCGGCGACCAGCCCGGTGTTCAGCACGCCGAGCAGGCTGACCGGCGCGAAGTCCTTCTCGGCGTTGAACGGCAGCTTCGCGTAGAGGTGCGGCACCACCGACAGCGAGCTCGTGGTGCCGATGTAGAGCGAATAGCCGTCCGCCGGCGCCTTGGCCGCGACCTCGGTGCCGATGATGTTCGAGGCGCCGGGCCGGTTCTCGACGAAGAAGGTCTGGCCCAGCAGCTTCGTGAGTTCGGCGGCGATCTCGCGCGCGTTGGCGTCGGGGCCGCTGCCCGCGGGGAAGGGGGCAATGATGCGCACCGGCTTGGTGGGGTAGTCGGCCTGGGCGGTGGCAGCCGCCGCGCAGGCCGCGAGCGCGGCTGCGGCGAGCCCGCGCAGGGCCGGCCTCCGGATCGAGCATTTCATGGGTTTGTCTCCTGTGTCGTGAGAAAGCGTGCATCGCGCACCCTCGGAATCATAGATAAAACGCTCATATTGTCAAAATATGAGAATCTAGATATGATTTGCAGAAATCGCGGCACATCAGCGCCGCGCCTTATCGCAAGGAGACATTCGGATGCAAACCACCGGCGCGGCAGCGAGCCTGCAGTTCAGCCACATCGGCCTCTACGTGACCGACCTGCCGCGCATGGCGCGCTTCTACAAGGAGGCGCTGCGCTTCACGCAGACCGACGCGGGCGACCTGGGTGCGGTGCAGCTGGTGTTCCTGAGCCGCGATCCGGACGAACACCACCAGCTGGTGCTCGCGACCGGGCGTCCGGCCGGGGCGGGGTTCAACGTGGTCAACCAGATCTCGTTCCGCGTGCCGGACCTCGCGACGCTGCGGCTGTTCCACGGCCGGCTGCTGGCGGAAGGCGCGGGCGAGATGCAGCCGGTGACGCACGGCAACGCGGTCTCGCTCTACTGCCGCGATCCCGAGGGCAACCGGCTCGAGCTCTTCATGGACACGCCCTGGTACTGCGAACAGCCGCTGCGCGAGCCGATCGACCTGTCGCTGCCCGACGCCGAGGTCCTGGCGCGCGCCGAAGCGATCGCGAAGCGCTTCCCGCGCTTCATGAGCCGCGCCCAGTGGCAGGCCGAGGTGGCGCGCCGCATGGCGCAGGACCAGCAGCGTGGCTGAGCCCGCCGCACGCTGCCACGACGTCGCGATCGTCGGCCTCGGGCCCACGGGCGCGGTGCTCGCGAACCTGCTCGGCGCCGCGGGGCTCTCGGTGCTCGTGGTCGAGCGGGAGGCCGGCATCTTCCCGCTGCCGCGCGCGATCCACTTCGACGGCGAGGTGCTGCGCATCCTGCAGGGCGCGGGGCTGCGCGAGCAGGCGCTCGCGATCGCGCGACCCGGCGAACAGGGCATGCACTTCGTCAACGCCGCGGGCGAGACCATGCTGATCCGCGGCGGCAGCGCCGCGCTCGGCCCGCACGGCGGCGCCAACAACTACTACTTCCACCAGCCCGAGCTCGAGGCCGTGCTGCGCGAAGGCCTCGGCCGCTTCCCGAACGTGGAGGTGCGGCTGCGGCACGAACTGGCCGGCCTCGCGCAGGATGCCGACGGCGTGACGCTCGAACTGCGCGACGCCGGGGGCGGCGCGGCATCGCCGGCGCGCGCGCGCTACCTGGTCGGCTGCGACGGCGCGCGCTCGCCGGTGCGCCGCCATGTCGGCAGCACGATGGTCGACCTCGGGCTGCGCCAGCCCTGGCTGGTGTTCGACGTGGTGCTCACGCAGCCGGTCGCGCTGCCGGACCACACGGTGCAGCACTGCGACCCGGCCCGGCCCATGACCTACTGCAACGTGGTCGGCGACCGGCGCCGCTGGGAGATCATGGTGCTGCCCGGCGACGACCGCGAGGCGCTGGTCCGGCCCGAGTCGCTCTGGCGCCTGGTCGCGCCGTGGCTGCGGCCGGACCAGGCGCGGCTCGAGCGCGCGGCCGTCTACACCTTCCATTCGGTGATCGCCGAAGGCTGGCGCCGCGGCCGGCTGCTGCTCGCGGGCGATGCCTGCCACCAGACGCCGCCCTTCCTCGGGCAGGGCATGTGCGCCGGCATCCGCGATGCCGCCAACCTCGCGTGGAAGCTCGAGGCGGTGCTCGCGCGCGCGGCGCCCGAGGCGCTGCTCGACACCTACGAGTCGGAGCGCGCGCCGCACGTGCGCGCGCTGATCGAGCTGGCCGTGCGGCTCGGCAACATCATCCAGACCACCGACCCCGCGCTCGCGGCCGAGCGCGACGCGAGGTTCCGCGCGGGCCGCCCCGAGATCTTCGAACTGCCGCCCCAGGTGCTCGGCGCCGGCGCCTTCGACGCGGCGCCGGGCACGCCCGCGGGGCGGCCGTTCCCGCAGCCGCGGCTCGGCGACGGGCGGCTGCTCGACGAACTGCTCGGGCGCCGCAGCGCGGTCATCGGCCGCGCCGACGCGATCGCGGCCGCGGCCCCCGCGACCGCCGAGCGCTGGCGCCGCGCGGGCGCGCTCGTGATCGACCGGCCGGACGCGCCGCTGCGCGACTGGCTCGAGGCGCACGAGGCGGCCGCGGTGGTCCTGCGTCCGGACCGGTATATCGTCGGCGTGGCGCGCACGGGGCCCGATCTGGATCGCATCTCGCAATACCTCCCCGCCGCGCCATGAAACCTTGGAGGAACCGGCGTGCCGGAAGAAAAATCCATGTCCAGCCTCGGGCGGATGCTGGGCGTGCTCGACCTGTTCGACGATGCGCATCTCACGCGCACCGCGGACGACATCGCGGCCGCGCTCGAGGTGTCGCTGCCCACGGGCTACCGCTACGTGCGGCTGCTGCTCGAGGCCGGGCTGCTGCAGCGCGTGGAGGACTCGCACTACGCGCTCGGGCCGCGCATCATCCTGCTCGACCACTACATCCGCAAGTCGGACCCGGTGCTGCGCGAAGGCATCCCGGTGATGCGCGAGCTGGTCGCGGCCACGGGCTTCGACTGCGTCACCTCGGGCCTGTTCGGCCTGCAGGTGCTCGACACGCACCGCGAGATGGGCGGCGCGCCGGCCACGCTCGCCTACGGCCGCGGACGGCCGCGCCCGCTGTTCCAGGGCGGCGCGCCGAAGGTGCTGCTCGCGGGCTTCGCGCCGGCGCAGCTGCGCAAGGTGTTCGACGCGCGCGGCGAGGAGATCGCGCGTGCGGGGCTGCCCACCGAATGGAGCGAATTCCGGCGCCACTACGCCGCGATCCGCCGCGCCGGCCACTACGTCTCGATCGGCGAGCTCGAGCCGCAGCTCGCGGCCGTGGCCGCGCCGATCCCCAAGGCCGACGGCGGTGCCTGGGCCGCGCTCTCGCTGGTCTTCGACACCTCGCGCCTCGCGATCGTCGACATCGACAAGCTGGTCCGGCTGGTCACCGAAGGCGCGCAGCGCATAGGAGGCCGGCTGGCATAGCGACACCTTTTTCCCCACCACCACGCGCCATCGCGGACAGACCATGAAACTCATCAGCTACCAGTACAACGGCATCGACGGCTACGGCGCCGTGACCGGCGACCGCGTCGTCGACCTTCGCGCGGTCTTCGCGGACCGCGCGGCCGACCTCAAGGCACTGATCGCCGCCGGGCTGCTCGGCGAGGCGGCCGAGGCCGTGCGCCGCGGCGGCGCCACGCTGCCGCTCGCCGAGCTGCGCCTGCTGCCGGTGATCCCGAACCCGGGCAAGATCGTCTGCGTCGGCCTCAACTACGGCGAGCACGTGCGCGAGACCGGCCGCGAGGTCACCGAGCAGCCCACCCTCTTCCTGCGCGTGGCCGAGTCGCAGGTGGCGCACGGCGACGACATCGTGCTGCCGCCCGAGTCGTCCAGGCTCGACTACGAGGGCGAGATCGCCGTGGTCATCGGCCGCGGCGGACGCCGCATCGCCGAGGCCGAGGCCTGGCGCCACATCGCGGGCTACGCCTGCTACAACGACGGCAGCATCCGCGACTGGCAGACCGCCACGCCGCAATGGACCGCGGGCAAGAACTTCTGGCGCACCGGCGGCTTCGGCCCCTGGATGGTCACGCGCGACGAGATCGCCGACGACCAGGTGATGATGCTGGTCACGCGGCTCAACGGCGAGGAGATGCAGCGCACCACGACCGACAAGCTGATCCACAGCATCCCGCGCCAGATCGCCCACATCTCGACCTTCATGCCGCTCGCGGCGGGCGACGTGATCGTCACCGGCACGCCCGGCGGCGTCGGTGCCAAGCGCACGCCGCCGGTGTGGATGAAGGCGGGCGACGTGGTCGAGGTCGAGGTCGACGCGATCGGCATCCTGCGCAACGGCATCCGCGCCGAGTGAGCCGCCGCGCGCTCCCGCGGGGCGGGTAGGATCGGCCGACGAACGATTCCCCGAGCCCCAGGAGCGCGCATGACCCCGTCCGACACCACCGCCACCCCGCCGGCCTCCGAGCAGATCGACCGCAGGATCGCCGAGCTCGGCGACTGGCGCGGCCAGACCCTGGCGCGCATGCGCCGGCTGATCCGCGAGGCCCTGCCCGACGTGGTGGAGGAAGTGAAGTGGATGGGCACGCCGGTGTGGTCGCAGGACGGCATCCTCACCACGGGCGAGAGCTACAAGGCGGTGGTCAAGCTCACCTTCGCGCACGGCGCCGCGCTCGACGACCCGGCCCGCCTCTTCAACGCGAGCCTCGAAGGCAACGTGCGGCGCGCCATCGACATCCGCGAGGGCAAGGAAATCGACGCCGAGGCCTTCAAGGCGCTGGTGCGCGCGGCGGCCGCGCACAACGCGGCCAAGGCCAAGGGCAAGGGCAAGGCGAAGCGGGCGAAGTAGCGATGTCCCACCTGTTCAACGTCTTCGGCCAGCTCACGCGCATCGAGCGCAGCGGCGGCCAGTGGCGCGCCTGGCTGCTGAGCCCCGACGGCAAGCGCCGCCCGGCCGAGCTCGCGATCCCGCACGAGCTCGCGCCCGGCGAACTCGCGCAGTACCTCTACGACATCTACCACGAGAACGCGACGCCGACCAACGGCGACGTGTTCGAGGTCCGGCCATGAGCCTCGCGATCGAGCCGCTCGCCGAGGCGCACTTCGACGAACTGCGCGCGGCGCTCGACACCGTCGCGCGCGAGAAGAAGTACCTCGCCTTCACGCAGGCGCCGCCGCGCGAGGAGGCCTTCGCCTTCTACCGCTCGGTGCTCGCGGGCGGCCACTGCCTGCTGGTGGCGCGCTGCGAGGGCCGCGTGATCGGCTGGTGCGACGTGCTGCCGGTGCACGGCGAGGCGCGCGCGCACGTCGGCATGCTGGGCATCGGGCTGCTGCCGGCGTTCCGCGGCCGCGGCATCGGCGCGCAGCTGATGCGGGCCACGATCGCGCGCGCCTGGGCGCGCGGCCTCACGCGCATCGAGCTCACGGTGCGCGCCGACAACCCGAACGCGAAGGCGCTCTACGAGCGGCTCGGCTTCCAGACCGAGGGCCTGATGCGGCATGCGATGCGCGTGGACGGCCGCTACGTCGACAGCCACGCGATGGCACTGCTGCGCGAGGACGGCACCGCCGCCTCGTCCGGCGCGCGCTGAAGCGCGGCCGGGCCTCAGTCGCGCCCGGCCTCGAGGATGGCCTGCGCGAGCCGCTTCGGGTTGGAGAAGAACATCTCGTGGCTGCCCGGGCATTCGACCAGCCGGAACAGGCCGAGCCGCTCCGACAGCCGCGGATGCCACGGCAGCCCGTGCGGCATGGCGGTGTCCTGCTGGCAGTTGACGTAAGACTTGCCGAGCGCCAGCGCGGCCAGTGGCGTGCGCAGTTCGATGCGGTCGGTGAAGGTGCGGTACGGATGCCGGTTGAGCCGCGCATAGGACGAGCGCGCGAGCGCGATGTCGGCGTCGTTGATGAAGGCCTCGCGCCAGACCTCGAACGGCAGCATCACGCCCTGCCCGTTCGCCGCCGCATCGGCCTCGAAGGCCGCGACGTAGTGCGGCGGCACCATGTCGTTGAGCGCCTCGCCCGCGAGCGGCACGAAGGCGTTGACGTACACCAGCCGCGCGAGGCGCTGCGCGATGCGATCGGCCACGCCCGAGATCACCATGCCGCCGTAGCTGTGGCCGACCAGCCGCACGCCCTGCAGGTCGCGCGCCTCGATGAACGCGACCGCCGAATCGATCGCGTCGGCGAGGCCGATCCGCGCGCGGACGTCGGCGGCGCGGTTGCCCGCGAGCGTGGGACAGTGCACGGTGTGGCCGGCCTCGCGCATCGCGTCGGCCACGGCCTCCATCTCGGCGCCGGTGTGCCAGGCGCCGTGGATCAGGACATAGGTGTCGGACATGGGTGTCTCCTCGGGTGTGGTGGTGGAACGGGAGCCACTCTAGGAAGCGCCGCCGGCCGCGGCCGGCCGGTTCCTGCCAGCGCGCCGGCCGCTTCGTGCCAGCCGGCCGGGCCGGCGCTCAGCGCTGGCGCCGCAGCGCGGCGGGCGTCG
Source organism: uncultured Variovorax sp. (assembly GCA_966095775.1). Taxonomy (GTDB): domain Bacteria; phylum Pseudomonadota; class Gammaproteobacteria; order Burkholderiales; family Burkholderiaceae_C; genus Variovorax. Next base: position 670 of record CBHTTS010000190.1, on the reverse strand, counting down.
CGCCGAGCCGCTGCCGGCACAGCCGCGCGAAATGCGAGGCGTCGGCGAGCCCGACGCGGCGGCCGATCTCGGCGATGCCGAGCCGGTCGAAGCGCGGATCGGCGAGCAGGCGGCGCGCGACCTGCATGCGGCATCCGATCAGCGCGTCGGCGAAAGCCAGTCCGCCCTCGGCCAGGCAGCGGTGCAGGCTGCGCTCCGACACGTCGAGCACGCGGCGGCGCAGTTCGGCGCGGCCGCCCTGCCCGCGCGCCGGCGCCTCGGCGCCCCGGCCGGCCGCGAGCGCGAGCAGGCCGCCGAGCTGGTCGACCAGCAGCGGCGCCGGCAGCGGCGGCGCCATCGCGGCCTCCAGGCCGAGCTCGCGGACGAACCGGCTCAGCACCGCGCCCCAGCCCGTGCTGCCGTCGATGCGGCGTCCCGCCTGCGCCTGCGCATCGGGCAGCCATGCGTCGACCCAGGCGATCGGAAGCTCGAGCGACAGCGTGTCTGCCGAGCCCGGAAAGCGCAGCGCATAGCAGCGCCGCGAATCGATCAGCACCGCGTCGCCCGGCAGCAGGCGCGCGCCGCGGCCGTCCTGCTCGACGTTCCATGCGCGGTCGGCCTTGCACAGCAGGTAATAGAAGTCGCTGTCGTGCCGGAAATAATGGAACGCACGGCCGCGTTCGTCCCCCAG
>CBHTTS010000189.1:0-10402 GCA_966095775.1 uncultured Variovorax sp. | reverse complement strand
AGCGCCTGCAGCGTCTCGATCAGCACCGCGGTCTGGATCGTCATGTGCAGCGAACCCGTGATGCGCGCGCCCTTGAGCGGCTGCGACTTCGAGAACTCCTCGCGGATCGCCATCAGGCCGGGCATCTCGGTTTCGGCGATCTTGATTTCCTTGCGGCCCCAGGCGGCGAGCGAGAGGTCGGCGATCGCCTGGTCTGCGGAGGAGACGGGGGTGGGCTTGAGAACAGCGCTCATGAGAACTCCAACAAAGCTGGTTTGAAAGATGCCACTGCGTTCGGGGGAAGAAGGAACTCACCGCGAGAACAGCGGGTGAGCGTGGTTGCGTGTGTGGTCCGAGCCTCACGCCTGGCGGCGCTGCAACGCTCCTCGGAAAGCGGGCATTGTAGACGGGGCGCCCGCCCCTGCCAAAGCATCGGGTTTGGCTGACATGTGTCGCCCTCAGGCACTCATTGACCTTTTGTTACGATTTATTCGGATTCGGTTCAGCCGCCGGCCGGCGTGCTGCCGAGCCCATCCGACAAGAAGGACAGAACATGAGGGTAACGAGGTATCTCGCGGGCTGGAGCATGGCCGCCTTGCTGGCGGCCTGCGGAGGCGGAAGCGGCGGCGGGGCGGGCGGCGGCTTGTCGCTGTCCGGCGGCAGCGCCAAACCGGAGCCGGTCGCCGCCAAGAGCGCGGACGCAGCCGACCCGCGCAACGGCAGCTACCGCGTCTACGCGGCCAACGGCACGCAGCAGCAGTTGTCGATCGACTTCGACGCCGGCAGCTACACGATGACGGACAACCTCGGCCTCGCGGAGTCCGGCAGCTTCAGCGAAGACTTCACCGAGCCGGGCACCTACGTGTTCGCCAGCAGCCGCATCACCACGGCGGCCAACACCTCGCGCTTCCGCGTGACCACCGACGCCATCGTCGGCGCCTTTCCGTTCGCCACCGCCTTCACGAGCCCCGCGGTCTACGCCGCGCAGCCCTTCGTCGCCGCGCGCGACTTCGTCGGCACCGCGGCGCAGCTGGACGGCACCTACAACCGCTTCAGCGTCACGCGCAGCCCGGGCGGCGCGCAGGACTCGTCGATTCTCTCGCTGCGCCTCTCCGGTGCGGGCACGGTGCTCGAGATCTGCAACGACGCCGTGATCTACAAGATCGACCTGTGTCCCCTCGCATCGAAGCGCACCTACGCGGTGGCCGCGGGCGCGGACGGCGTCTGGATCGCGACGAACATGGCCAACGCCAGCGACGTCGCGAGCTTCCGCATCGCGCGCATCGGCGGCCAGAACGTGTACCTGGCCGGCGGCGCCAGCGCCTCGCCGGCGATGCAGTTCATGCGCATCGGCCTGCCCGAGTCGCCGAACTGGCCCGCCACGCGCGGACTCGGCGGCGCGACCACCGGCAGCTGGGGCGCCAACCTGATCGACGCCGCGAACTCGGTGCGCACGAGCACCGGCACGGACGGCACCTACGGAACGCTGACCATGCCCGTGGGCGGCACCTTCGCCATCCAGCCGGAGGGGATCCGCGGCGTGAACAGCAGCGGCACGAGCAAGTACTTCGCGATGCAGGGGGGCGCACTCTCGGTTCTGGTCGGCGCGCGCAATCCGGGCACCCAAGGCTACCTGCAGCTCAACCTGATCGACACCGGCACCGCGCCGGACCCGCGCAACGGCCGCTACAAGGTCTATGCGACCAACGGCTCGCGGCAGACGCTGGCCCTCAACATGGACAGCGAGCGCTACGAGATGACCGACGAAGCCGGCGCGATCGCGGCCGGCAGCTTCGCCGAAGACCCCGCCGAACCAGGCAGCTTCGTCTTCGACAGCGCCCGGATCACGAGCCCGGCCAACACGGCGCGATTCCGCCTCGCCACGAACACCGTGGTCGGTTCGTTCCCGTTCGCGATCGCACAGGTGACGCCGGTGAGCTACGGCGTGCGGCCTTTCGTCGCCTCGCGCGCGCTCGTGAAGACGCAGGCCGACCTCGCGGGCACCTACAACCGCTTCGGCATCAACCTCACCGCCAGCACTGCCGATTCGTCGATCGCCCAGATCCAGATCGCGAGCGGCGGCACCGTGCTCTACGCCTGCAACGACAGCAGCATCTACCGCGTCGACAACTGCCCCGCGGCTTCGTTGCGGGCCTACACCGTCTCGGCCGGCCCGAGCGTCGATACCTGGCACATCGCGAACGTGGCGAATCCGGCGGACAGCGGGAATTTCGCCGTCGCACGCGTGGGCGGCGAGAACATCTATCTCTCGGCCGGCGCCGTGGCGGCGACGCCGACGACCTCGATCTTCCGCATCGGCCTGCCCGAACGCGCGATCTGGCCCGCGATCGCCGCGCGCGGCGGCGCAAGCAACGGCAGCTGGGGCGGCACGGCGATCGATGCCTCGAGCTATGCCCGCACGCAGCTGCTGCCCGACGGCAGCGCAGGCACCCTCGCGGCGAGCCTGGGTTCCATGGGCGCGATCGGGCCGCTCAACATGCGCTCCGCATCGTTCGGGGGCTCCGGCCTCCACTTCGCAAGCCAGAGCAGTACGCTGTTCGCCCTGGTCGGGGCGCGCAACCCAGCCACGGCCGGGGCGATCGAGATCGGCCTGATCGACTGACGCCGCGGGATTGCATCTCGGGGGTCGCGCGCCGCACCGGACGGCGCGCGGCCTGTTCCCGCCGGAACGCCGAAGAGGCAACAGGCGCACCAAGGGAAATCCCGCAGACATTTTTGCGACTGCGGCAAACCCGGCCCTGGTGGCTCGGCGTATCGTCACGGTGGATTCCATCGCTCACACGACCCAGGAGACCCCGCACCATGGCCACTGCCAAGAAAGCCGCCCCCCGGAAAACCTCCGCCAGCAGCAGCACCAGCGGCACCGCCGCAGGCGCGAAGAAGGCGGCATCGCACACCGCCGATCCGCTGTTCAACCCGCTCAAGGCCATGGCCGACCGGCTGCAGGATCTCGATCTCGCGAGCGGCGCGGGCAAGGTGCTCGAGAGCGGCCGCAAGGACCTGCAGGCGCTGATGGAGGCCAACGAGAAATCGTTCCAGGGGTTGCAGAGCGTGGTGCAGCGCCAGACCGAGATGATCAAGCAGGCGATCGGCGAATGGCAGACGGCGGCCAAGGGCATGCCGGGCAAGGACGCCAAGGAGAACCTCGCGAAGCTCGACGAGCTCGGCCGCCAGTCCTTCCAGCGCGCCGTGGACGACATCAAGGAACTCGCGAGCCTCGCGGCCAAGTCGCAGGCCGATGCCTTCGAGGTGGTGCGTCAGCGCATCCAGGCCAACGTGGATGAAGTGACGCAGATGCTCAAGCGCAAGTAGCGCGCCGCTCAGTCGATCAGCGCGCGCCGCACGTCCTCCTGCAGGCTGCGCAGGTGCTCGCGCATCGCGGCGCGGGCGCGCTCGGCGTCGCGCGCGCGCAGCGCGGCGATGATCTCGCCGTGCTCGTCGTGGTTCTCGCGCTGGCGGTGCAGCGGGCTGTGCAGCCGGAACAGGCGCGCGTTGACGCGCAGTTCCTCCACCAGCCGCGGGAACACCACGTTCCCGCTCGCCGTCGCGATCAGCAGGTGGAAGCGGTCGTCGAAATGCCAGTGCTCGGTCTCGCTGTGCTCGCCGGCGCCGAGGGCGCGCGCGTCGGCCTCGAGCGCCTCGATCTCGGCGTCGGTGATCTTCGCGACGGCCAGCGCGATCGCCTCGCATTCGATCACCTCGCGCGCGCGCATGCAGTCGAAATACTCCTTGGTGCCGAGCGCGCGCACCGCGTACGAGCGCGCGTCGCGCCGCACCAGCAGCCCCTCGCCGGCCAGGCGCACCAGCGCCTCGCGCATCGGCGTGCGCGAGATGCGCAGGTCCTCGGCCAGCCGGGCCTCCTGCAGCGGGCTGCCGGGCGAGATCTGGCGGTCGAGGATCAGGGTGCGCAGCCGCTCGTAGGCCTGCTCGGCGAGACTGGCGGAGCGCACCTCCAGCGGTGCGATCGTGATGGTGGCGGGCTGCGTGGGGCTGGGAAGGCTGGGCATGCGGAAATCTGCGAAAGCCACGAGGGCGAGCGAGCTTATCAGGGCCCCGCGAAGCGCACCGGCGGCCCGCTCACAGCCATTTCTCGAGCGGGTTGCCGGCGTTGGGCGCGCGCGGGCGCAGGCAGGGCAGGAACTCGCCCGACCCCGGCTCGGCCTGGAACACGCCGTCCTGCCACACCACGCGGCCGCGCGACACCGTCAGGCCCGGCCAGGCGCGCAACTTCATGCCTTCGTAGGGCGTGTAGTCGGCGTCGTGGTGCAGCACCTCGTTGGTGAGCAGCTTTTCCTGCCCCTCGGCGAACACGTCCCAGACCACGAGGTCGGCATCGCTGCCCACGGCGATGGTGCCCTTGCGCGGGTACAGGCCGTAGAGCCGCGCGGGGTTGGTGGCCGTGAGCTCGACGAAGCGGTGGATGTCGATGCGCCCCTTGAGCACGCCTTCGCTCATCAGCAGCGGCAGCCGCGTCTCGACACCCGGAATGCCGTTGGGAATGCGGTCGAAGGAGGCATCGTCGCCCGCCACGCGCTTGCCGTCGCTGCCGTTGATGTTGAACGGCGCATGGTCGGACGAGACGATGGTGAACAGCCCGCTCGACAGCCCGTTCCAGATGAACTGCTGGTTCGCCTTGTCGCGCGGCGGCGGGCTGCAAATGCAGCGCGCGCCGTGCATCGGGTCGTCGGGGTCGATGCCGAGGTCCTCGGCGCTCAGGAACAGGTACTGCGGGCAGGTCTCGGCATGGATCGGCAGGCCGCGCCCGCGCGCCCAGTGGATCTGCTCGACCGCCTCGCGGCCGGAGACGTGCACGATCAGGATCGGCGTGTCCACCAGCTCGGCCAGCGCGATGGCGCGGTGCGTGGCCTCGCGCTCCACCGCCATCGGCCGCGAGCTCGCGTGGTAGCGCGGCGCGGTCAGCCCCGCGTCGAGCAGTTGCTCGGTGAGCCAAGCGATGCAGTCGCTGTTCTCCGCGTGGATCATCGTCATCGCGCCATGGCGGCGCGCGGTGGCGAGCACCTCGAGGATCTGCCGGTCCTCGAGCTTGAGGTCGTCGTAGGTCATGTAGATCTTGAAGGAGGTGTAGCCCTTCTCGATCAGCGCCGGCAGCTCGCGCTGCGTGACCTCGCGGGTGGCATCGGACACGATCAGGTGGAAGGCGTAGTCGATCACCGCCTTGCCCTCGGCGCGGCGGTGGTAGTCGTCGACCGCCTCCTGGATGCTGCGGCCCTTCTGCTGCGCCGCGAACGGCAGCACGGTGGTGGTGCCGCCGCAGGCCGCGGAGCGCGTGCCGGACAGGAAGTCGTCGGCGAAGCGCGAGCCGTCGCTCGTGGGCTGGTCGAAGTGGCAGTGGCCGTCGACGCCGCCGGGCGTGACGAGCCGGCCGGCCGCGTCGATCTCGCGCGCGGCGCGCGCGTCGAGGCCCTGGGCGATCGCATGGATGCGGCCGCCGCGCACCCCGATGTCGGCGGTGTAGCGGTCGCCGACGGTGGCGATGTCGGCGTTGCGCAGGATCAGGTCGTAGCTGTTGCTCATCTCGGCGGGTCCTCAGCGCTGCTCGAGCGCAGGTTCGGCGTTCACGGGCGGTGCGGCGGCGTCGCCGTGGGCGCGGCCGTAGTGGCGCTCGATGCGGCGCTGGACGAAGTCCCACGCCGTGGTCATGAGCAGATAGTAGATCGCCGCCACGATGAACAGCTCGAGCACCATGAACTTCTCCTGGATCAGCACCTGGGTGCGGCGCAGCAGCTCCTCCATCGAGATCACCGAGGTGATCGAGGTGGTCTTGAGCAGCCCGTTGATGCTGTTGCCCAGCGTCGGCACGATCAGCCGCATCGCCTGCGGCATGATGATGTAGCGCATGGTCTGGGCGTGGCTGAAGCCGACCGCGCGCGCGGCGTGGGTCTGCCCCGGCGGGATCGACTGGATGCCGCCGCGCACGATCTCCGCGAGGTAGGCGGCCTCGTTGAGGATCAGGCCCAGCAGCGCCGACTCGATCACCGACAGCTTGAGCCCGAGCTGCGGCAGGCCGGTGTAGATGATGATCAGCTGCACCAGCAGCGGCGTGCCGCGGAACACCCAGATGTAGAAGTGCGCCGGCGCCGCCAGCCACCTGCGGCTCGACAGGCGCGCGAGCGCCAGCGCGAAGCCCACCACGAGCCCGCCCGCGATGGCCGCGAGCGTGAGCCACAGCGTGGTCACCGCGCCGCTGAGGAGGTACGGATTGAACAGGTAGTCGACGAATCCCGACCAGTTCCAGCCTTGTCCCATGAGCGTTCCTTCGTGTGCGTGATGGCGGGGCCGCCGCGGCTCAGCCCGCCGGCCCCTTGACCGCCACGGCGCCGTCCACGCCCTTGACGCCGTACTGGTCGAACAGCTTCTGGAAGCTGCCGTCGGCCTTCATGTCGTTCATCACCTTGGCCATCGCGGCGGCGAGGTCCTTGTTGCGCGTGGCCAGCGCCACGGGCGTGGGGAACAGGCCGTGCAGCACGCGCTCGAAGTCGCCGCGCTTCTGGTATTCGGCGCCGGTGGAGTCGATCGACAGCGCCACCTCGACCTGGCCCGCGCGCAGCGCCTGGAAGGCCATCGCGAAGTTCTCGAAGGTGCGGATGTTCATGCCCTTCATGCCCTTGTCGGTGAGCTGCTTGTCGAGTTCGCGCGCCTTGCGCTCCTCGAAGCCGCCGAGTTCGACGCCGATGCTCTTGCCCGAGAGGTCGTCCACCTTCGCGATCTTCAGCGGGTTGCCCTTCGCGGTGCTGATGCTGATCGCCTGGTCTTCGTAGACCAGCATCTGCATCAGCTTCGCGCGTTCGTCCGTGTAGAAGATGCCGGTGTTGATCACGTCCCAGCGGCCGGCCTGCAGGCCCGGGATCATGGCCGAGAACTCGATGCGCACGTATTCGGGCGTGAGGCACAGGCGCTTGGCAATCTGCTCGCCGAGTTCCACCCGCATGCCCTTGAGCGTGCCCGACTGGTCGACGAACTGCATCGGCGGCAGCGTCGGATTGACCGACATGATCAGCGTCCCCTTCTTGACGAGGGCCGAATCCGGCACCGGCGACTTGCAGGCCTGGGCGCTGGCGGTGCCTGCGCAGAGGGCGAAGAGCACCGTGGCCGATGCGAGGGCGGGAAGCAGTTTCATGGTGTGGTCCTCCTGGAGTGAACGGGACAGCGAAGTGGAAAAAAGGCGGATGGGAGCGAAGGCGCCGCGGCTCAGGCGCGGATCGAATCGAGCAGTTCGAGCCGCGCGAGCTCGCGCCGCAGCTCGGCGGCATCGGCATCGGGCAGCGGCAGCCGCGGCGCGCGCGGCTTGCCCACGGGCAGGCCCATCATCGTGAGCCCGTCCTTCGAGGCCGCCACGTAGCGGTGGCCGCCGACCCAGCGCACGATCGGCAGCATCTTCCTGTAGAGCGCGAGCGCCGCGGGCATGTCGCGCTCGTCGGCCACGAGTTCGAAGAGCCGGGCCGACATCTTCGGGATCAGGTTCGAGCACACCGCGACCCAGCCCTGCGCGCCGAGCCAGAAGGACTCGTAGCCGAGGATGCCCGCGAACACCGTCATGCGGTCGCCGCACAGCTCGATGATGTCGCGCACGCGCGTGACCTCGAGCGTGGATTCCTTGATGTAGCGGCAGTTGTCGATGCGCGAGAGCCGCGCCACCAGCTCGGGCTTGAGGTCCACGTTGGCGGTGGCCGGGTTGTTGTAGACCATGATCGGGATGCCGATCGCCTCGCCCACCTTGCGGTAGTGCGCGAACAGCTCGTCGTCGGTGGGCGTGCTGTAGAAGGGCGGAATGATCATCACGCCGTCGGCGCCCATGGTCTCGGCTTCGCGGCTCAGCCGCACGCATTCGTCGGTCCACTCCGCGCCCGTGCCGATCAGCACCGGCACGCGTTTTGCTGCAGTGCTCACGCAGGTCTCGATCACCAACTGCCGCTCCTCGGCCGTCAGCGACAGGAACTCCCCCGTGCTCCCCAGCGGGATCAGCCCGTGGATGCCCTGTTCGATCTGCCAGTCGACCAGCTTGCGCAGCGCCGGCACGTCCACGTGCTGGCCGTCGGCGGTCATGGGGGTGATGAGCACCGTGTAGGTGCCTCGGAAGGCGGTCATGGGCAATCCTCGGGAAAAAACGGGGTGACGCGGTATATGTATACGTTGAGTATACGTATACACTCGACGGCGTCAATCCGGTTTTCCTGTTTTTGCACCTGCCCATGCGCGCACGACTGAACCACCCCGCCATCACCCCGGCCGGCCGGCCCGTGCGCTTCTGGTACGACGGGCAGCCGGTCGACGCCCTCGAGGGCGAGACCCTTGCGGCGGCGCTCGCGGCCGGCGGCCTCCGGGCCCTGCGCCACACGCGCGGCGGCGAACGCCGGGGGCTGTATTGCGGCATGGGCGCCTGCTTCGACTGCCTCGTCACCGTGGACGGCCGTGCGAGCCAGCGCGCCTGCCTGACGAAGGTGGCGGACGGCCAGCAGGTGCGGTCCACGATGCCGGCCGGCACGGCCGACGACCCGCTGCGCCCGCTCGCACCCGAGCCCGATGCCGAGCCCCTGCGCCGCGAGGTCGACCTGCTCGTGGTCGGCGCCGGTCCGGCCGGGCTGTCGGCGGCGCTGGCCGCGCGCCGTGCGGGCGCCGCGGTGCTGGTGCTCGACGAGCGCCCCGAATCCGGCGGGCAGTTCTACAAGCCGCTCGCGCCCTCGCACCGGGCCGCCACGCCGGCCGACCGCCAGTTCGCCCAGGGTCTCGTGCTCGAGCGCGAGGTCCGCGCCGCGGGCGTCGAGATCCTGCAAGGCGCGCAGGTCTGGGCCGCCTTCGCGCCGCGCGAGGTGGCGGCGATCGTCGAGTGCCGCGCCACCGTCATCGGCTGCCGGCAGCTGGTGCTCGCGCCCGGCGCCTACGAACGCCCCGTGCCCTTTCCCGGCTGGACCCTGCCCGGCGTGATGACCACCGGCGCGGGCCAGACGCTCGCGCGCGCCTATCGCGTCGCCCCGGGCCGGCGGGTGGTGATCGCCGGCAACGGCCCGCTCAACCTGCAGCTCGCGGCGGAGCTGCTCGCGGGCGGCGCCGAGGTGGTCGCGGTGCTCGAATCGGCCGCGCGCCCGGCGCTGCGCCAGTGGCGCCAGCTGCTCGCCGCGGCACGCACCGCGCCCGACCTGCTGCGCGACGGCTGGCGCTACCTGCGGCAACTGCGCGCGCACGGCGTCCCGCTGCTGTGGGGCCACGCGGTGGTCGAGGCCGAAGGCGAAGCCGATGCCGCCTGCGGCCTGCGCGCGGTGCAGGTGGCGCGCGTCGATGCGCAGGGCCGGGCGGTGCCCGGCAGCCTGCGCCGCCTCGAGGCCGACACGCTGTGTCTCGGCCACGGCTTCATTCCCTCGACCGAGCTCGCGCGCATGCTCGGCTGCGCGCACCGCGTCGCGTCGCGCCACCTGGGCTACCTCGCGACCGAGACGCAGGAGGACGGCGCCACCAGCGTGCCCGGCGTCTACGTGGTGGGCGACGGCGCCGACCTCGGCGGCTCGCGCGTGGCGCTCGCGCGCGGCACGCTGGCCGGCACGGCCGCGGCGCGGCAGCTGGGGCTGCAGGCCGCCGAGCCCTCCGAAGCGCGCCGGCAGCTCCATCGCGCCGAATGCTTCCAGCAGGCGCTCTGGTCGCTCTATGCGCCGCCGCCCGTCACGCTGGCCGCGGTGCCCGACGACACGCTCCTGTGCCGCTGCGAGGAAATCAGCTTCGGCTCGGTGCGCGCGCAGATCCGCGCCGGCGCCGACACGCTGGCCGCGCTCAAGCGCAACACGCGGCTCGGCATGGGCCGGTGCCAGGCGCGCTACTGCGCCGCGACCGCGGGCCGGCTGGTGGCCGAGCTCACGGGCCGGCCGCCCGAGGTCGAGCAGTACTTCGCGCCGCGCCCGCCCGCCAAGCCGGTGCCCGCGGGCGCGCTGGGCTTCGAGAAGCCCGAATGGGGCGGCCACAAGCCGGCCATCACGCCCAACCTCGCGCGGCCGGTCGAGCACGCGCCGTTCGGGACGCTCGAGACCGAGGTGCTGGTGATCGGCGCCGGCGTGCTCGGCGCCTGCCTCGGCTACTACCTCTCGAAGGCCGGGCGCGGCGTGACCGTGGTCGATCGCGACGACGTCAACCTGCAGGCCTCGGGCGCCAACGCGGGCAGCCTGCATGTGCAGCTGCTGTCCTTCGACTTCGGCGCCAAGGCGCAGCAAGGCGGCGGCCCGGCCGCGGCCACGCTGCCGCTCGGGCCGATGTCGGTGCGCCTGTGGCAGGAGATCGAGGCCGACTGCGGCGAGGACCTCGAGATCAAGATCACCGGCGGGCTCATGGTCGCCGACAGCGAGGCCGGCATGCGCTTCCTCGAGGCCAAGGCCGCGCTCGAGCGCAGCCACGGCATCGA
>CBHTTS010000188.1:0-10444 GCA_966095775.1 uncultured Variovorax sp. | reverse complement strand
CGAAGACGACACAAGACACCGCCCCCTCCCCCGCACCAACATCACCACCGACAGCACCGGCCTGCCCTCTGCCCTGAGCGTGATCACGGCCGAGGAGATCGGCACCCTCAACGTCGGCCGCGACATCTCGAACGTGTTCCGCCGCGTGCCCGGCGTGGTGGCGAACAACATCGACCAGGGCGACACGGGCAACGGCTTTCGCATGCGGGGCTTCGCGACGCAGGGCACGCACGGGGCGGACACGGCGGTGTACGTCGACGGGGTGCCGCAGAACATGCCGTCGAGCCAGGCAGGCGCGGGGCACGGGCCGGCGTTTCTCGAATGGATCACGCCCGACATGATCGGCCGCATCGACGTGATCAAGGGGCCGGTCTCGGCGCTCTACGGCGACCAGAACCGCGCGGGCGCGGTGAACCTCTCGACCGCCACGGGGCCGGTGCCGTCGAGCGTGGCGCTCTCGCTCGAGCGCTACGGCGGGCGCCGGGCCTCGCTGGTGCTGTCGAATGCCTGGGGCGAGGTGCAGTCGCTGCTGATCGCCGACAGCTACCGCACCGACAGCTACCGCTTCGCCGGCCGCACAGAGCGCGACAACCTGTTCTGGAAGCTCTCGACGCGGCTCGGCGACGGGCTCTACAGCCTGCGCCTCAACCACTACCGCTCCGACAGCGTGGCCGCGGGCTACCTGCTGCTGCCCGACCTGCAGCGCGGAGCGCTCGATCCGCGCGCGACGCAATACAACCTGCCGAGCTTCGGCAGCGGCCGGCGCACGGGGCTGGTGTTCAACCGCACGCCCGCCGACGGCGAGGCGGGCTGGTCGGCCACCGCGTATGCGGAACGCTTCGAGCGCGTGCGCGGGATCGCGGCCAGCAGCGTGCAGCACACGGTGGGCGCGGACGATCGCCATTTCTACGGCGGCCGGCTGACGCAGAACTTCGTGTTCGGCGAGCGCGCCGCGCTGATGGTGGGCGCCGAACTGCGCCGCGACGCGGGCGATGCGGAGCGCCGCATCTGGCGCGCGTGGCAGCCGACCGCCAGCTACGTCAACAACCAGAAGCTCGACCTGCTGACCTACGGCCTGTTCGCGCAGGGCCAGTACAAGCCCGCGGCGAACCTCAAGCTGCTTGCCGGCATCCGGCGCGACTGGTTCGACTACGAGATCGGCAACCGCAAGCTGCCGGCGGCCTCGGCGCACTACGAGGACGCGGTCACGACGCCGAAGCTCGGCGCGGTCTGGAGCGTCACGCCCACGCTCGACCTGTTCGCGAACGTGGCCGAGGGCTTCCGCTCGCCGGCCGCGGAGCAGATCAGCAGCAGCGGCGCGACAGGTCCGCTCGGCGCGGCGGGCGGCACGGTCTACGACGTGGCGCCGTCGAAGGTGAAGTCGCGCGACGTCGGCTTCAGCTTCAGCCCCACGCCCGACTGGACCACCTCGGGCGCGGCCTACCACACGCTCAACCAGGACGAGATCGTGGCCCAGCCCGACGGCTCGTACAAGTCGGTCGGCGACACCACGCGCAAGGGCTGGGAGATCGAGACGCGGCTGCGGCTCGGCGCGCACTGGTCGGTCTACGGCAGCTACGGCCGCATCCTCGAGGCGCGCATCAACAACCCGCTGCCCAACACCGGCGCGCGGCTCTCGGTGCCCGAGCGCCAGCTCAAGCTCGGCGCCGAATACCGCCAGCGCCTCGGCGCCGGCCGGCTCACGCTGAGCGCCGATGCCTACCTCACGGCCGACAATCCCTACTACGTCGGCACGCCGCAGACGCAGCTGCGCATGATGCCGACCTACACGCGCTACGACCTGAAGGCCGTCTACGACCGCGAGCAGTTCCAGTTCACGGTGTTCGCGATCTTCCAGCCGCGCCGCTTCGCGAGCGACATCGCCTACGGCACGGCGGCGGGCCTGCTGGTCGCGCCGCAGCCGCGCACGCAGTTCGGCGCCTCGGTGCGCTACTTCTTCTGAGCGGCACGGCGATGGCGCGGACCGAAGAAGACATCCTCTCGCTGCGTGCGCTCACGGTCGAGCGCGCGGGCCGGCGCACGATCGACCGGCTCGACCTCGGCGTGCGCGCGAGCTGCGTGTTCGCGCTGCTCGGCGGCAACGGCGCGGGCAAGACGACCACGCTCAACGTGCTGCTCGGCTTCGTCGCGCCCGCCGCGGGCGAGGTGCGGGTCGCGGGCTTCTCGCCCGCGCACCAGGCGGCCGAGGCGCGCCGCAGGCTGGCCTACCTGCCCGAGAACGTCGCGCTCTATCCCTACCTGAGCGGCGAGGAGAACCTGCGCTACTTCTGCACGCTCGCCGACATCGCACTGTCGAAGGCCGAAGCGCGCGCGCTGCTCGGGCGCTGCGGCCTGCAGCAGGAGGCGCACGCGGCCCGCGTCTCGACCTACTCGAAGGGCATGCGGCAGAAGGTCGGGCTCGCGATCGCGCATGCGAAGCAGGCGCAGGCGATGCTGCTCGACGAGCCGACCTCGGGCCTGGACCCGGGCGCGGCCAACGACTTCGCGCGGCGCGTGCGCGCCGCGGCCGACGGCGGCATGGCGGTGCTGATGGCGACGCACGACCTCTTCAATGCGCGCCAGGTCGCCGACCGCATCGGCATCCTGCGCGAAGGCCGGCTGGTGGCCGAGTTCGATGCGCACGCGGTGAGCCATGCCGAGCTCGAAAGCGCCTACCTCGCGCATGCCCACGGCGGCGCGGAGGCGCTGCCATGAAGCTCCTCGCGGTGATCCGCAAGGAGCTGCACGCGCTGCTGCGCGACGGCCGCTTCGCGGTGCTCGCGCTCGCGACCGGCCTGCTGCTCGCGGGGCTGCTGGCCGCCTCGGCGCAGCAGCACCGGCGCCAGGCCGCGGAGAAGGCGGAGATCGCCGCGGTGCTGCGCGGCCAGTGGGATGCGCAGGGCGACAAGCATCCGCACCGCGGCGCGCACTTCGGCCTCTATGCGCTGCGGCCGGACTCGCCGCTCGCGGGCATCGACCCCGGCCTCGACCCCTACCTCGGCCAGGCGCTCTGGCTCGAGCCGCACCGGCGCAACATCACGCGCTTCCGGCCCGCCGCCGACGAGCCGCCCTCGGTGCGCTTCGGCGCGCTCACGCCGGCCTTCGTGCTGGTGGCGCTGCTGCCGCTGCTGATCATCGCGCTGGCCTTCGATGCCGTGAGCGCCGAGCGCGAGCGCGGCACGCTGCGCATGCTCCATGGCGCGGGGCTGGGCGCGGCGTCGCTGCTCGCGGGCAAGTTCGTCGCGCTGCTCATGGTGGTGGGCGGGATGCTCGTCGCCGCGGTCGGCGGCGGGCTGCTGCTCGCCGCGCACGGCGGCCCGCCCGATGCCGATGCGCTCGGCCGCGGCGCGCTGCTCGCGGCCGCGTTCCTCGTCTACTACGGCGCCATCGCGGCGATCGCGCTCGCGGCCTCGGCCTGGCTCCCGACGAGCCGGCTCAGCCTCTTCGTGCTGCTGGGCCTGTGGGTGGGCTTCGTGTTCGTGGTGCCGCGCCTCGGCGCGGCGGCGGCCGAGCGCGCGGTGCCGCTGCCCACGGCCGAGCGCTTCTGGCGCGACATCGAGCGCGACTACACGCAGGGCCTGCCCGGTGACGGCGACCTCGGCGCGCGCGGCAAGGCCTTCGAGGCCGAGCTGCTGCGCCGGCACGGCGCGAGCCGGCTCGAGGACCTGCCCTTCGGCGTGGCGGCCGTGCGGCGCCTCGCGCGCGACGCCTATGCCGACCGCGTGCATGCACTGCACTTCGATGCGCTCTGGAAGCGCTACGCGCAACAGGAGCAGTGGCTGCGCGCCGCCGCCGCGCTGAGCCCCGCGATCGCGATGCGCGCGATCTCGATGAAGATGGCGGGCACCGACCTCGCGCACCAGCGCCACTTCGAGGATGCGGCCGAGGCCTACCGCCGCCGCGTCAACACCGCGATCGACGAATGGGACGCCGCGCATTCGCGCGGGCTCGGCTCCTTCGACGAACGCTATGCGGGCGATGCGCTGTGGCAGTCGGTCGAGCCCTTTCGCTATGCGCCGCCGCGCCTGGGCTTCGCGTGGAAGAACGCGCTGCCCGACATCGCGCTGCTGCTGGCCTGGGCGCTGGCCGCGGGCGCGCTCTGTGCCGCGAGCCTGCGGAGGCTGCGGCCATGACGGCGGCGATGCACTGGCCGCTGGTGCGCGCCGAATGGCAGCGCTTCGTGCGGCAGAGGCTCCACCTCGGCGTGCTCGCGGTGGTCGCGCTGCTGCTGGCGGCGAGCGCGCTCTGGTCCGGCCTCGCGGCGCGCGAGCACCGCGCCGCCGCCGCGGCCCGGCAGGCGCAGTGGGAACAACGGGTGCGCGAGGCGCAGGCCCGCGCGGGCGACGTGCGCGATCCGCAGAAGGCCGTGATGGCCGCGTTCCAGGTCGCGCGCGCCGAGGCGCCGCCCGCGCAGCTGCCGGCCCTCGGCGGGCTGGCGCTCGGGACCGGCGGCTTCGCGCTGCTCGCGCCCGATGTGCGCGTGACCGTGGAAAGCCGCCACACCGATGCACGCAAGGGCGATCGCCTCGGCAATCCGCTGCTCGAGGGTTTCGGCCTGCCCGATTTCGCGACCGTGCTCGCGCTGCTGCTGCCGCTCGCGATCATCGGGCTGTGCTACGGCCTGGTGCAGGAGCAGCGCGAGCAGGGCCAATGGCGGCTCGTGGTCGCGCAGTGCGCGCACCCGGCGCGCGTGTTCGCGGTCGCGCTCGCGTTGCGCGGCATCGCGGCCTGGACGGTCGCCGCGGCGGCGTCGGCACTCGCCTTCGCACTCGACCCCGGTGCAACGCCGCAGGCGCTGGCTTGCTGGCTCGCCGCGGTGGCCGCGTTCTGCGCCCTCTGGCTCGCGACGGCGGGTGTCGCCGCGCTGCTGCCGCTCGGCTCGGGTGCGGCGGCGCTGGGGCTGCTCGTGGTCTGGCTGTGCACCACCTTCGCGGTGCCGGCGGCGCTCGCCGCGTGGGTCGATCGCGCATCGCCGATGCCTTCGCGCCTGGCCGCGGTCGCGAGCGTGCGCGAGGCGCAGCAGCAGGCCGAGCTGCGGATGGACCGGCTGCTCGCCGAGTGGTACGCGGCCCATCCCGAGGCCGCGCCGCCGAACGGCACACGCCATGCCTGGCCGGTGTCGTTTCTGCCGCGCTACCTCGCGCAGGAGCGGCAGATCCGGCCGCTGATGCGGCGCTTCGACGCGGTGCGCGCGCAGCGCTTCGAATGGCTCGAAGCGCGCAGCTGGCTTGCGCCGAGCCTCGCGCTCGCGATGCTCGCCGACCGGCAGGCGGGCATCGACGCGCCGCGCTACCTGCGCCACGTCGACCGCGTGAACGCCTACGAGGATGCGTGGCGCGATTTCTTCGTGCCGCGGATCATGGCTTACCGCGGGCTGGCGGCGGAAGACTTCGCACAGCTGCCGCGCTTCGCGCCGCTGGGTTCCGGGCGCGCCGCCGGCATGGCGCGGCCGATCGCGGGCATGGGGCTGCTCGCACTCGCCCTGTTCGCCTGCATCGCGCTGGCGCGCCGGCGCTTGGGAGATGCCCCCTGATGTCGTGTCGGCGCGCGACGCGTGCTCGAGTGTCCGAGCGGCTCATCTTCTATTTTTTGCCCCGATGCGTCGACCGACGTTTGGGCTCGTTGTCCGCGCGTGCGGCCAAGAGCATGTCATGAAACAGCCGGGCCGCCGGCATGAGCTCACGCCCGCGGCGCCTGATCAAGCCGAGAAGCCGCGTGATGGCTGGATCTTCGAGCGGGATGCTGACCAGCCCGGAATGTCCTTCCGGAGGCATGGCGAGCCGCGGGACGACGCCCAGGCCGAGCCCCGCTTCGACAAGGCTCACCAAGGCGGGGACGTGACGCACCTCGCAGGTCCACTGGGGTTTTCGATCGACGCGGGCGAGCGCCTGATCGATCAGGAAACGGTTCCCGCTTCCCTGCGCAAGCGTCAGGTACTCGTACTCCGACAACTCCGCCCAGGTCACCCGTTTCCGCCTCGCAAGAGGATGCCCCACCGGACATGCGACGATCAATCGCTCTTCCAGCAGCGGCGCGAAGTCGATGTCGGCTTCCTGGGTGCCGATGTACGTCAAACCGAAGTCGGCGTCTCCCCTTGCCACGGCGAGAAGGACTTCCGAGGAGTATTCATCGATGAGCCGGATACGTACCTTGGGATACGAAGCGCGAAACCGCTTGATGACCGCGGGTAGGAAATAGCCCACGGCCGACGGGACGCAAGCAATCGTCACCAGGCCGGCGATGCGTTCCGTCGCGTCCTTGATTCCGACAAGCGCGTCTTCCAGTTCGCGCATGACGTTTTGAGCCCTGGGCACGAAAGCCCTGCCGACCGTCGTCAGCTCCACCCTGCGCGTCGTGCGATTGAACAGCTTGATGCCCAACGCCATTTCGAGCTTGTCGACGCGGCGAGACAGCGCCGACTGCGACAGGTGCAGGTTCTCGGAGGCAACCCGAAAGCTGCCGAAATCCGCAACGGACAGAAAGGCGCGGAGATCCGCGAGATCGAGATTCATGCGTTTGACACAAAAGTAGAGCGGATTTTTGCAATTTACACCGGGGAGGCTTCTCGCGAACATCGGATCTCCCAACAGCGGCCGCGATCGAGCGCCGCCTTCACAAGGAGACATTGATGAGCACTTCGCCCGGCGACACCCGAAGTTCGCTTCGCCGCCTTTCCATGCGCCGCGTGATCGGCGTTCTGGCCACCGTCGTGACGGCAGTCACCGCACCTGCGGCCCATGCCGCTTGGCCCGAAAAGACGATACGCCTCGTCGTCCCGTATGGCCCCGGCGGCAGTTCCGACGTCATTGCGCGTCTGGTCGCCAACGAGATGTCAAAGACATTGGGACAGGCTGTGATCGTGGACAACAAGGCGGGCGCGTCCGGGATCATCGCGATGCAGGAGGTGGCCCGTGCGGCACCGGACGGCTACAGCATCGTCCTTGGGCACGTGGGCACATTGGCGGTCAATCCGGCGATGTTTGCAAAGCTGCCGTACGGCGACGAGGACTTCGAGCCGATTGCCCTGCTCGCCAAGGTACCCATGGTGTTCGCGATCGGAGCGAAGGTGCCCGCGGCAACCCTGCCGGAGTTCATCGCCTTGGCCAAGTCCAGGCCGGGCAAGCTGAACTACGGCTCTGCGGGCAACGGCAGCGCGGGTCATCTTGCCTTCGAGATGTTGAAGGTCGCCGCCGATATCAATGTGACCCATGTTCCGTACAAGGGCACGGGCGCGCAGCTCAACGACCTGCTGGCGGGCAACACGGACGCCGCCTCTGCCGGGCCTCCGGGCTTCATCGCACAGGCCAGGGCAGGCAAGATCAAGATCATCGCGAGCGGCTCGCCGCAACGGCTGCCAGCGCTACCCGCCGTACCTACCGTCGCCGAACTCGGCTACCCCGGCTTCGACAGTTCCCAGTGGTTCGGCCTTCTGGCGCCGGCGAAGACGGCGCCCGAGGTCGTGAGCCGGCTGCACGACGCCGCGGTCAAGGCATTGGGCGTCGCGGCGGTACATGCCCGGCTCGAGGAGGACGGAAGCACGGCGGCCCCGATGACGCCGACCGAATTCGCCGGCTACATCAAGTCCGAGCGCCAACGCTGGGGCGCCGTGGTCCGCAAGGCCGGCCTCAAGGTCGACTGAACTCCTACACCTCCTCTCCCTTTTCGAAACATCATGAACACCGCTTTTGTGGAAAAACGCGTCCTGTCGGAGTCCGAGTTGCTCGAGCTGGGCGCGAAGGCTTTCGAGGGCCTCGGCCTCCTGCCTGCCGATGCGCGATACGTCGCCAGGATTCTGGTGATGGCGGACCTCTTCGGTTTGTCGACGCATGGCCTCAGCCGCGTCGAATCCTATGGGGAGCGCCTGAGCGTCGGTGGCATCAACCCACGACCGCACATCAGCGTGGAACAGCTTGCGCCGGCCATCGTGAGTGTCGACGGCGACAACGGCGTCGGCCCGCTCGTCGGGATGAGAGCGCTGGAAGCCGCCATGGAGACGGCCAGGCAGACCGGCGTCGGCGTGGCGTTCGCTCGCGGCAGCAACCATTTCGGCCCCGTCTCGCCGTACTCCCTGATCGCAGCTGAGGCCGGCTTCGCCAGCATCATCGGCAGCAATGCCACGACCACCATCGCGCCGTGGGGTGGCAGCGATGCCCGCCTGGGCAACAGCCCGGTCGGCTTCGGTGTGCCCAATCCCGGCGGCAAGCCGTTTCTGCTCGACATGGCGATCAGCGTTGCCGCCCGCGCCAAGATCCGGAACGCCCTCAAGCGCGGGGAATCGATTCCCGACACGTGGGCCACGGACAAATGCGGTCGCACCACAACGGATCCGGCAGCGGCCCTGGACGGTTTCCTGCTGCCCATTGGCGGACACAAGGGCTACGGCCTCGCGTTGATGGTCGACCTGTTCGCCGGGCTCCTGTCCGGCAGCGCCTATCTCACGCATGTGAAGTCGTGGGTCGACGTGCCCGACGAGCCACAGAACCTCGGGCACTTCTTCATCCTGATCGACACGCGGCGCCTCGGGTCCACCGCATGGCTCACCGAGCGGATGAACGACTTCGCGGCCATCCTGCATGCCAGCCCCCCTGCCGAAGCATCACGCCCCGTGCTCGTCCCGGGTGAGATCGAGCTCAACAACCTGGCGCGCCATCGCCGCGACGGCCTCGCACTGGATCCCGTGGTGCTTGCACTGCTCGAAGAGCACGCGGCCAAGGCATAGGCAGGCAAGACCGTCGCCATCTCCTCGCAGCGCAACGGCGCTCGCGCACGGCATCGAGACCTGCCGACTTACCAGAGACACCGTCATGAAGATCACGCCCACGATTCGTTCTGCGCTCGCGCCAACCGGCCTGCTGCGCGCCTCCATCAATCTCGGCAATCCGATCCTCGCCCGGTGGGATGCATGCCGGAGCACGGCATCCGGCGTATCGGTCGACCTGGCCGCCGAACTCGCAAAGCGGCTGCAGGTCGAACTCCGGCCGATGGTGTTCGACGCTGCCGGGAAATCGGTGAGTGCCGTCACTGGCGAGCAGGCCGACGTCGGCTTCTTTGCCGTCGATCCGCTGCGCGGCGAAGGCCTCTTGTTCACGGCACCTTACATCCTGATCGAGGGAAGCTACCTCGTGCGCAACGAGTCGGGCATCGAAAGCAACGAGCAGGTAGATGCCGAAGGTGTGCGGATCATGGTCGGAAGGGGCAGCGCATACGACCTTTATTTGAGCCGTGAACTCAAGAATGCCCGGATCGTTCGTGCCGATACGTCGCCTGCCGTCGTGGACGAGTTTCTCGCGCAGGAGGTCGAGGTGGCCGCGGGCGTGCGCCAGCAGCTCGCCTCAGACTCGGCGAGGCTGGCAGGGCTGCGACTCCTGCCCGGCAGGTTCATGGTGATTCAGCAAGCGATGGCCACACCGCGCAGCAGGGGCGCGGAAGCGGCCGACTATCTGAGCCGGTTCGTCGAGGACATGAAGTCCTCAGGCTTTGTTGCCGACGCCATGGCTCGCCACCACATCCAAGGCGCAGTGGTGGCGCCGTCGACACCGGATGGAGAGGCCGTCGTCAGGCCCTGAAGGACAGCGGCTTCGACGGCAGCGCCTTGAGCGCGGGCCAGCGCTGCACGGGCGTGCGCCGCGCGTAGACCAGCGCGGCCACGATCCCGAGCCCCGCGAGTGCCGCGCCGCCCCAGGCCACCGCGGGACTCTGCAGTGCACGCGCGAAGCGCGAGCGCGTGCCGTCGCGCGCGGGCGGCCACCCCGCGGCGGCGCGTTCGAGCGGCGTCATCGCACGCGTCGTGTTGGGGTTCTCCTCGCTCTCGAGCACCGCCTGAGAGATCTCGAGCGGCGTGAGTTCTTCGGCGTTCGGGCCGGTGGAGGACTTGGCATGCGGATGGACGCTCATGGGAAATCCTTTCTGGCTTGGGGAGTCGTCTGGCCTGTGGCGCTCATCGCTCAGGCTGCCGCCAAGCCTCGCGCGTGGCGGACAGCCGGCCTTTCGGCGGCACGCCCGCCTTCGCGTAGGCCTACAGCGCAGGCTGCGGCCCGGCCGGCGCGCGCGCCTGCCCCACGGGCTTGAGGAAGTCGAAGCGGCTCGCCACCGGCGTCGCTTCGGGCAGCACGTAGACCACGCCGCGGCGCTGCCCCAGCGCGGGCTTCACGTAGGCGTCGTAGAACGCCGCCGGCACGTTGATGCAGCCGTAGGAGATGCGGTTGTCGGCGATCGTCGCCGAGCCGAGGCGCTCGAGCCGGCGGTCGGCCTTGTTGGTGGTGCGCACGCGGTGCATCGACACGGCGGCGCCGTAATCGACCCAGACGATGTCCTCGCCGAGCGTGTTGCGCCCCGGCTCCGAGGCGAAGCGGCCCGCGGGCGTGGTGCGCTCGTGCGGCTGGATCTGTTCCATCGGCCGCTCGCCGATGCCGGGCACCGAGTCGTCGCCGCGCGCCAGCCCGAG
>CBHTTS010000187.1:0-10511 GCA_966095775.1 uncultured Variovorax sp. | reverse complement strand
TGGTGCAGTACGCGTTCCAGGCCGCGAAGGTCAAGCAGCAGTACTGGGAGCAGACCGACAAGGGCGGCAAGGGCGCCGAGACGGTGCTGGGCTGGAACATCAAGGAAAACAGGGAAGGCTGAACGGCCGCTTCTTGCGCGAGGCCGCGCCGCCGAGCGCCGGATTCCAAGCTTCCATGACCCGCAGCTTCATCGCCCACAGTGCGCTGGGCGAGCGCCTCAAGTTCCGCTCGATGGCGGGGCACGAGCGCATCTCCAGCCTGTTCGAGTCGCGCGTGCGGCTCGCCAGCGACCTCGCCGCCATCCCGGCCAAGCGCCTGCTCGGCGAGGACCTGACGATCGAGGTGGACCTCGCGACCGAACTCGGCGGCGCGGGCCGGCGCTTCCTGAGCGGACAGGTCGTGCGCTTCTCGCGCATCGGCAGGGACGACGGCGGCCTGTGGATGTACGAGGCCGAGCTGCGGCCCTGGCTCTGGTATGCCACGCGCCGCACCGACTTCAGGATCTTCCAGTTCAAGACCGTGCCCGAGATCGTGCAGGAGGTGCTCGCGCCTTACGGCTTCGGCATCGACGCGCGGCTGGCGGGCAGCTACCGCGGCTGGGACTACTGCGTGCAGTACGCCGAGAGCGACTTCAACTTCGTCAGCCGGCTGATGGAGTCCGAAGGCATCTACTACTTCTTCGCCCATGCCAAAGGCAGCCATCGGCTGGTCCTGTGCGACGGCCCGGGCTCGCACACCGAGCTGGCCGACGGGCCGGTCAGCGTGCCCTACCACGCGGGCGTGCTCGCGGCGCAGATCCTCGAGCAGGACTTCATCGACAGCTGGCGCAACGACGAGGACATCGTCGCGGGCCATTTCGCGACCGACGACTACGACTTCCGCAAGCCCAACGCCGAAATCGACGCGCTGCGCCAGCAGCCGGCCGGCCACAGCCGCGACGGCTACGAGGTCTACGACTGGCCCGGCGGCTACACGGAACTCGGCGACGGCGAGAACTACGCGCGGCTGCGGCTCGAGCAGCAGATGGCGCGGCGCGAGCGCATCGAGGCCGAGGGCCGGCTGCGCCACATCGCGCCGGGCCATCTGTTCGACCTGGTGCGGCATCCCGATCCCGAGGCCAACCGGCGCTACCTGATCGAGGCCGCGAGCTACGACTTCCAAGAGAACGCGCTGCGCGCGGGCAGCGGGGCCGATGCGCCCTACAGCGAATCGACCAGCAGCACCAGCTACCGGCAGGTCTTCGAGGCGCTCCCGGACAGCGTGCCCTTTCGCGCGCCGCGCACCACGCCGCGCCCGCGCACCACGGGGCCGCAGACCGCGGTGGTGGTCGGGCCCGCGGGCGAGGAGATCCACACCGACCAGCACGGCCGCATCAAGGTGCAGTTCCACTGGGACCGCCAGGGCCGACGCGACGAGAACGCCTCGTGCTGGATCCGCGTGTCCCAGGCATGGGCCGGCGGCGGCTACGGCGCGATGCAGATCCCGCGCATCGGGCAGGAGGTGATCGTCGATTTCCTCAACGGCGACCCCGACCATCCGATCGTCACCGGCTGCGTCTACAACGCCGCGCAGATGCCGCCCTGGGAACTGCCGCGCCACAAGACGCAGTCGGGCATCCAGACCCGCTGGAGCCGCGGCGGCGGCGGCAAGCACATGCTGCGCTTCGAGGACAAGCGCGGCAGCGAGCACATCGAGCTTTCGACCGACCACGGCAACACGCACCTGCACATGGGCTACCTGATGAACCAGGGCTCGGAGGTGCAGCGCAGCTACGGCTTCGAGCTGCGCACCAACGAGTGGGGCTCGATCCGCGCCGACAAGGGGCTGCTGCTGACCACCTACACGCAGGACTTCGCGCACAAGCTCGCCCGCGACAACCCCGATGGCCACGAGCAGATGGGCGCCACGCTGACGCAGGGCAGCGCGCTGATGCAGTCGGCCGGGCAGGCAGTCGCCGCGACCAAGGCGCTCGTGGGCGCCATGGCCCAGGGCAAGGGCCGGCAACTGACGGGACTGGTGCAGGGCGTGCAGTCGCTGGCAGGCGCGGCGCAGGCGGCGGCCGCGCTGGCGGGCGCGCCGGAGGTCCCGGACGAGGCGGGCGTCTCGGGCGAGCCCGATCCGGCGATGGCGGACGCGCAGCGCATGCTCGAGCTCTCGCGCAACATCGACAAGCCCGTGGTCTCGATCGTGAGCCCCGAGGGGCAGACCATGATCAGCCCGCAGCCGATCGTCGTGAGCTCCGGCCGCAGCGTGTCGGTGCGCGCGCAGTCGGCCATGACGCTGGCCAGCGGCGCGCAGCTCACGCAGCTCGCGGCCGAGGGCATGCTGACCCAGGTCGCGAAGGGCGGGCAGGTCAACGTGGTCTCGCGCGGAGACATCGTCTCGCACGCGAGCGAGGGCGCGATCAATCTGGTGGCGAAGACCGACGCCTCCGTGACCTCGACCGAGCGCAACGCCAACCTCGTCGGCCGCAAGTCGGTGCTGGTGCAGGCCAACGACCGGGACGTGTTCGTGATGGGCAAGACCAGCATCTCGCTGGTCTGCGGCAAGTCGTCGATCGTGCTGCTCGAGGATGGGACGATCCGCATCAGCGGCGTGAAGGGGCTGGTGAACTTCACGGAGGATCTGGACCAGCGGGGCGGGAAGATCTTCTTGAACTGCGAGGCGCCGGTGGGGGCGGTGCCGCCGAAAGAGGAGATGGTGGCCGCACCGGCAGCGCCGGCAGGCGCGGCCGCGGGAGCGCTGCCTCCGGGCCGCAGGATCGCGAAGCCGGCGTTCGCGCCCGCCGTGGCCGAGGAACCGCCGGCCACCGCGGCCAACCTCGAGGTGCCGAGCTCGCCGGGCATGTCGCCCGCCCAGGTGAACCTCAGCGACCTCAACGGCGAGTTCACCCGCCGATGGAACAGGAGCTTTCCGAACGACGTGCCCACGGAACAGGCGAACACGCTGGTGGCCGACCGGAAGGACAACATCTCGCTCGTCAATCCCGTCACAGGCACATCCGAGCACGCAGTGCCCGATCTCGATGTGCCGAGGGGTCAGAGAGTGCTGGGTGTGTACCACTCGCATCCCAAGATCGTCAATGGCGTCGTCAACACCGGCGTGTCGCTGAGCGGTGGCGATGCGGGCTATCTGATCAACAAGCAGCAGAACGTCATCATCGCCCAGAGCGGTGCCGACCAGTTCATGTACATGCGAACCGCCCAGACGCCGGCGCATGTCGACAGCGACCTGCTCAACAAGGTGCAGAACGCGCGGATCGACCAGCTGATGAAGCAGCCGTCGGCCACCGGCCCCATGAGCTTTCCCACGGCGACGCGCATCGCTGCGCGCGAGACGGCCGAGAAGCTCAACCTGGCCTATTACCAGGGCAACGGCGGCGTGCTCGACCGCGTCTGGCCCTGACACGAACTACCCGGGGGAGCGACCATCCGATGCCCAGAGACGAAGCACTTGCGAACCAGGCGGAGGCGCTCCTGCGCGCTGCCGACGAAGCCATCGCACGGCAGGACTGGACCGGTGCCGGGCGCCATCTCGACGAGGGACTGCAGCTCGTGGCCGAACGCTATCTCTCGCCGGATGCGATTGATTCGAGCGGTCGCACGCTGGTGCTCGCAGGCCTCGAGGAGGCGCAAGGCCGAATGGCCTCGGCGATCGGCTTGCGGCGCAGCGTTCTGCATTCGCGCACGGTGCAACTGCGCGAGAAATCGGCTGCACAGGCGCCGGCACCCCCGTCCAATTCCGCAACTTCGCGCTGAGCGGATCCGCGAGACAGCATGCATTACCACATCCAAGAAGGCCACTTCGACGTCCCCGACGATGGCCGCGTCGACCGCTCGATGAACGTGCTCGCAATGCCTGACGGCACCGGCGTTAGCCTGATCGTGAGCCGCGACGCACTGCGGGCCGAGGAGAGCCTGCTCCAGTTCGTCGAGCGCCAGATGGGCGACCTGCAGCGCCAAGTGGGCCAGCTGCAGGAAATCGCACGCAACCACATCGGCGTGGGTCCCGCGGCGCGCAGCTTGCCCGCGATCGAGATCGCCACGCGCTTCAAGCAGAACGGACAGGCGCTGCACCAGCGCCAGGCGGTGCTGCAACGGCCCGGGAGCCGCGCGGTGCTGGTGCTCACCGCGAGCAGCTTCGAGCCCTTCGGCGAGCCCGAGCTCGCGCTCTGGCAGCGCACGCTCGCGAGCTTCCAGCTCCGGGATTGACGAGGGGCCGCGGTACGGCGCCCCCATCGACCATGTCCGGACAACCCGCAGCGCGCCTGCACGATCCGATTGCGCACAACAACGCGCATGCGCGCTTCTGGGCGAAGTTCGCCGGCGGGCTGATCGGCGGCATCGCCGTGGGCTTCGCGGCCGGCGTGGCGGTGGCGGCCGTGGTCGGCACCGGCGGACTCGCCGGGCCGCTGGTGGCGGGCGCGGTGGTGGTCGGCGCGCGCGTGGCCGGCGGCTACGTCGGCGCGAGCCTCGGCGAATCGATCGCCGACGCGCTGGTGCCCGAGACGCTCACCGTCACGGGCGCGATCACCAGCGCTTCGTCGGACGTGTTCGTCAACGACAGGGCCACGGGCGCGGCGCGCGCCTCGCCCGACTTGCCGATGGACACCGTCAGCTGCTCGCGCGATTCGCCGCAGATCCTGCTGGCCGAGGGCGCCGAGACCGTGTTCATCAACCGCGGCGTGGCCGCGCGCAAGGGTGACCACACGGAGTGCGGCGCCCAGGTCGGCGAGGGCTCGCCCAACGTCTTCATCGGCGGGCCGACCGCGCGCGTGCGCGACGTGGCCGACGAGGTGCCGCTGATCTCGCGCATCGCCGTGACCGTGCTCAACCTCGCGATGATCTACCGCGGCCTGCGCTGCCTGCCGCAGCTCGCGCGAGGTGGCCGCAAGGCGCTGCCCTGCCTGGTCGAGGGTTCGATCGGCGTGGGCATGGGCGTCCACGGCATGGTGAGTTCGTTCGGCCATCCGGTGCATGCGGCCACGGGCGGCAAGTTCCTCGGCGGCGAGGCCGAGCTCGACTTCCGTCTGCCGGGTCCGTTGCCCATCGAATGGCAGCGCTTCTACAGCAGCCACGACCTGCGCCGCGACGGCGCGCTGGGGCAGGGCTGGAACCTGCCCTACGCGTCGCAGCTGCGGCTCGATGCCGATGCAGCGGGCGAGGCCGTGGTGGTCCTGGTCGACACGCAGGGGCGCGAGGTGGAACTGCCCGACCTCGCGCCGGGCACGCGTCAGCGCAGCCTGCGCGAGGGCCTGGACCTCTGCCGCAGCGAAGGGGGCGACTATTTCATCCATGTGCCGGGTGGCCTGTTCTATCTGTTCGAGGCGCCCGCCGGCGGGCCGCGGCGTGCCCAGTCGCTGAAGCTCGTGCGCGTGGAGGATCGCAACGGCAACTTCATCGATCTGCGTCACGATCCGCTCGGCCGCCTCGCCGCGATCGCCGACGGGACCGGTCGCCTGCTCGCCCTCGACTACGTGGGCCAGGGGCCGCGGCTCGAGGCCGTGCGCATCGCCGTCGGGGCGCCGGGTGAATCGCCGGGGCTGCTGGTGCGCTACCGGCACGATGCCGAAGGCCGGCTGGCCGAAGTGACCGATCGCAACGGCGTGGTGGCGAGGCGCTTCGCGTACGACGCGCAGGGGCTCATGTGCCTGCATGCCGACGCGGCCGGGCTCGCGTGCCGCTACGAATGGACCGGCATCGCGGGCGAGGCGCGCGTCGCGCGCCACTGGACCAGCGACGGCGAGCACCATGAAGTCCGCTGGGAGCGGCTGCGCCCCGCGGACGCGTCGCCGCCGGACGATCCGAATGTGGCCGTCGGCGAGACCCGCGTCCTCGATCAGCTCGGCCGGACCTTCGCCTGGCAATGGAACGACGAGCACCAGATCCTCGGCTACACCAATGCCGAGGGCCAGTGTTGGGGCGCACGCTACAACGCGCTGGGCCAGCTCGTCGCGATCACCGAACCCGATGGCGCCACCACGCGCTGCGACTACGACGCGCAAGGCTTTCCGAGCCGCCGCACCGACGCGCTGGGCCGCACGCGCAGCACCGGCTGGACCGACTTCGGCTTGCCCTGGCGAGAAACCGAGGCCGACGGCAGCGCTAACACTTATGCCTACAGCGACGAAGGCAACCTGGTGCGCGAGACCGATCCACTGGGTCAGGCCACCGAATACGCCTATGACCGCCGCGGCCTGCCGATCCTGGTGACCGATGCGCGCGGCGGCCGGAACCGCCTGCGCTGGGACGAACGTGCGCTGCTCGTGGCCTTCACCGACTGCTCGGGAAAGACCACGCGCTACGAGCACGACGGCTGCGGCCACCCGAAGGCCGTCATCGATGCCGCCGGCCATCGGACCTCGCTGACCCACGATGCCATGGGCCGGCTGCTGTCGGTGTCGCTGCCCGACGGCAGCCATCAGAGTTTCGAGCGCGACGCCGCCGGCCGCCTTGTCGGCGCCACCGACGCGCTGAGCCGTGCCACCCGTTTCGCGCTCGATGTCCGCGGCGAACCATTGTGGCGCCAGGATGCCGAGGGACGGCGCTTCGGCTGGCAGCGCGACAGCGCCCAGCGCCTGCTGTCGATGGTCAACGAGAACGGCCTTCGCTTCGAGTTCGTGCGTGACCGGGCCGACCGCATCGTGGAGGAGCGCCGCGTGGGCGGCACGTGCGTGCGAATCGCCTACGACGCCAACGGCAGGCCCGTGACCATCACGCAGTTGCCCGGGATCGGCGACGACGACCTCGACCTGGCCGAGGCAGGCCGCGCGTCGGCCCCTGGCGCGCGGGCGCTGCGCACCGAACTCGTTCGCGATGTCGCCGGCCGCCTGATCGAGAAGCGCACTGCGACCCATCACTACCGCTATCGCTACGATCTGCGCGATCGTCTGACCGAGGCGCTGAAGCTCGAGGCGAAACGCGTCGACGACGCGATCGAGTTGCGTCCGCTGCACCGCACCTGCTTCGCCTACGACAGCCTCGGCCGGTTGACGAACGAGATCGCGATCGACGAGCGGACCGGCGAGCGGCACGATCTGCAGCACGAGCACGACGTCCTCGGGCACCGCACGCGCACCGTGCTGCCCGCGCTCGCGGGCGACCCCGGCACGGTGCGCGCCCTCAACTACCTGCACTACGGCTCGGGCCACCTGCACCAGGTCAACGTCTCGCATCAGCGCGATGGCGCGGCCGCGGTGCACCGGATCGTGAGCGACATCGAGCGCGACGACCTGCACCGCGAGATCGTGCGCAGCCAGGGTGCACTCACGACCCGCTTCGCGCTCGATCCGCTCGGGCGCCGCACGGCCGCGTGGTGCCGGCCCTCGTCGTTGGCGGCGCCGTTCACGCCCGGGGACGAGGCCTGGAACCGGGCCATTGGCCGCACGTCCGAGGCCGGCGCGCTCGACGGGCTCGTGAAGGCCTACGGCTACGACCCTGTCGGCGAACTGCGCCACGGTCGGCATTCGCTGCAGGGTGCCTTCGCCCACCGCTACGACGCCACCGGCCGCGTCGAGGAGAGCGTGCGGATGCCGTTCGGTCCTGCCGGGCAGGCCACGCGCAGCGCCGCCCACCACGAACGCTTCGCCTACGACCCCGCCGGCAACCTGCTCGACGCTTCGCTCGCGAGCGAGGCCGCGCGCGGCGGCACGGGCGGCCGGGTGCACGACAACCTCGTGCGCGTGTTCGAGGACAAGCGCTACAGCTACGACGGCCATGGTCGTCTCGTGCGCAAGCGCGCGGGCCGCCACACCGAGCAGCATTTCGAGTGGGACGACGAAAGCCGCCTGGTCGCCGTGCACACCACGCGCCGCCCGGGCACCGAGGAGGCCACGACCCAGACCACCCGCTTCGACTACGACGCCCTCGGGCGCCGTGTCGCGCGGCACGACGCCTTCGGCTGCACCCGCTTCATCTGGGAGGGCATGCGGCTCATCGAGGAGCGGCGCGGCGCCCAGGTGCTGAGCTACGTCTACGAACCCGCGAGCCACGCGCCCATGGCGCGGCTCGAGGCGCAGGCGCCTTCCTCAGGCGGCGAAGCCGGCGGCGGCGATCTGGAGATCTGCCATTTCCACACCAACCAGGCCGGCATGGCCGAGGAACTGAGCAGTGCCGACGGCACCCTGCGCTGGCGCGCCAGCTACCGCACCTGGGGCGCGACCGTGTCGGAACACTGGCAGGCCTGCTCCCTGGACGGTCGCCCCGTGCCGTCGGCCGCGCAGGGCGGCGGTGGCAGTGTGCCGCCCATCGAGCAGAACCTGCGCTTCCAGGGCCAGTACCTCGACAGGGACACCGGCCTGCACTACAACACCTTCCGCTTCTACGACCCCGACATCGGCCGCTTCATCAGCCCCGACCCGATCGGGCTCGCAGGCGGGACCAACCTGCATCTGTATGCGCCGAATCCCGTCTCGTGGATCGACCCGTGGGGATGGAGCTTCATCGATGCCGTCGGCGGCGCGTCGGAGCGCACCGGCAAGAAGTTCCAGGGCGCGGAGATCTACAGGTTCATCGAAAAGGTCAAGGTCGACGGCACCACCTTCAAGCGGGGCGATTACTACTACCTCGACAATCTGCACAAGGACCACTACGAGACCTTCTCGAAGAACGACACGTCGAAAGGCGTGTTCAACCTGGACGGAACCAAGAATGAATCCAAAAGCAAAAAGGCCGCCAAGCGCATCGGTCCGGGATGTTGAGGCCGCGCTCGAGAACCTGCGCCACAACAAGAACGACGAGATCGAGGGCACCTTCTGCCACGCGCTGTTCGAGGAACGCGTGTTCGACGAGGCGCTGCTCGTGCCGCTGCTCGCCGACATCGCGCTGGTGCTGGGGCAGGACGAAGTGAGCCCCGAGGGCCGCCGGCTCGCGCATTGGGTGATCCTGGGCACGCTGCGGTGCCTGTTCTCGCACTTCGATGCGAACGACCTGTACAAGATCAAGAACCTCGATGCGGAGGTCTATGGGCGCTGGTGCGACGACTACTTCGAACGGATCCGCGAGCTGATGTCGGGCTGAAGGCGGAGGTTCGATGCGGGTGCCGATCCAGGGGCCCGCGGGTGGGGCGTGACTGCTTTGGCTTCCTTCGGATAGCAAGCTCTACACTCGATTCAGAGGGCAGCTTTCTGCTGCCTCGGGAACGGCGGAGGGCAAGCGGCGTGTCGTGCGCGGCTTTTGCCAACTGCCCGGAGGGATGCGAATGAGGACAGTGAAGGCAAAAGAGGAGCGGGTCCATCGGACTCGGCTCGGTCGAACTGCGGGTAGTGAGCCGCCGAAGCCATGGCTTGCCACGTACCGCGCCTGGTTTGGCGAGTATGTTGTTCGAAACCCGATTGCGCTCGCCACGGCGGCGGCGCTCACTCTGGGCGGATTGTTGCTTCTCGGCTTTTTCCTTCGACTCGGATTCATGCCCGATGTCGATATCGCTGGCTCGATGGCGCTGCTGTTTGCTGCGGCACTGGTCGGCATGGGGACGCTGATTGCTTTGATCTTGGCGACGGTGCTTCCCGGGGTGAGCATGCGTTTGCTCCTTGGCCAAGCAAAGATTCCTTTGAACTGGTCGTCGATCCTGGCGACGGCAGGGCCCGCGGTACTGTTGATCACAATTTTGGTTGGATCGTCGCTCATGCTCGAGCCGGCCCGCAGGCCGAGTGTCTGGGCGCTCTCGATCGTCTGCTGGTCGCTCGCGCCGATTGCGGGCCTTGCTTTTGCCTGGAGCAATCGGAGGCGTGCGCCGTTCGCATGGCGCGCACAGGTTCGGAGCCTGTGTCTGCCTTTCTTTATGTCGAGTGTCTTGTGGACGCTAGGCTTGTTCCAGCTCCTGCAAGCAGCCATCCAGATGGGAGCCGACAGTCCCCATCCCCAAATCGCGACCCTTGTTCTGTTGACGTTCTGGCTTTTTGGGATCGGGGTGATCAACCTGTTCATGGCGCGGCTGCCACTGCGTGTTTCCATTGTCGCGGGGCCGATCGCCGGAATCGGCAGTTTGGCTGTTCTGGCGCTGCTCACAAGCAGCTACTCGACCATTTCGGCAACCACAGTGAAGGCCCTCGGCATCGGCGAGGTCACCGGCGCCAATCTGATACTTGCCGCTGACATGTGCCAAGCCTTGAGCGCGACACCGGGTGCCTTCCAGTGCGAGCCTTTGGCTGACAAAGCCACCGTCGGCGTTTTGAAGGACGTCACAATCCTGTCGCGCATCGGTTCGAACGTCGTTGCGGAGAGAAGGGTGGCGAAGCAAGACCCCGTGCAGCCGCGCCCGCGGCTGATCTTGCGCCAAGACGCAGTGATCGCGTGGACCATGCCGGGACCACCAGGCCGCTGATCCGGCGGGAGTGCGCCCAGATCCGGCAAAAGCCGGCACTCAAGAGGGGCGTCATGGCGAGCTCCGCCGCCGCCATCGCATGACCAAAGAAAAAAGCCCCGCTATCTTTTCAATAGCGGGGCTTCCTTGTTGTTGGTGCCGGAGAGATGATTCGAACACCCGACCTTCTCATTACGAATGAGCTGCT
>CBHTTS010000186.1:0-10512 GCA_966095775.1 uncultured Variovorax sp. | reverse complement strand
GGCAGCAGGAAGCAGGCCGCCGCGCCCAGGCAGGCCAGGCCGATGCCGAAGCTCAACGCGTAGACGTGGTCGACGTCGATGCCCATGAGCCTGGCGCCCTCCTTCTCCTTGGCGACCGCGCGGATGGCGCGCCCGAGGTCGGTGCGGCCCATGATCCAGAACAGGATGCCCGAGACCGCGAGCGCGCCCGCGAAGGCCACGAGCTTGGGCACCGCGATCATCGCGGGACCGATCGCCACGGTGCTGAGCGAGTAGGCGGTGTCGATGCTGCGCGTGTCGGACTTGAAGAACAGCAGCGCGAGGTTCTCCATCACGATCGCGATGCCGAGCGTGGCGAGCAGGATGTTCTCGTCCTTGCCGTGGCCGGCGCGGTTGATCACGACGCGCTGCAGCGCGTAGCCCAGCACGAACATGCCGGGCACCACCAGCGGCAGCGCGAGGTAGGGATCGACGCCGAGCCGCTCCTTGAGAAAGTACACCGCGTAGAGCGCCAGCATCAGGCTCGCGCCGTGCGCGAAGTTGATGATGTGCAGCACGCCGTAGATCAGCGTGAGCCCGACGGCGATCAGCGCATAGACCGCGCCCGTCGTCAGCCCGTTGAGGACCGACGGGAAGAGGATCCCGAAGTCGAACATCCGGCCGTCCGATCAGCCCGCGCGCAGCGGGAACACCGGATCGACCTCGCGGTAGTCGCGCGGGATGATCACCTTGATGTCGTTCTTCACCACCTGCGTCATCAGCGGCTGCGCGCCCTCGTTCTGGCCGTTGACGAACTTCGTCGGGCCGTAGGGCATGAAGTGGTTCGAGAAGGTGCTGCTCGCGAGCGCGTCGATGATCGCGGCGCGCTCGGCGGACTTCGCGCGCTCGAGCGCGTCGGCCAGCAGCCACATCGAGGCGTAGGTCATGAAGACCTCGTAGCTGTAGAACTGCCCCTTGGCCTCGACGCGCTTGCGCAGCTCGTGCGAGCGCTTGTCCTTGGGGTTGAACCAGTGGTTGCAGTCGATGATGCCGTTGGCCGCGTCGGGGAACTCCTTGACGAACTTGTAGCTCGACGCGGCGCCGCCGAGCACCGAGAAGATCGCCTTCGGCACCACCTTCTGCTGCTGCATGGTGCGCACCAGCAGCGCGTACTCGTTGTAGTAGTTGGCGGGGATCACGATGTCGGGGTTGACCGACTTCATGCGCAGCACGATGTTGTTGAAGTCGCGCGTCGGGTTGGCGTGCTTCACGACCTCCTTCACCTCGAAGCCGTAGCCCGGCAGCTCGCGCGAGAGCAGCTGCGCGGTGCCGGCGCCGAAGAGCGACTCCTCGTGGATGATCATCACGCTCTTGGCGGGGCTGCCGGCGGCCTTGTTGAGCACCAGCAGGTTGGCCATCGCGACCTCGGTCGACTTGCGGTAGCCGGGGCCGAAGCGGAAGGTGTTCTTCAGGCCGCGCTCGACGATCTGGTCGGCCACGCCCACGTCGACCACGTGCGGCAGGTTGTACTTGGCCGCGGCCTGGGTGGTGGCCAGGCAGATCGCCGAGGCGTAGGCGCCGACGATGGCCGAGACGCCGGCCTCGTTCATCTTCTCGACCTCGGCCGCGCCGGCCTGCGGCTGCGACTGCGCGTCGCCGAGCAGCGCCTCGAGCTTCGCGCCGCCGAGCGCCTTGATGCCGCCCGCCGCGTTGATGTCCTCGATCGCCAGCAGCGCGCCGAGGCGGCACTGCTGTCCCGAATAGGCCAGCGCGCCCGTGACCGGATGCAGCACCCCGACCTTGACGGCCTTGGGCTGCGCCCCCGCCACCAGCGGGAAGGCGACGGCGGTGGCGACGGCGGCCGTCTGCGACATGAAACTGCGGCGGTTCTGCATGGGGCTTTCCTTTGCTTTGCTTCAGTTGAACTGGGCGGACACGTCCTTGCTGACCCACACCTTCGCGTCGATGCTGCCCACGCGCGAGAGCTGCATCTCGTAGGTGTAGCGGTCGGGCCGGTAGAAGCCGTGCAGCCACTGCACGGGCCGCTCGTCCTCGTCGTAGATCAGGCGGCGCACCGCGAGCAGGGCCGAGCCCACGGAGACGTCGAGGTGCTGCGCGAGCACGTTGTCGGCGAGCCGCGCCGAGATCGTCTGGTGCGCGCGCCCGACCTTCACGCCCGATTCCTCGAGCAGCACGAGGATCGGCTTCTTCGACAGCTCGCGCCGGCCGAAGCGGCGCGCGATCGAATCGGGCACATAGGTGGTGATGTGCGACAGCGGCCCCTCCTTGGTGGAGCGCACGCGCACGGCCTTCTGCACCGGCTCGCCGAGCCGCATCTGCAGCGCCTCGGCCACCTGGCTCGAGGCTGTGATGGTGGCGACCTCGATCACCTTGACCGAGGTGTGCAGGCCCATGGTGACGAGGTTCTCGAGCAGGCCGCGCAGGTTGGCGCGCGCCATGCCGCGGCCGTCGCCGCCCTCGCCCGTGGCCGCGGGCGCCAGCGCGCGCGTGCGCCGGCCGGGGTTGCGCGCGATGAGCCCTTCGGAGGCCAGCTGCTCGAGCGCGCGCCGGATCGTGACGCGTGCCACGCCGAACTGCGCCATCAGCGCCAGCTCGCCGGGCAGCCCTTCCGCGAAGCGGCCTTCATGCAGCTGCTCGCGCAACACCAGGTAGATCTGGTGGTATTTCGGCAAAGGCATCTGCGACATGCCTTTGATGTTTTGGCAGTTTCAATGTTCTGTCAATGGGACATTTGACGGCCAAAAAAAAAAGCGCGGCGCGCGAGGCCGCGCGCCGCGCCGGGGGCGGCGCTCAGAGCTTGAAGGGGATCACTTCCTGGCGCTGCTCGCCCAGGCCCTCGATGCCGAGCGTCATCACGTCGCCCTTCTTCAGGTAGAGCGGCGGCTTCATGCCGAGGCCGACGCCGGGCGGGGTGCCGGTGGTGATCACGTCGCCGGGCAGCAGCGTCATGAACTGGCTCAGGTAGCTCACGATCTTCGCGATGCTGAAGATCATGGTCTTGGTGCTGCCGGTCTGCATGCGCTGGCCGTTGAGGTCGAGCCACATCGAGAGCTTCTGCGGATTTGGCACCTCGTCGCGCGTCACGAGCCAGGGGCCGATCGGGCCGAAGGTGTCGCAGCCCTTGCCCTTGTCCCAGGTGCCGCCGCGCTCGATCTGGAACTCGCGCTCGCTCACGTCGTTGATGGTGCAGTAGCCGGCCACGTAGTCGAGCGCGCTCTTCTGCGAGACATGGCGCGCCGTCGCGCCGACGACCACGCCGAGCTCGACCTCCCAGTCGCTCTTGACCGAGTTCTTCGGCAGCATGACCGGATCGTTCGGTCCCTGGATGCAGCTGGTGGCCTTCATGAAGACCACGGGCTCCTTCGGGATCGGCAGGTTCGACTCGGCCGCATGGTCGGCGTAGTTGAGGCCGATCGCGATGAACTTGCCGACGTTGGCCACCGGGCAGCCGAAGCGCGGCTTGCCGCGCACCAGCGGCAGCTTGTCGGTCTTGAGCTTGCGCAGCTTCGCGAGCGCGGCATCGCCGAGCTGGGCGGGGCCGATGTCCGCGACCACGGCGCTGAGGTCGCGCAGCTGGCCGCCGGCGTCGATGAGGCCGGGCTTCTCCTTGCCGGGGTTGCCGTAGCGAACGAGTTTCATGGGGTCCTTTCTTGGGGGATGCGAAAACGATCAGTAGGTGGAGCGGCCGCCGGAGAGGTCGAACACGGCGCCGGTGGAGAACGAGCAGTCCTCGGTGCAGAGCCAGCCGACCATCGCGGCCACCTCCTCCACGGTGCCGAAGCGGTCCATCGGTATTTTCGACAACATGAACGCGATGTGCTCGGGCGTCATCTGCTCGAAGATCGCCGTCTTCACGGCCGCGGGCGTCACGCAGTTGACGCGGATGCCGGTGTCGGCGAGCTCCTTGCCGAGCGACTTGGTCAGCGCGATCACCGCGGCCTTGCTCGCGCTGTAGGCGCTGGCGTTGGGGTTGCCGTCCTTGCCCGCGACCGAGGCGATGTTGACGATGCGGCCGTAGCCGTGCGTGCGCATCTGCGCGACCACCGCGCGGCAGCAGAGGAACACGCCGTCGAGGTTGACCGCCATCACCTGGCGCCAGTCGTCGACCGGATAGTCCCAGAGCCTGGCGTTCGGGCCGGTGATGCCGGCGCTGTTGACGAGCGCGTCGATGCGCGGCGCGTGCGCGAGCGTCGCCGCCAGGGCGCGCTCCACCGACTCAGGGCGCGCCACGTCGGCCTGCACCGCGAAGGCGCCGGCGCCGAGCGCCGCGGCGGCCCGCGCGGCCGCGGCCTCGTCGCGGTCCCAGAGCGTGACGCGGCCGCCCGAGGCCAGCAGCCGCTCGGCGATGCCGTAGCCCAGGCCGGCCGCGCCGCCGGTCACCACCGCATGGCGGCCGGCGAAGTCGAGCCGGTTCATATGGTGATGCCGCCGTCGACCGTGAAGGCCTGGCCGGTGGCGAACACCGACTCGTCGCTCGCGAGGAACACCACCACCGGCGCGATCTCCTCGGCCTGCGCGAGCCGCCCCATCGGCTGGCGCGCGATGAAGGCGCGGCGCGCGGCCTCGGGGTCGGCGTTGGCGTTGATGCGCTCGCCGAGCGAGGGCGTGTCGACCGTGCCGGGGCACACGGCATTGCAGCGGATGCCGCGCGCGACGAAGTCGGCCGCCACGCTCTTGGTGAGCCCGAGCACCGCGGCCTTGGTCGTGCCGTAGACGAAGCGGTTCGGCAGGCCCTTCATGCTCGAGCACACGCTCGCCATGTTGATGATGCTGCCGCGGCCGGCCGCGAGCATGCCGGGCAGCGCCGCCTGGATGGTCCAGAACTGCGCGCGCACGTTGAGCTGGAACGCGAATTCGAGGTCGCGGTCGGTGGCCTCGAGCGCGGTGCCGTTGTGCACCACGCCCGCGCAGTTGAACAGCACGTCGAGCGTGGGCACGTTCTGAAAGAAGGCATCGATCGCCGCCTTGTCGAGCACGTCGAGCCGCGCGGTGCGGACGTTGGCGACGCCCGCATAGCGCTCGAGCAACTGCTCGTTGACGTCGGTCGCCCAGACCTGGGCGCCCTCGGCCGCCATGGCGAGCACGCTCGCGCGGCCGATGCCTTGTCCGGCGGCCGTGACGAGCGCGGTCTTGCCTTTGAGTCTCATGCATGTCTCCTTGGGAACCTGGGGTGGGCGCGGCCGGCCGTTCAGGGTTAGGCCCGATGGCGACGGCGCGATGCGGCCCGTATTCTGAATTGGCCTTACCACTTGTCCAATTAAGGACAACCCCTAACCCACGCCCCCGTGCCGCTCCAGACCGTCGAACCCCAGCGCCTCTACCGCCAGATCGCCGACCAGCTCCGTGGGCTGATCGGCAAGGGCGAGTTCGCCGTCGGCGCGCGGCTGCCGGCCGAGCGCGACCTCGCCAAGCAGCTCGGCGTGAGCCGGCCTTCGGTGCGCGAGGCGCTGATCGCGCTCGAGGTCGAGGGCTGGGTCGAGGTGCGCACCGGCTCCGGCGTCTACGTGCTCGACCGGACCCACCGCGCGAGCGCGCCGGTCGCGCCCACCGAATGGGGACCGCTCGAGCTGATCCGCGCGCGCCGCGTGATCGAGGGCGAGACCGCCGCCATCGCCGCCGCGATGGGCAAGCGCAAGGACGTCGAGGCGATGAACCGCGCGATCAAGACCATGCGCGAACTCGCCGACCGCGAGGTGCTGCCGCTCGAGGGCGACCGCGCCTTCCACGTCGCGATCGTCTCGGCCGGCGGCAACGCGGTGCTGGTGGAGACGGTGCAGAGCTTCTGGGATTCGCGCAACGGCCCGATCTTCACGCGGCTCGGCGGCTACTTCGAGACCGTGGCCTCGTGGCGCTCGGCGATCGCCGAGCACGAAGCGATCCGCGACGCGATCGCCGCGCACGACACCGAGGCCGCGCGTACCGCGATGCACGTGCACATGGAC
Source organism: uncultured Variovorax sp. (assembly GCA_966095775.1). GTDB lineage: Bacteria > Pseudomonadota > Gammaproteobacteria > Burkholderiales > Burkholderiaceae_C > Variovorax. The sequence continues at coordinate 4,591 of CBHTTS010000186.1, read as the reverse complement.
AACTCGCACCAGCGGTTCAGCGCGAGCTGGCGCCGCGCCAAGGCCGCGTGAGCGCGCGGGCATTTCCCTTTTCCTCAGCCAACACCAACGGAGACAGACCGATGAACAGCAAACGCCACATCCTCAAGGCCATCGCCGCCTGCGCCATGGCCGCCGCCGCACTGGGCACCGCCGGCATCGCCGGCGCGCAGACCAAGCTCAAGTGGGCGCACGTCTACGAGACCTCGGAGCCGTTCCACAAGTACTCGGTGTGGGCCGCGGAGGAGATCAAGAAGCGCACCAACGGCAAGTACGACATCCAGGTGTTCCCGGCCTCGAGCCTGGGCAAGGAGGCCGACATCAACCAGGGCCTGACGCTGGGCACGGTCGACATCATCCTCTCGGGCGCGAGCTTCGCGGGCCGCAGCTACCCGCCGCTCGCGGTGTCGTACTTCCCGTTCATCTTCCGCGACGCCGAGCACCAGCTGAAGTACGCGAAGAGCGACGTGTTCAAGGAGCTCGCCAAGGGCTACGACGACAAGACCGGCAACCACATCACGGCGCTCAACTACTACGGCGCGCGCCACGTGACCTCGAGCGCCGCGCGTCCCGTGGCCAAGCCAGAGGACATGAAGGGCCTGAAGATCCGCGTGCCCGACGCGCCGGCCTACCTGGCGTTCCCGAAGGCGCTGGGCGCGAACGCCACGCCGATCGCCTTCGCCGAGGTGTACCTCGCGCTGCAGAACAACACGGTGGACGCGCAGGAGAACCCGCTGCCGACCATCGAGGCCAAGAAGTTCTTCGAGGTGCAGAAGAACATCTCGCTGACCGGCCACATCGTCGACTCGCTGCTCACCATCGTCTCGGGCCAGCTCTGGGGCAAGCTGTCGGCTGACGAGAAGAAGATCTTCACCGACGTGATGCAGGAGGCCGCCGAGAAGACCGGCCGCGAGATCATCGCCTCCGAGGCGCGCCTGGTCGAGGAGTTCAAGAAGAAGGGCCTGAACGTGATCACGGTCGACAAGAACGCGTTCCGCGAGGCGGTGCTCAAGAACACCAAGCCGACCGACCACGGCTACCGCCAGCAGGACTACGACCGCATCACTGCCATCAAGTAACACCTCGAGGGGGCCACACCGGCGGCTCGGCCAAGCCGGGTCCGCGGTGTTTCCCGAACGGGTTTCGCTTCGCTCGCCGAAGCGCTCAGGAGACTGTGTGACCGAAGAAAAAATCATCGACGACGAAGGGCATTTCCATGCCCAGGACGAGGCCGTGGACCTGTCCGACACGATCGCGGAAGGCTGGATCGCGCTCGCGATCTTCTGGGCGCTGGGCCTGACGGTGTTCTACCAGTTCGTCACCCGCTACGTGATGAACGACTCGGCCGCCTGGACCGAGGAGGTGGCGCGCTACATGCTCATCGGGATGGTGTTCATCGGCGCGGCGGTGGGCGTGGCGAAGAACAACCAGATCCAGGTCGACTTCTTCTACCGCCACATGCCGGCGGCGATGGGGCGCTGGCTCTCGCGCGCGGTCGATGCGCTGCGCATCGCCTTCTTCGTGGCGGCCGTGGTGATGACGGTGCAGATGATGCTCAAGATCGGCAGCAACACGCGCATGACCATCGTCGACGCGCCGATGAACATCGTCTATGCGCTGTGCCTGCTGGGCTTCGTCGCGATGACCTGGCGCTCGGTCCAGGTGGCGCGCATCCACTGGCGGCGCGGCTACAGCGTGCTCGAGCGCCCCGAAACCACGATGGCCGACCGCTGAGTCGGAAGCAAGCGCATGCTCAAGATATTCTTCCTGGTCTTCATGGCCGGCGGCATTCCGGTCGCCATCGCGATGGCCGGCGCCTCGCTGGTCTACATCGTCCTGAGCGGCAACCTGCCGCCGTTCGTGGTGATCCACCGCATGGTGAGCGGCATCGACAGCTTCCCGCTGCTCGCGGTGCCCTTCTTCATCCTCGCGGGCAACCTGATGAACAACGCGGGCATCACGACCCGCATCTACAACTTCGCGCTCGCGCTCGTGGGCTGGCTCAAGGGCGGCCTGGGGCACGTGAACGTGCTCGGCTCGGTGATCTTCGCGGGCATGAGCGGCACGGCGATCGCGGATGCCGCGGGCCTGGGCACGATCGAGATCAAGGCGATGAAGGAGCACGGCTACGCGACCGAGTTCGCGGTCGGCGTGACCGCGGCCTCGGCCACGCTCGGGCCGATCATTCCGCCGAGCCTGCCGTTCGTGATCTACGGGATGATGGCCAACGTCTCGGTCGGCGCGCTGTTCCTCGCGGGCATCCTGCCGGGCGCGCTGCTGACGGTGCTGATGATGCTCACGGTGGCCTACTTCGCGCACCGCAACGGCTGGGGCGGCGACGTGAAGTTCTCGCAGACGCGCTTCTTCAAGGCGATGTGCGAGCTCGGCGTGGTGATCGGCTGGCCGCTCGTGCTGTGGCTGCTCGTGGCCAAGCTCGGCACGCCGCCGCAGCTGACGGTGTTCGCGGGGCTGGCGGCGCTGTTCGTGCTCGACCGGATCTTCCGCTTCGAGGCGCTGCTGCCGATCATGACGCCGGTGCTGCTGATCGGCGGCATGAGCACGGGCCTGTTCACGCCGACCGAAGGCGCGATCGCGGCCTGCGTGTGGGCGCTGATCCTCGGCTTCGCCTGGTACAAGACGCTGTCGTGGAAGATGTTCGTCAAGGTCTGCCTCGACACCATCGAGACCACCTCGACGGTGCTGTTCATCGTCGCCGCGGCCTCGATCTTCGGCTGGATGCTCACCGCCACCGGCGTGACCACCGACATCGCGAACTGGGTGCTCGGCGTCACCAAGGAAGCCTGGGTGTTCCTGCTGCTCGCGAACCTGCTGATGCTGTTCGTGGGCTGCTTCCTCGAGCCCACGGCGGCGATCACGATCCTGGTGCCGATCCTGCTGCCGATCGCGATGCAGCTCGGCGTGGACCCGATCCACTTCGGCCTGGTGATGGTGCTGAACCTGATGATCGGCCTGCTGCATCCGCCGATGGGCATGGTGCTGTTCGTGCTCGCGCGCGTGGCGGGCCTGAGCTTCGAGCGCACGACGATGGCGATCCTGCCGTGGCTGATCCCGCTGCTGCTCGCGCTCGGCGTGATCACCTACGTGCCGTCACTGGTACTGTGGCTGCCGAAAATGTTCTTCTAGACCGACAACGAAGACTCCACGATGAACCCCTTCATTCGCCTCCATCCCGCCGACGACGTGGTGATCGCGCGCAGCCAGCTGGTCGGCGGCGCCACCGTCGAAGACATCGCCGTGCGCGGCCTGATCCCCGCGGGGCACAAGGTGGCGACCCGCGCCATCGCCGCGGGCGAGCCGGTGCGCCGCTACAACCAGATCATCGGCTTCGCGAGCCGGCCGATCGCGCCCGGCGAGCACGTGCACACGCACAACCTCGACATGGGCCCGGACAAGGGTGACTTCGCCCGCGACTACGCCTTCGGCGCCGACGTGAAGCCCGCGCCCGCGAAGCGCGAGGCCACGTTCTTGGGCATCCGGCGCGCCGACGGCCGGGTGGCGACGCGCAACTACATCGGCGTGCTCACGAGCGTGAACTGCTCGGCCACCGCGGCGCGCGCGATCGCCGACCACTTCTCGCGCCGCACCAACCCCGCGGCCCTGGCCGCGTACCCGAACGTCGACGGCGTGGTCGCGCTCACGCACGGCACGGGCTGCGGCATGGACACCCAGGGGCTGGGCATGCAGATCCTCGAGCGCACGCTCACGGGCTATGCCACGCATGCGAACTTCGCCGGCGTGCTCGTGGTCGGCCTGGGCTGCGAGGCGAACCAGATCAACGCCTGGCTCGCAACCGGCCACTTGGCCGAGGGCGAGAACTTCCGCACCTTCAACATCCAGGACACGGGCGGCACGCGCAAGACGGTCGAGAAGGGCATCGCGCTGATCAACGAGATGCTGCCGCGCGCGAACGCGGTGAAGCGCGAGCCCTGCAGCGCGTCGCACATCACGATCGGCCTGCAGTGCGGCGGCTCCGACGGCTACTCGGGCATCAGCGCGAACCCGGCGCTGGGCGCGGCAGTCGACCTGCTGGTGGCGCACGGCGGCACCGCGATCCTCAGCGAGACGCCCGAGGTCTACGGCGCCGAGCACCTGCTGACGCGCCGCGCGGTGCGGCGCGAGGTGGGCCAGAAGCTGGTGGACCGCATCCACTGGTGGGAGCGCTACACCGAGATCAACGAAGGCGAGATGAACAACAACCCCTCGCCGGGCAACAAGGCGGGCGGCCTCACCACCATCCTGGAGAAATCGCTCGGCGCGGTGGCGAAGGGCGGCACCACCAACCTGGAGGCGGTGTACGAATACGCCGAGCCGGTGACGGCGCACGGCTTCGTCTACATGGACACGCCGGGCTACGACCCGGTCAGCGCCACCGGCCAGGTGGCGGGCGGCGCCAACATGATCTGCTTCACCACCGGCCGCGGCTCGGCCTACGGCTGCGCGCCCTCGCCCTCGCTCAAGCTCGCCACCAACTCGGCGCTGTGGCAGCGGCAGGAGGAGGACATGGACATCAACTGCGGCGAGATCGTCGACGGCACGGCCTCGATCCAGGAAA
>CBHTTS010000185.1:0-10560 GCA_966095775.1 uncultured Variovorax sp. | reverse complement strand
CGGCCGAGAAGGCCGGCGCGCACGGCATCCTGCTGCTGCCGCACTACCTGACCGAAGCGGGCCAGGAAGGCCTGGCCGCGCACGTCGAGGCGGTGTGCAGGAGCGTGGACTTCGGCGTCATCGTCTACAACCGCGCGCAGGCCCGCTACAAGCCCGAGACGCTGGCGCGCCTGGCCGAGCGCTGCCCCAACCTGGTCGGCTTCAAGGACGGCGTGGGCGACATCGAGGCGATGGTCGCGATCTACCAGAAGATGGGCGACCGCTTCAGCTACCTGGGCGGCCTGCCCACGGCCGAGGTCTATGCCGCGGCCTACAAGGCCATGGGCACGCCGGTGTACTCGTCGGCCGTGTTCAACTTCATCCCGAAGACCGCGATGGACTTCTACAAGGCCGTCGCCGCCGACGACCTCGCGACGCAGCACCGCCTGCTGAAGAACTTCTTCATGCCCTACCTCGAGCTGCGCAACCGCGTGCCCGGCTATGCGGTGAGCATCGTCAAGGCCGGCGCCAGGATCGTCGGCCACGACGCGGGCCCGGTGCGCCCGCCGCTGACCGACCTCAAGCCGGCCGAGATGGAACAGCTCAAGGCGCTGATCGACACCCTCGGCCCGCAGTAAGCCGCGCGCGCCGCCACAACGACGACGGAGACAACGCAGCATGCGCATCATCAAGCAACTCTTCCTCGCGGCCGGCCTCGCGCTCGCCGCCACCGCGATGCTGCCGCTGCAGGCGGCGGCCCAGGCCGACGCCTGGCCGCAGAAAAGCGTGACCGTGGTCGTGCCGTTTCCCGCGGGCGGCTCCACCGACATGGTGGCGCGCGCGCTGGCCCTGCAGATGCAGAACAGGCTCGGGCAGCCTTTCGTGGTCGACAACAAGCCCGGCGCCACCGGCACCATCGGCGCCGGCTTCGTGAAGCGCGCCGCGCCGGACGGCTACACGCTGCTGGTGTCTTCGCTCGGCGCTTTCGTCGTCACGCCGCACCTGCAGAAGAACGTGCCCTACGACGCCACCAAGGACTTCGACTACATCAGCGTGCCGGTCCAGGCGCCGAACGTGCTCGTCGCCAGCCCGAAGCAGAAGGAGCGCACGGTCGCCGAGGTGATCGCCACGCTCAAGGCCAACCCCGGCAAGGTGAGCTTCGCGAGTTCGGGCAACGGTTCGTCCGACCATCTCTCGGCCGAGGTCTTCTGGCAGCAGAGCGGCACGCAGGGCCTGCACGTGCCGTACAAGGGCGGCGCGCCGGCCATCAACGACCTGCTCGGCGGCCAGGTCGACTTCTCGTTCCAGAACGTGAACGCGGTGCTGCCGCACATCAAGGCCGGCAAGCTCCACGCGATCGCGCTGACGGGCGACAAGCGCTCGCCGGTCCTGCCCGACGTGCCGACGCTGGCCGAGGCCGGCGTGAAGGGCGCGGAGGTCTACTCGTGGCAGGGGCTCGCCGCGCCGAAGGGGCTGCCCCCGGCCGTGAAGGAGAAGCTGGCCGCCGCGGCCGTCGCGGCCATCAACGACCCGGAAGTGAAGAAGCGCATGCTGGAGCAGGGCCTGGAGATCGTCGCCAGCACGCCGGCCGAGTTCACCGCCTTCCAGGCGCGCGAATGGAACCGCTGGAAGACCCTGATCGACACCCGCAAGATCAGCGCGGACTGATCTCGACGACGGCCACAGCCCGCCTTGCGGGCCTTTTCACTTTTCTGCCTGAAGCCATGACGAACACCTCTTCCCCATCCTCCCCGGCGGCGCAGTCGCAGACGCCCGTCGTGACCGCCATGCGCGTGGTTCCCGTCGCGGGCCACGACAGCATGCTCATGAACCTGAGCGGCGCGCACGGCCCGTTCTTCACGCGCAACCTGCTGATCCTGACCGACAGCGCGGGCCGCACGGGCGTCGGCGAAGTGCCGGGCGGCGAGAAGATCCGCCAGACGCTCGAGGACGCGCGCGACCTCGTCGTCGGGCAGCCCATCGGCAACCACAACGCGGTGCTCAATGCGATGCGCCGCGCGTTCGCGAGCCGCGACAGCGGCGGCCGCGGCCAGCAGACCTTCGACCTGCGCGTGACGATCCATGCGGTCACCGCGGTCGAGGCCGCGCTGCTCGACCTGCTGGGCCAGCACCTCGAGGTGCCCGTGGCGGCGCTGCTCGGCGAGGGCCAGCAGCGCGACGCCGTACAGATGCTCGGCTACCTGTTCTACATCGGCGACCGCCGGAAGACCGACCTGCCGTACCAAAGCGACCCCGGCGCCGACAACGACTGGTTCCGCCTGCGCCACGAGGAGGCGATGACGCCCGAGGCCGTCGTGCGCCTGGCCGAGGCCGCGCATGCGCGCTACGGCTTCACCGACTTCAAGCTCAAGGGCGGCGTGCTGCGGGGCGACGAGGAGGTCGAGGCGATCCGTGCGCTGCACGAGCGCTTCCCGCAGGCGCGCGTCACGCTCGATCCGAACGGCGGTTGGCTGCTCGCCGACGCGGTGCGCCTGTGCCGCGACCTGCACGGCGTGATGGCCTACGCCGAGGACCCGTGCGGCGCGGAAGGCGTGTTCTCGGGCCGCGAGGTGATGGCCGAGTTCCGCCGCGCCACCGGCCTGCCGACCGCGACCAACATGGTCGCCACCGACTGGCGCGAGATGGTGCACAGCCTCTCGCTGCAGTCGGTCGACATCCCGCTTGCCGACCCGCACTTCTGGACCCTGCAGGGCTCGGTGCGCGTCGCGCAGCTGTGCCAGGCCTGGGGCCTGACCTGGGGCTCGCATTCGAACAACCACTTCGACGTCTCGCTCGCGATGTTCACGCACGTGGCGGCCGCGGCGCCGGGCAAGGTCACGGCCATCGACACGCACTGGATCTGGCAGGACGGCCAGCGGCTCACGCGCGAGCCGCTCAAGATCGAGGGCGGCTACGTCAAGGTGCCGGCGAAGGGCGGCCTCGGCGTGGAGCTCGACATGGACGAGGTGGAGAAGGCGCACCAGCGCTACCTGAAGCACGGCCTCGGCGCGCGCAACGACGCGCAGGCAATGCAATACTTGATCCCGGGATGGACCTTCGACAATAAGCGCCCTTGCATGGTGCGCTGAAGGTTCAGTCTTTCTCCTCCGACCACCAAGGAACCCGACATGCAGAACTTCGACAACCTGATCGGCGGCGAATGGCGCGCCGGCGCGAGCTACAGCCCCAACGTCAACCCGAGCAACCTGTCCGACGTGCTGGGCCAGTACACCCAGGGCGACGCCTCGCACGTCGACGCCGCGGTCGCGGCCGCGACGGCCGCGTTCCCGGCCTGGGCCACGGGCAGCATCCAGGCGCGCTCCGATGCGCTCGACAAGATCGGCAACGAGATCCTCGCGCGCAAGGAGGAGCTCGGCGAGCTGCTCGCGCGCGAAGAGGGCAAGACCCGCGCCGAAGGCATCGGCGAGGCCGCGCGCGCGGGCTACATCTTCAAGTTCTTCGCGGGCGAGTGCCTGCGCCTCGCGGGCGAGGTCGTGCCCTCGGTGCGGCCGAACATCGGCGTCGAGATCACGCGCGAGCCGGTCGGCGTCGTCGGCCTGATCACGCCGTGGAACTTCCCGATCGCGATCCCCGCCTGGAAGATCGCGCCCGCGCTCGCCTTCGGCAACTGCGTGGTGCTCAAGCCCGCCGACCTCGTGCCCGGCTGCGCCTGGGCGCTGGCCGAGATCATCAGCCGCTCGGGCATCCCCGCGGGCGTGTTCAACCTCGTGATGGGCCGCGGCAGCGTGATCGGCAACGCGCTCGTCAACCACCCCGGCATCCACGCGATCAGCTTCACCGGCTCGGTCGGCGTGGGCCGCAACATCGCGGTGCAGTGCGCCACCAACGGCAAGAAGGTGCAGCTCGAGATGGGCGGCAAGAACCCGCAGGTGGTGCTCGACGACGCCGACCTCGCGCAGGCCGTGGAGCTCAGCGTGCAGAGCGCGTTCTATTCGACCGGCCAGCGCTGCACCGCGTCGAGCCGGCTGATCGTCACCGAAGGCATCTACCCGAAGTTCATCGAGGCGATGAAGGCCCGCATGGAAAAGATCAAGGTCGGCGACGCGCTCGCGCAGGGCACCGACATCGGCCCGGTCTCGTCGAAGTCGCAGCTCGACCAGGACATGGAGTACATCGCGATCGGCAAGGGCGAGGGCGCCACGCTCGCGGCCGGCGGCGAATTGCTCAAGCTCGAGACCGACGGCTACTACATGTCGCCGGCGCTGTTCAGCGAGTCGGCCGCCACGATGCGCATCAACAAGGAAGAGATCTTCGGCCCGGTCGCGAGCGTGATCCGCGTGAAGAACTACGAAGAGGCGCTGGCCACGGCCAACGACACCGAGTTCGGCCTGTCGGCCGGCATCGCGACCACCTCGCTCAAGTACGCGACCCACTTCAAGCGCCACAGCCAGGCCGGCATGGTGATGGTGAACCTGCCGACCGCGGGCGTGGACTACCACGTGCCCTTCGGCGGCCGCAAGGGCTCGAGCTACGGTCCGCGCGAGCAGGGCCGCTATGCGCAGGAGTTCTTCACCACCGTGAAGACCGCCTACACGCTCGCCTGAGGCATGCGGCCCTGGCTGCGCGCCATCGCGCGCCGCAGCCCGAGCGCGAGCAGCACCCCGGCCACGCCCGCCGCGGCCACGATGGCCGCCGCCGCGGGCCACCCACGCGCATCGACCGCGCCGCCCACGACCACCGGGCCGACCATCTGGCCCAGGTTGCTTCCGAGCATCAGCAGGCCCATGGCCATCGGCGCCAGCCGCGGGAGCGGCGCCGCGAGCGGCGAGGTGCCGATCAGGGTGGCGGGCAGCAGCCCGCCCGCGCCCGAGAACACGAGGCACAGCACGAAGGTGGGCAGCGCCCCGAGCACCGGCAGGAAGATGCCGAGCGCCGAAAGCCCCATGAACGCGCTGGCCGAGGCCGCGAGCAGCCAGCGCGCCGCGCCCCGCCGCAGCAGCACGCCGGCCGCGAGGTTGCCCGCCACGTTGACGACGCAGGCCGCGGCGCTGAGTGCGCCGGCCGCGGCCGTGCCCACGCCCATGCGCTCGATCAGGAGCACCGGCAGGAAGCTGAAGAGCGCGAAGAACTGCAGGCTGTAGACCACGAAGGCCGCGGCGATCAGCGCCGGGGCGCCGGCGCGCAGCGTCGTCGCCGCATCCCGGCCCATGCCGCGCAGCGACACCGGCGCGCCGCGGCCCGCGTCACCGCGTGGAACGCCCGCGAACACCAGCGCCGCGACCGCCGCCGCGAGCGCGGCATTGGCGAGCCAGAAGCCGCGCCAGCCGTCGAGCAGGGCGCCGCTGGACAGCGCCAGCGCGATGCCCGTCGGCATGAAGCAGCTCCAGATCGCGAAGGCGAGGTCGCGTCCGGCCGGCGCCACCAGGCGCTGCAGCACCGAAGGGCCGGCGATGGTGATCAGCACGAAGCCCAGGCCCTCGACCACGCGCCCCGCGAGCAGCACCGCCACGCCCTGGGCGGCAGCGCCGGCCGCGCTGCCCGCGGCGGTCGCGAGCAGTCCCGCGAGCACCAGGCGCCGGTCGCCGGCGCGCTCGACCCAGGCGCCCACCGGCACCGCGCCGAGCACGCCGAGCAGCGAGAACATCGCCATGAGCCATCCGACCATCGTGAGATCGAGGCCGAAGTCGGTGCGCAGCTGCGGCGCGGCGATCGCGACCTTGCCCACCTGGAGCGAGGCGATCACGCCGGCGGCCACGGTCAGCGCCACGCCGGGCCAGTGGGTCGAGGAGGGTGTGGGGGCCGCGGCGGCCGGGGCGCGCGGCATGTCGATCGGTGGGTTCATGGCGCCACTTTGGACCCGATCGCATATCGATGAAAGAGAATAATATCGGCCAACCCGATCGATTCACAAGATCATGCTCGACGTCCTCACCCTGAGCCAGATGCAGATGTTCGTCGCCGTGGCCGACGCCGGCAGCTTCCGTGCCGGCGCGGCGCGGCTGCACCGCGTGCAGTCGGCCGTGAGCCACGCGGTCGCCAACCTCGAGGCCGAGTTGCAGGTGCGCCTGTTCGACCGCTCGGGCCACAAGCCGGTGCTCACGCCCACGGGCGCGGCCCTGCTGCGCGACGTGCGCGTGATCCTCTCGAAGGTCGAGGCGCTGCGCGCGCGGGCGCAGGGCCTCGAGCAGGGCATCGAGCTCGGCCTCTCGCTCGCGGTGGACACGCTCTTTCCGCCCGCGCTCGTGGCCGAGGCCGTCCGCGGCATGCATGCGCGCTATCCGGGCATCGCGGTGCGCATCGCGTACAGCTCGATGGGCGGCACCATCGATGCGCTGCAGACCGGCCGCTGCGACCTCGCGATCGCGGCCTTCGGCCATGCCGAGGCGAAGATCGAGCGCGCGTACCTCATGCCGCTGCACACGGTCGCGGTGGCCGCGCCCTCGCATGGGCTCGCGGACCGCGCGGCGCGGCGCGGCGGCGCGGGGCTCGACGCCGCGGCGGCGGAGCATGTGCAGATCGTGGTGGAGGACCCGAGCACCCTGAGCGAAGGCTACGACATCGACGTGCTCTCGCCCTCGACCTGGCGCGTGAGCGACATGTACATCAAGCTCGCGCTGCTGCGCGCGGGCCTGGGCTGGGGCAAGATGCCCGCGTGGCTGGTGGCCGACGACCTCGCCGCCGGCACGCTGGTGCAGTTGCCGATGGGGCGGATCGGGCCCGCGGGCCGGGCCGAGCAGCCGTGCTACTTCTGCCACCGCGCCGACCGGCCGCTGGGCGCGGGCGCCGCGCTGCTGCGCGAGGGCCTCATGGCGCTGGCGGCGGCGACGACGGCGGCGCGCGGCGCCGGCGGCGCATCAGCATCTCGGCGAGCTCGAACAGCCCCTCGCTCAGCAGCGCCAGCGCCGCGGCCGGCAGCGCGCCCGCCACGAGCAGCTCGCGGTCGTTGAGCGCGAGGCCGGTGACGATGCGTTCGCCGAAGCCGCCCGCGCCGATGAAGGCGGCGATGGTCGCGGTGCCGATGGCGATCGCCGTCGCGGTCCGCACGCCCGCGAGCATGGTGGGCAGCGCGAGCGGCAGCAGCACCAGCCGCAGGTTCTGCGGCGGCGTCATCCCGAGCGCCGTGCCCGCGAGGCGCAGGCCCTGCGGCACCTCGGCCAGGCCGGTCACGGTGTTGCGCATGATCGGCAGCAGCGAATAGAGCGTGAGCGCGATCAGCGCGGGCAGGGCGCCGATCGCGCCGAGCGCCGAGATCAGCACCGCGAGCAGCGCGAGCGAGGGCACGGTCTGCAGCAGGCTCGCGAAGCCGAGCACCAGCGCGCGCAGCCGCACGTGCGCGAACACCAGGATCGCGGCCGGCACGCCGATCAGGATCGCGAGTCCCACCGACACGGCGACCAGCAGCAGGTGCTGGCGCGCGAGCTGCCACAGGTCGGCGCCGAACAGCTTGGCCGCGAAGCCGCGCCGTGGCGCCTCGGCGCGCGCGCCGGCGCCCTGGCGCTGGCCGGCGAGGAAGTCGCGCGCGATCGCATCGAAGGGCACGCTCTGCAGCTCGGCGCGCGCGTTCATCGCGATCATCGCGCGCTCGTCGATGCGGCCCTCGAGCGCGCGCAGCGCGGCCCAGGCCGCCGGCAGGCGCGCGGGCAGGTCGAGCCGGTACAGCAGCACCGCGTCGTAGCGCGGGAAGTGGCGGCGGTCGTCCTCGAGCACGCGCAGGCCGAGGTGGTCGATCTTCGCGTCGGTCGTGTAGATGTCCATCACGTCGATCTGCTTCGCCGCGATCGCCTCGTAGGCCAGGCCGTGGTCGAGCCCGGTCGGCACCTGCGCGAGGCCGTAGCGCGCGGCGAGGCCCTTCCAGCCGTCGGCGCGGCCGATGAATTCGTTCGAGAGTCCGAGCCGCAGTCCGGGGTGGCGCGCGAGGTCGCTCAGCGTGCGCAGGCCCAGGCGCTCGGCATCGGCCGCGCGCACCGCGAGCGCATAGCCGTCGTTGAAGCCCAGCGGCACCGCCACGCCCAGGCCCAGCGGCGCGAGCGCCGCGTTCATCGCCTCGCGCGTCATGCCGGGCGGGCCCTTGAGGATCTCGAGCGCGATGGTGCCGGTGTATTCGGCATAGACGTCGATCGCGCCCGAGCGCAGCGCCTCGTAGACGATGGCGGTGTTGCCCAGCCCCTGCCGCACCACGGGCGGCGCGCCCACGTGCGGCGCCGCGGCCTGCGAGATCAGCTCGGCGAGGATGTACGACTCGGTGAAGCGCTTGGAGCCCACGCGCAGCGTCTCCTGCGCCCAGGCGCACGACGCGGCGCCGAACCAGGCCAGCGAGAACAGCAGCAGGAGGGCGGGCCGGAGGATGCGTTGCATCGCGGCCAGTGTATAGAGACGGGCGCGCAGCCGCCAGCGCGCGCCGATGCTCTCCTACACCGCGTGGTGCGCGGAGCCGATGCGCGCGCGCCGCGCCGCGCCGCATCATCGCTCGCATGACATCCCGATCGCCCACGACCCGAGCACACGCCGCCGCCGCGAGCGACCCCCTTCCGGCCGCCGACGTGCACGGCCTGCGCGAGCTGCCGGGCGTGCGCGTCGAAGGCTACAGCCTGCAGCTGCGCGACAAGGACGGCTTCGTCGGCGACCAGGCGAGCCAGACCGCCTTCAGGGAACTGCTCGAACGCTGGCGCAAGCGCCGCCGCAAGAGCGGAAAGGACCCGCTCGGCAAGCTGCATTCGCGCGACCTGAGCAAGAAGACGCTCGACCGCGTGCTCGGCGCCAGCAAGGCCTCCGAGGCCGGCGACGTGATGCACGGCGTGATCGAGGAGTTCTCCGAAGAGCTCGCGGCGGTGATCCAGCGCTTCCTGCGCCAGCCCTCGTGGCGCAAGGTCGAGCGCATCGTGGTCGGCGGCGGCTTTCCCGAGAGCGACGTCGGCGAGCGCGCGGTGCTGCAGACCGGCGCCATCCTCGAGGAGCTCGGGCTGCACGTGCAGTTGGGCCGACTCTCGCACAACGTCGACGACGGCGGGCTGATCGGCTGGGTGCACCTCGCGCCGCCGGCCATGCTGCGGCGCTACGACGCCATCCTCGCGGTCGACATCGGCGGCACCAACGTGCGCTGCGGCATCGTCAAGACGCGCTGGCGCAAGGCGCAGGACTTCTCGCGCGCCCGCGTGGTGCGGCGCGAGAAATGGCGCCATGCCGACGAGGGCCCGAACCGCAGCCTCATGGTCGAGCACATCGCCGACATGCTGATGGACATGGTGCGCTACAGCGAGCGCAAGAAGATCCGCCTCGCGCCGTTCGTGGGCATCGGCTGCCCCGGGCTGATCCGCCCCGACGGGTCGATCGCGCGCGGCGCGCAGAACCTCCCGGGCGACTGGGAGAGCCATGCCTTCCACCTGCCGACGGCGGTCTGGCGCCGCATGCTCACGCTCGGCTCGGACCCGATGCTGGTGCTGATGCACAACGACGCGGTGGTGCAGGGCCTGAGCGAACTCCCGTTCATGCGCGACGTCAAGCGCTGGGGCGTGCTGACCATCGGCACGGGCCTGGGCAACGCGAGCTTCATCAACACCCCGGGGAAATGAGACCTACGGCGCTTCGCCGCCGAGCGCCTTGTAGACCGCCACGAGCCCGACCGCGAGCCGGCTCGCGCTCTGCACCTGGTCGCGCCGCGCCCGCAGCAGCGCGCGGCGCGCGTCGAGTTCGACGCCGAAGTCGGTGAGCCCGTTGGCATAGCGCGCATGCGCGAGCACGAGCGCATCGCGGCTCGCACGCTCGCGCTCGGCCAGTTCGCCCTGGCGCCGGCGCTCGGCGTTGTAGCTGCTGAGCGCGCCGTCGATCTCGTGCCAGGCCTGCAGCACCGTGCGCTGGAAGTCCACCGCCGCCTCCTGCTGCTGCAGCGTGCGCAGCTCGACCATGCTGCGGCGCCGGCCGTGGTCGAACAGCGGCAGGCTGATCGACGGCCCGATGTGCCACTGGCGGCTGCCCCATTCGCCGAAGCGTTCACTGCCCGCCGACTCGAAGCCCAGCCCGGCGCCCAGCGTCAGCCGCGGATACAGGTCGGCCACCGCCACGCCGATGCGCGCGGTCGCGGCATGCAGCCGGGCTTCGGCGGCCGCGATGTCGGGCCGGCGCCGCGCGAGTTCCGCGGGCAGGCCGAGCGCGAGGTCGGGCAGCGGCGCGGCAGCGTCCGCCGCGGGCGCCGCGAGCTCGGCGTTGAGCGCACCGGGCGCGGCGCCCGCGAGCAGCGTGATCCGGTTCATCGCCTGCGCCTCCTGCTGCAGCAGCAGCGGGATGCGGGCGCGCAGCTCGGCGAGCTGGGTGCGCTGGCGCGCGGGATCGAGGTCGGTCACCAGGCCGCCGTCGGCGCGTGCCTGTACCAGTTCGAGCGTCTCGGCCGCGGCCGCGGCGTCGGCCTCGGCCACGCGCAGTTCGCGCTGCGCCCCGCGCAGCTCGAAGTAGTTGCGCGCCACCTCGGCCTGCACGCTGAGCTGCGCCTGCCGCAGCAGCGCCGCCCACGCGGCCGACTACGCCTCGGCGGCATGGATGCCGCGGCGCCCGGGCCCCCCGCGATCCATCGCCCCCGCGGCGGCCGCTCCCGCCCCCAACACACCACCCAGAAATGTTCTTCGGTCC
>CBHTTS010000184.1:0-10616 GCA_966095775.1 uncultured Variovorax sp. | reverse complement strand
CCTGCAGCTCCTCGTTGAGCTGCTGCGTCTCGGTCAGTGCGTCCTGCAACTGCTCGCGGTAGCGCGCGGCCGCGAGCGAGGCCCCGATGTCGTCGGTCACGAGGTCGAGCAGGTCGTTGGTGCGCCCGTCGGGCGCGCGCGGCAGGCCGAGCTCGAGCACGCCGTTGATCAGGCCGTCGCTCGCGAGCGGCACCAGCAGCACCGCGGTGGGCGCCATCTCGCCCAGGCCGGAGTTGACCTTCAGGTAGTCGGCCTGGATCGGCTCGATCAGCATGCGGCGCCGCTCGGCCGCGGCCTGGCCGACCAGGCTCTGGGTCGGCGAGAACACCTGCGGCGAGGCCTCGGCCTCCATCGAGAAGCCGTAGCTCGCGGCGCGCCGCAGCGTGCCGTGGCGCTCGCGCACGTAGAGCGCGCCCACCGCGCTGCCGAGGTGGCGCGAGAAGAAGGCCAGCACCTTGCGGCCCATGTCGTTGGCGCTCAGCTCGCCGACCAGCTCGCCCACGAGCTCGGTCTGCAGGTTGCGCAGCCACGCCTGCTGCGCGAGCCGCTCGGCGTGCGTCGCCTGCTCCTGCAGCACCGCGTCGTAGCTGTGCGACAGCCGCATCAGCTGGCGGCGCCCGAAGTAGGCCACCAGGCCGGTGAACACGACGGTGAAGAACAGGAACACCGCCACCACCATCCAGCTCGTGCGGTTGGCCTGCTCGTTGCGCTGGTAGCGCAGGCCCTGCTCGGTCTCCATGAAGGCCGCGAACTCGGCGCGCATGCCGTCGCTGAGCTGCTTGCCGCGGCCCTCGCGCACCGCCTTCTGGTAGTCGGCCCCGGCGCGGCGCGCGGCGATCAGCTCCTGCGCGAAGCGGTTCCAGTCCTCCTGCAGGGCCGTGATGCGCTCCACGCGCTCGACCTGCTGCGTGTTGTCGGCCACCAGCCGGCGCAGCGCGTCGAGATCGGCGCGGATGCGCGGCAGGGCGGTCTGGTAGGGCTCGAGGAAGCGGTCGTCGCCCGCGATCAGGAAGCCGCGCAGGCCGGTCTCCATGTCGATGCTGCGCCGCTGCAGCTCGCTCGCGGTGCGCGCCACCCGGTCGCTGTGCTCGACCCAGCTGATGGTCGCGAGCAGGAACACGATCAGCCCGACGAACACCAGCGCGCCGATCAGGCCGCCGAGCAGCGGGAGCTTGAGGTTGCGGCCGAGCAGGCGGTCGAAGTCGTCCGGGTCGATCGCGGTCGGTGTTTTCATCGAATTGAAAGCATATTTGTAAGCAAAACTTTTGAAGTTTGGCCGAAACGACACAACCACCGTGTCGGAGAAGGCGCCGTGACGCGGCTGCGGCCCCGCGGCCCGCGGGCTATACTGTTGTTTTGTACAGCACTGCCGTGGCCGCGGATCCTTCCTCCACCAGCTCGCCGCCTGCCGGTCCCGGGGCGCCCGACGGCCGCACCGTGTCCGTCAAGGCGCTGTGCGCCTTCGGCGCCAAGGCCGGCGACCTCGACCTGCGCTTCGTGCCCGCGCCGAGCGCGCAGGAGGGCATGGCGGGCCATGCGCTGGTGCAGGAGCGGCGCGGCGAGGGCTACCGCAGCGAGGTCGCGCTGGTCTCCGAATGGGGCGCGCTGCGGGTGCGCGGCCGCGCCGACGGCCACGATCCGCGCGCGCCGCACGGGCCGCGCGTGGAGGAGATCAAGACCTTCCGCGGCGACTTCGACGCCATCCGCGCCAACCACCGCGCGCTGCACTGGGCCCAGGCGCGCTGCTACGGCTGGATGCTCTGCGAACAGCACGGCTACGAGCGCCTCACGGTCGCGCTGGTCTACCTCGACCTCGGCAGCGGCGAGGAGACCGTGCTCGAGGAATCGCACACCCGCGCCGAGCTGCAGGCGCACTTCGAGCAGCTGTGCCTGCGCTATGCCGCCTGGGCCGAGAGCGAGGCCGCGCACCACGCGGCGCTGGGCGCCGCGCTCGGCCGGCTGGCCTTCCCGCACGGGGCGTTCCGCGCCGGCCAGCGCGAGCTGGCCGAGGCGGTCTACCGCGCCGCGGCGGGCGGGCGCTGCCTGATGGCGCAGGCGCCCACGGGCATCGGCAAGACGCTCGCGACCGTGTTTCCGCTGCTCAAGGCGCGCGCGGCCGGCAAGATCGACCGGATCTTCTTTCTCACCGCCAAGACCTCGGGCCGGGCCGTGGCGCTCGACGCGCTGGCGCTGCTCGGCCGCGACGGCGCGCGGCTGCGGGTGCTCGAGCTCACGGCGCGCGAGAAGGTCTGCGAGCACCCCGACCGCGCCTGCCACGGCGAATCCTGCCCGCTCGCCAAGGGCTTCTACGACCGGCTGCCGGCCGCGCGCGAGGCGGCGGCGCGGGCCCTGCGGCTCGACCGGCCGGCGCTGCGCCGGATCGCGCTCGCGCACGAGGTCTGCCCGTATTTCCTCGCGCAGGAGATGGCGCGCTGGTCGGACCTGATCGTGGGCGACTACAACTACTACTTCGACGGCAGCGCCTTCCTGTTCGCGGCCATGAAGGAATCCGAATGGCGCGCCGCGGTGCTGGTCGACGAGGCGCACAACCTGCTCGAGCGCGCGCGCGGCATGTACAGCGCCGAACTCGACGGCCCCGCGCTCGAGGAAGCCCACCGCGCCGCGCCCGCGGCCGTGCGCGGCCCGCTGGCGCGGCTCTACCGCGAGTGGGACACGCTGCAGCAGGCGCAGACCGAGCCCTACGACACCTGCGACGAGATCCCGGAGCGCTTCTCGCGCACGCTGCAGGCCGCGAACATGGCGATGGGCGAGTACTTCGCGGCCACGCCCGACGCCGCCCAGGGGCCGCTGCAGCGCTTCTTCTTCGACGCGCTGCATTTCGCGCGGCTGGCCGAGGCCTTCGGCGACCATTCGGTGTTCGAGCGCCGGCTCGGCCCCGCGATCGACCGTCAGCAGCGCAGCCTCTCGATCCGCAACCTCGTGCCCGCGCCGTTCCTCGAGCCGCGCTTCGCCGAGGCGGTGTCGGTCGCCTGCTTCTCGGGCACGCTGTCGCCGTTCGGCTTCTACCGCGACGCGCTCGGGCTGCCGCCCGAGACCGCGCTGCTCGACGTGGCCTCGCCGTTCCACAGCGCGCAGCTGCGGGTGGAGGTCGCGACCCACGTCTCGACGCGCTTTCGCGACCGCGCGCGCTCGCTGCGGCCGGTGACCGAGATCATCGGCGCCCAGTTCGCGCGCTGTCCGGGCAACTACCTCGCGTTCTTCGGCAGCTTCGACCATCTCGAGCAGGCCTTCGCGGCCTTCCTCGCGCGCCATCCGGGCGTGCCGGCCTGGGCGCAGACGCGCGGCATGGCCGAGGCCGAGCGGCACGACTTCGTGGCGCGCTTCGAGGAGGGCGGCCACGGCATCGGCTTCGCGGTGCTCGGCGGCGCGTTCGGCGAGGGCATCGACCTGCCGGGCAGCCGGCTCGTCGGCGCCTTCATCGCGAGCCTGGGGCTGCCGCAGTACAACGCGCTCAACGAGATCACGCGCGAGCGCATGCAGGCGCGCTTCGGCAAGGGCTACGAGTACACCTATCTCTACCCCGGGCTGCAGAAGGTGGTGCAGGCGGCCGGCCGGGTGATCCGCACCGAGCAGGACCGCGGCGTGCTGCACCTGCTCGACGATCGCTTCGCGCGCGCCGAGGTCCGCGAGCTGCTGCCGCGCTGGTGGGAGCTGCGCCTGGGCGCGCCGCGACCGGGAGACGCCGATGCGCGCCGCTAGCCGCGTCCTCAGCGCCGACGAGCCCGACCTGTTCGGCGAGGCGCCCGCGGCCGCGATCGAGGGCCTGCGCTACGAGCGCGAATTCCTCGGCCGCGACGAGGAGCAGGCGCTGCTCGCGCTCGTGCGCGGCTTCTCTCTGCGCGAGATGCGCTACAAGGAATTCACCGCGCGCCGCCGCGGCATCGGCTTCGGCGGGAGCTACGACTTCGACAACCACCGGCTGCGCCCGGGCCCGCCGCTGCCCGCGTCGCTGCATCCGCTGCGCGACCGGGTCGCGGCCTGGATGGGCATGCCGCCCGAGGCCTTCGCCCATGCGCTGGTGGCCGAGTACCGGCCCGGCACGCCGCTCGGCTGGCACCGCGACGTGCCGGACTTCGAGGACATCGTCGGCGTCTCGCTGCTCGGCGACGCGGTGCTGCAGCTGCGGCCCTATCCGCCCGCGAGCCCGAGCGCGCCGGCGCGGCTCGAACTGCGCCTCGCGCCGCGCTCGATCTACATGCTGCGCGGTCCCGCGCGCTGGGCCTGGCAGCACGCGATCGCGCCGACCGAGGGGCTGCGCTACTCGATCACCATGCGCACGCGGCGCCGCGCGTGAGCGGCGGCCTTCTTCGCGGGCGCGGGCGCCGGCGTCGCGGGCGGGTCCTTCTTCCTCATCAGCGCCGAGGCTGCGCGCAGGTCGTCGAGCCAGGCCTTCCAGGCCGCCTCGCGCTGCGCCGGATCGCCGCGCAGCAGCGCCGAGGGATGCAGCGTGACCAGCACGCGGCGGCCCGCCGCATCCTCGTGCCACTGGCCGCGTGCCTTCATCACCGGCACCTTGCGCCCGAGCAGCGAGCGCGCGGCCGTGGCGCCGAGCGCGAGGAAGGCCAGCGGCCGCACCTGCTCGATCTCGCTCTCGAGCCAGTGGTGGCAGGCCTCGGCCTCGCGCTGGCCCGGGGTCTTGTGGATGCGCCGCTTGCCGCGCAGCTCGTACTTGAAGTGCTTGACCGCATTGGTCACGTAGAGCTTCTCGCGCGACCAGCCGAGCTCGGCCACCGCGCGGTCGAACAGCTTGCCGGCCGGGCCCACGAAGGGCCGGCCGACCAGGTCCTCCTTGTCGCCGGGCTGCTCGCCCACGACCATCAGCCGCGCGCCGACCGGGCCTTCGCCGAACACCGACTGGGTCGCATGCGCGCCCAGCGGGCATTCGCGGCAGGCGTCGGTGGCGATGCTCAGGGCCTTGAGCGCGGCGGAGGCTTGGTTGCGGTGGGACACGGCCGGTGCTGAAGAGGGGGGGCGGATGGCCTGTTGTCCACCCGGCGCCGCGCGCCGACTGTGGGAATTGGCCCACGGCGCGCGTCGTCCAAGCCGGGCGCGCGCGGCGGCCGGGCTTCGCTAGCGTCGGGCGCATGAGAGCTTCCAACGCAACAACCATCGTCATCGTTCCGGCCGGCGCGGGGGCACGGCCATGAAGCACGTGGTGCTCGGCGCCACCGGCCACGTCGGCTCCGCGCTGGTCGCGGCGCTGCTCGCGCGCGGCGACGCGGTGACGGCCGTCACGCGCGATGCGTCGCGCGCCGAGGCGCTGCGCCGGCAGGGCGCCGGCGTCGCCGAGGCGGACGTGTTCGACGTGCCCGCGCTGCGGCGCGCGATCGAAGGCCATGCGCGGCTGTTCCTGCTCAACCCGCCCGCGCCGCCCGGGAGCGACACCGCGGCCGAGGAGCACCGCAGCCTGCACTGCATCCTCGAGGCGATCCGCGGCCTGCCGCTCGAGAAGATCGTCGCCGAGTCGACCTACGGCGCCCAGCCCGGCGTGCGCATCGGCGACCTCGGCGTGCTCTACGAGATGGAGCAGGCGCTCGCGGCCCAGCCCGTGCCCGTGAGCGTGATCCGCGCGGCCTACTACATGAGCAACTGGGACGCCGCGCTCGCCGGCGCGCGCGACGAGGGGATGGTGCAGAGCCTGTTCCCGGCCGATTTCGAGCTGCCAATGGTGGCGCCGGAAGACCTCGGCCGCTACGCGGCGCGGCTGATGTTCGGTGCCGCGGCCTCGTCGGGGCCGCACTACGTGGAAGGTCCGCAGCGCTATTGCGCGGCCGACGTGGCGGCGGCCTTCGAGGCCGCGCTCGGCCGCCCGGTGCGGCTGGAGGTGGTGCCGCCCGCGCAATGGGAGGCGTGGTTCCGCCGCGCGGGCTTCTCGGCGGCCGGCGCGGCCTCCTATGCGGCGATGACGCGCGCCACGCTCGAAAATCCGGCGCGGCCCGACAGCTCCGAGCGCGGCACGGTCGCGCTCGCGGACTACATCGCGGCGCTGGTGCGCGGACGGCCGGGCGGCGCTTCACCGTAGCGTCACGCGCGCTGCCTAGCATCCGGCGCTTCGTCCATTCGCCCAGCGCCCGATGCCTTTTCCGCCCACGTCCTGCCGCCACGTCCCCTTCGTTCCTCGCCTGATCGCGCGCGGCTGCGCGCTCGCGCTCGCCGCCATGGTCGCCGCCTGCGGCGGCGGGGGTGGCGGCGCGCCCGCGCTGCCGCTGCTGCCGCCGGCACCGGCGCCGGCCCCTGCGCCCGCACCGGCCCCGACACCGGCGCCAGCGCCGGCCCCCGAGCGCAGCGTGCAGAGCCTGCGGCTGATCGGCGAACAGGTGCTCGCCAACGACATCCGCATCGACGGCGTGCTGGTCGGCGGCCTCTCGGCGGTCGACTACGACCCGGCCACGCAGCTGTGGTACTTCCTCAGCGACGACCGCAGCGCCTCGCGCTTCCACACCGCCGAGCTGCAGTACGACGTCTCGGGCTTTTCCTCGGTGCGCTTCCGCTCGACCGTCGCGCTCCGGGACGCTGGGGGCAAGCCCTATCCGAGCAGCGACCCGGCGCCCGGCGGCACCTCGGCCGATCCCGAGTCGCTGCGCGTCGATCCGCTGGGCGGCGGCCTGTGGTGGGGCAGCGAAGGCGACCGCGCGCGCGGCCTCGACCCCTTCGTCGCGCGCATGGGCACCGACGGCCGCGCGCTGGCGATGCTGCCCACGCCGGCGATGTTCAGGATGTCGCCCGCGCAGGAGACGGGTTCGCGCAACAACGCGACCTACGAGGCGATGAGCTTTTCGTCCGACGGCCAGAGCCTCTGGGTCGGCATGGAGGCACCGGTCTACGAGGACGGCCCGCTGCCCACGCCGTCGAGCGGCGCGGTCTCGCGCCTCACGCAGTACGACCGCGGCGGCGCGGTGCTGCGCCAGCTCGCCTATCCGATCGACCCGATCCCCGCCGCGCCCGCGCCGGGCCGCAACGCGGACAACGGCCTGACGGAGCTGCTCGCGATCAACGGCCACCAGTTCCTCGCGATCGAGCGCGCGGGCGTGCAGGGCGCGGACGGCAACTACGCCAACCACATCCGGCTCTACGAGATCGACACCGAGGGCGCCACCGACGTGCGCGGCCTCGCGCGCCTCGCGGGCGCGAGCTACCAGCCGGTGCGCAAGCGCCTGGTGCTCGACCTCGCGACGCTGGGCCTGCGCAAGCTCGACAACATCGAGGGCATGAGCTGGGGCCCGAAGCTCGCGAACGGCAACGACACGCTGGTGCTGGTGTCGGACAACAACTTCAACACCGCGAGCCAGGTCACGCAGGTGCTGGCCTTCGAGGTGGCGGCGAAGAAGCCCTAGCCGGGCTGGCGCGGCTCGGCCAGCCACTTCGTGCGGTTGCCGGCCTGGCGCTCGAGCATCCAGCCCGGGTATTCGGCGGGCAGGGCGCTGACCTTGTCCAGCGCCGCGAGCTCGTCGGCCGTGAGCCGGACCGCCGTGGCGGCGATGTTGTCATCGAGCTGGTCCACGCGCTTGGCGCCGACGATCACGCTGGTCACCACGCGCTGGTGCAGCAGCCAGGCGAGCGCGATCTGCGCCACCGAGACGCCGCGCGCCTCGGCCAGTCCGCGCATCACCTCGATGCAGTCGTCGGCGCGCGCCCGGTTCACCGGCGGGAAGTCGAAGCTGGTGCGGCGGCTGCCGGCCTCGGCCTCGGCGCCGCGGCCGTACTTGCCGCTGAGCAGGCCGCCCGCGAGCGGGCTCCAGACCATCAGGCCCAGTTGCTCGCTGCGCAGCATCGGCACCAGCTCACGCTCGAGGTCGCGCCCCGCGACGGTGTAGTAGGCCTGCAGCGACTCGAAGCGCGCCAGGCCCTCGCGGGCGGCGCTGGCGGGCGCCATGACCCTCTGCCAGGCGGCCCCCGTCGCGACCCCGCCCAAGCGCACCGGGCCCTGCCGCACCAGGTCGTCGAGCGCGCGCACGGTCTCCTCGATCGGCGTCACGGGGTCGAAGCCGTGGATCTGGTAGAGGTCGATGTGGTCGAGCTGCAGCCGCCGCAGGCTGGCCTTCACGCCGTCCATGATGTGGTAGCGCGAGGCGCCGGCCGAATTCGGGCTCTGGCCGGTCTCGGCGAGCACCTTGGTCGCGACCACCACGTTCTCGCGCGGCACCTTGAGGTTGCGCAGCGCCTGGCCGGTGATGGTCTCCGAGAGTCCGGCCGAATACACGTCGGCCGTGTCGATGAAGTTGATGCCGGCGTCGAGCGCGCGGCCGACCAGGGCCTCGGCCTCTGCCTGCTGCAGCTTGCCGATGTTCTCCCAGATGCCGGGCGCGCCGCCGAAGGTCATGGTGCCGAGGCAGAGCTCGGAGACGAACAGGCCGGTGCGGCCGAACTGGCGGTATTGCATGGAGGTGTCCTTCGGTGGGGTGTGGCGAAAGTATCCGGCCGCGCCCGGCGGGGCGGCGAGCGCGTTTCTGCAAAGAACTTGCCCGATCCTCCAGACCTCTGCCCGGCGCGCTGCACGCCGGCCGGTGCGGCGCTAAGCTTCGGGCACCCGATCCTCCACGGCGCGCGGCGCCGTGGTTCCCTCCGCTCACAAGGCAGAACCATGTCCGACAAAACACCCGAATCCGCCGCCACCGTCATCGCGCCGCCGATGCCGCTGGAGCCCGAGCTCGACCAGGCCCGGCAGGAGCTGGTCGCACTGATCAACCGCATCACGCGCGGCCAGGACGGTAGCATCGAGACCGCGGTGCCGGGCCTCTTCGTGCACTGCATCAGCAAGCCCGACGGCCCCAAGCATGCGCTGCAGACGCCGGCCTTCGGGCTGATCGCCCAGGGCTCGAAACGGGTGATGGTGGGCGACGAGATCTACATCTACGACCCGATGCACTACCTCGTGAGCTCGGTCGACCTGCCGGTGTGCGGCCAGGTGCGGCTCACGCCCGACAACGAGCCCTACCTGGGCGTGCGGCTGGACCTCTCGCTCGACGAGATCGGCGAGCTGATCCGCGACGAGAAGCTGCCCGCCAAGGCCAACGCGCCGGCCTCGCGCGGCGTCTACGTGAGCCGCATCGCGATGCCGGTGCTCGAGCCGGTGCTGCGCCTGCTGCGGCTGCTCGACACGCCAGAGGACATCCCGATCATGGCGCCGATGATCAAGCGCGAGATCTTCTACCGCCTGCTGGTCAACGGCGAGGGCGCGCGGCTGCGGCAGATCGCGCTGCAGGACAGCCACACCCAGCGCATCGCCAAGGCGATCAGCGCGCTGCGCATCAACTACGCGCAGTCGCTGCGCATCGAGGACATGGCGCGCGCGGTGCACATGAGCGTGTCCTCGTTCCACCACCACTTCAAGGCGGTGACCGCGATGAGCCCGCTGCAGTACCAGAAGCAGCTGCGCCTGCAGGAGGCGCGGCGCCAGATGCTGATGGCCGGCGCCGACGTGGCGAGCGCGGCCCACAGCGTGGGCTACGAGAGCCCCTCGCAGTTCGCGCGCGAGTACGGCCGCATGTTCGGCGTGCCGCCGCTGCGCGACAAGCGGCGCTGGCTGGCCGAGGTCGAGGCCCAGAACGACGCGCTCGGCGCGACCTCGCAGGCGGCCTGAGGGCAGGGGCGGGCGCGGCTCAGCGCAGCACGAGCACCGGCAGCTTCGAGTTCGTCAGCACGTGCTGGGTCTCGCTGCCGAGCAGCAGCCGCTTGATCCCGCGGCGCCCGTGCGAGGCCATCACGATCAGGTCGGCGCGGTGCTTGCGCGCGGCGGCGACGATGGCTTCGGCCACGCGGTCCGAGTTCGCGACCACGGGCTTCGCCTTCACGCCGGCCGCGGCGGCGCGGCTCTCGACGGCGTCGAGCATGTCGCGCGCCTTCTCGGCCCACTGCTTCTCGACGCGCGCGATCTCCTCGGGCGTGAAGGCGATCGCGCCGTCGAGGTAGCTGGTCGGGTAGCGCGGGACCACGGTCAGGGCCACAAGGCCGGCGCCGTGCGCCGCCGCGAGGTCGATCGCGTTCGCGACCGCCTTCTTCGAGAGCGTGGAGCCGTCGGTGGCCACGAGGATGCGCTTGTACATGGAGGTCTCCGCCAAAGGGTGCCGCGAGCTTAGGCGGCGGGCGGCGCGCGCGGATTGATGCAGATCAAGCGCGCCCCTCGCGCGCCCACTTAGCCTTGCGCGATGCCAGCTGCGCTCGCTTCCCCGCCGTCGTCCCTTCCGTCCGCCGCCATGCCGCCGCGCCCGCCGCGCGAGGCCTGGCAGGTGCTCGACGACCCGGCGGAGTGGCCCGCGTTCGGCCGCGCGCTCGACGCCGCGGGCGGCTGGGAGTCGCAGGTCGCGATCGAGGGCATGCACTGCGCGACCTGCGGCCTCGCGGTCGAGGCCGCGCTCGCGGCCGTGCCCGGCGTGCGCGAGGCGCAGGTCAATGCCGCGAGCCGGCGCGCGCGCATCGTCTGGTCGGCGGCGCTGACGCGGCCCTCGCGCTGGTTCGAGGCCGCCGAGGCCGCAGGCTACCGCCTCGTGCCCGCGGCCGACGGCGCCGCGCGCGAGCGCCGCGCGCAGGCGCTGCGGCTCGCGCTCTGGCGCTGGCTGGTGGCGGGCTTCTGCATGATGCAGGTGATGATGTACGCC
>CBHTTS010000183.1:0-10712 GCA_966095775.1 uncultured Variovorax sp. | reverse complement strand
ATCGCATCGACCGCGGCCTCGTCGGCCACGTCGGTGCGGCTCACGCCGATGCCGGGGAAGCGCGCCTTCGCCTCGTCGAGGAACTTCTGTTCGACATCGCAGACGTGCACCCTGGCGCCCGCGGCGAGCAGGGCCTCGGTGATGGCCAGGCCGATGCCCTGGGCGCCGGCGGTGACCAGCGCGTGCTGGCCTTGGAGGGAGGTGTTCATGGTCTTCGTTGGTGAAGTGGAGGGGAAGGGTGCCGGCCTCAGAGCCAGAGGATCTGCTTGCGGTGGTCGAGGTCCTCGAGCAGCCGCCGGGCCGGGCCCTGGTGGAACACGGCCCCGCGCTCGAGCGCGAACACCCGGTCGGCCAGCGCGAGCACCAGGTCGAGGTTGTGCTCGACGATGACGATCGAGACATGCGCGCGCAGCCGGTCGAACACCGCGAACAGCTCCTGCACGACGGCCGGCGCCAGGCCCTCGAAGGGTTCGTCGAGCAGCAGCAGCTTGACGTGGCCCGACAGCGCGCGCGCCACGGCGACCATCTGCTGCTCGCCGCCCGAGAGGAAATCGGCCGGCGTGTCGAGCCGCTCGGCGAGCCGCGGGAAGTACGACAGCACCTTCGCCTCGTCCCAGACCACGCCGCGGTCGGTCACGCTCTGGCTGCGGCACAGCCGGCCCAGCGCCAGGTTGTCGCGCACCGACATGCCGGCGAACAGGCCCCGGCCTTGCGGCACGTAGCCCACGCCGCGGCGGGCGATGTCCGGCGCGCCGAGGCCGTCGATGCGGTCGCCGTCGAAGCGGATCTCGCCGCCCATCGGCTTGACGAGGCCGATCAGCGTCTTCAGCAGCGTCGACTTGCCGGCGCCGTTGCGCCCGAGCAGCGCCACGATCTCGCCGCGCCGCACGTCGAGCGTGGCGTCGTTGAGGATGTGGCTCTTGCCATAGAAGGCGTTGACCTTGCTGAAGTGCAGCAGCGGCGTCTCGTCGGCGTTCGCGCGGCGCTCGTGGCTGCGCCCCGTCACCTGGGGCGTGCCGCTGCCGGTGTAGATCTCCTGCACGCGGGCATCGGCGCGCACCGCCTCGGGCGTACCGGTCATCAGCAGCGCGCCCTGGTTCATGATGGTCACGGTCTGCGACAGGGCCAGCACGCGGTCGATGTCGTGCTCGACGATCAGCACCGGCACGTCGGCCGCGATCGTCTGCACCAGGCGCGAGACCCGGTCGCGCTCGGCGGCCGCGAGGCCGGCGAGCGGCTCGTCCAGCAGCAGCACCTTCGGCGCGCTGCCGAGCGCCACGCCGAGGTCCACCAGGCGCTGGCCGCCGTACGACAGTGCGCCGGCCTCGATCTGCTCGATGCCCTTCAGGCCGAGGAAGGCCAGCAGCTCCGCGGTCTCCGCCGCCACCTGCGGGAAGCTGCGCGCGTCGCGCCACAGGTTGAAGGCGCCCGCATGGCGCGCCTGCACCGACAGCCGCAGGTTCTCCTCGATGCTGAGGCCCTTGAAGAGGTTGGTGATCTGGAACGAGCGCGCCAGGCCGCGCCGGCAGATCGCGTGCGGCGCCAGGCCGTGGATCGGCTCGCCGCCGAGCGTGACGCTGCCCTTGTCCGGCGCGAACATGCCCGAGATCAGGTTGAAGGCCGTCGTCTTGCCGGCGCCGTTGGGACCGAGCAGCGCATGGATCTGTCCCTGGCGCAGGGTGATCGCCGTCGACGTCACGGCCTGGATGCCGCCGAAGGACTTCGCCAGCTCCTTGGCCTCCAGCACCACCGCGCCGTCCGCGGCGCGGACCGCCGGGCGCAGCGACGCAGGCAGCGGCAGCCCTTCGCGGATCTCGCGCTTCTCCATCGCCGCGCCGGTTTCGGCCTCGGGCTTCCAGCGGCGCAGCAGCCGCGATCCGATGCCGATCAGCCCGTTCGGCGAGAACAGAACGAAGGCCACGAACAGCAGGCCGAAGTACAGCAGCCAGTTGCTCGCATAGACCGACAGGTACTCGCGGAACAGGACGTAGAACAGGGCGCCGATGGCCGGCCCGAGGAAGCTGCGCATGCCGCCGATCACCACCATCGCCAGCAGCTCGCCCGAGAAGGCCACCGCGGTCGGCTCGGCCGAAGCGAAGCGATGGTGGAAGGCCAGCAGCGCGCCGGCGAGTCCCGTGAGCGTGGCCGAGACGACGAACGCCACGAGCTTGTAGCGGTTCGGCTCGTAGCCCAGGAAGGCGGCACGCTGTTCGTTCTCGCGGATCGCCACCAGCGCATGGCCGAACGGCGAATTCAGCAGCCGGCGCATCAGGGCGAGCACGCCGAACCCGATCAGGCTGACCAGCACCAGGTAGGTCGCGGGATCGTCGAGCGGGACCGGACCGAGCCGGCCGCGTTCCACGCCGCCGAGGCCCGACTCGCCGCCGGTGAGTGCGGTCCAGCGGAAGGCGATGGTGAAGGTCAGTGCCGAGAACGCCAGCGTCAGCAGCGAGAAGTACACGCCGCGCCGCCGCAGCGTGAGAAAGCCGACGCCGAGCGACAGCACCGCGACGAAGCCGAGCGCGAACAGGAACGGCACGATGAAGCTGCCGTGGAACCAGTGCAGCTGCGCCAGCGCCGCCGCATACGCGCCGAGGCCGAACCAGGCTCCGTGGCCGAACGAGGTCAGGCCGGTGTGGCCCACCAGCAGGTTGAGCGCCAGCGCGGCGATGGCATAGATCACCAGGTCGGTCGCCGTGGTGGTGGTCAGGCCGGCGGCCTGCAGCAGGAACGGCATCACGAGCAGCGCGACGGCGCTGATCAGAAGGGAGCGGTCGATGTTTTTCATGGGAGAAGGCTCCGGCGTGTCATTCGAAGCGCTCGATGCGTTCGCCCAGCAGCCCGCGCGGGCGCACGAGCAGCACCAGGATCATCAGCAGGTACATCGAGGCCTCGCCGGCCGGCGGGTAGAAATGGATCGTGACGCCGCGCACCACGCCCACCAGCGCCGCGGCGATCACCACGCCCCAGAAGCTGCCGAGCCCGCCGATCACGACCACCACGAAGGCGGCCGTCATGATCTCGGCGCCCATGGCGGGATGCACGCCCGAGATCGGCGCGAACAGCACGCCGGCCAGCGCCGCGAGGCCGACGCCGATCACCACGATCGCGGTCATGTAGGGCTGCAGCCGGATGCCGAGCACCGCCACCATGTCGGGGCGCTGCACGCCGGCGCGGACCACCCGGCCGAAAGCGGTGCGGTGGAGCAGCCACCAGACGCCGGCCAGCGCCGCCATCACCATCGCCAGCATGAACAGCCGGTAATACGAGTACAGGAACTCGCCCAGCGCGAGGTTGCCGCGCAAGCCCGGCGGAATGGACATCGGCAGCGGCGAGGCGCCCCACACGATGCGCAGCAGCTGCTCGGCCACCATGGCGAGGCCGAAGGTCAGCAGCAGGCTCACGATCGGGTCGGCGCTGTAGAAGCGGCGCAGCAGGAAGCGCTCGAAGGCGATGCCGAGCAGGCCCACCAGCACCGGGGAGAGCACCAGCGCCGAACCGAAGCCGAGCCGCCGCGTGATCTCCACAGCGAAATAGGCGCCCAGCGCATAGAAGGCGCCGTGGGCCAGGTTGACCACGCCGCCCAGGCTGAAGATCAGCGACAGGCCCAGGGCGATCAGCAGGTAGTACCCGCCGACCAGCAGGCCGTTGATGACCTGCTCCAACAAGAAGATGATTTCCATGACAGGCACTCGCGAGAACGGACCGTCGCGGCGGCGCGGCGCGCCCCGCGTGGATCTGCAGGTGAAAAGTGCGGCCGGGGCCGATGCGCGCCGCGGCGCTCAGCCCTTGCGGACGGGGGCGCGGCTTCAGCCGAGCCTGCATTCGCTCTGCGGTCGCGCGGTGGCCAGCGTCTCCAGGCCCGCGCCCGGGCCGGGCACCGGCGCGCTGAGCTCGAGGAAGTCCCACTTGCTCCGGTCCTTCGGCTTGCGCTTCATGGTGTACATCTCCTGCATCAGCTGGTGGTCCCAGGCGCGGAAGTAGCCCTTGCGCTGCTTGAGCACGTCGATCTCGGGCTGCTTCTCGAAGTAGTCCACCATCTTGTTGGCGTCGGTGGACTTCGTTTCCGTCATCGCCTGCACCACCGCCTTGAGCGACACGTACTCGCCCCAGGCCTGGTTGTCCGGCGGTTTGCCGTAGCGTGCCGTGAATGCCTTGACGAAGGCCTGCGCGCTCGGCGTCTGGATGCTGTGGAACCAGGTGGCCGGCCAGATGCCGTCGAAGTTGTCGGGGCCGGCGCCCCAGGCGAGCGCCGTGTCGAAGCCGAAGCCCGCCACCGGGTACGGCAGGCCGAATTCGGCGTACTGCTTGATGAAGTTGGTGATCTGGTTGCCCGAGAGATTGGAGATCACCACGTCGGGCCGGGCCTGGCGGATCTTCAGCATGTAGGGACTGAAGTCGGTGGTGTCGGTCGCGAGCAGTTCCTCGGCCACCACGGTGCCGCCGTTCTCGCGCAGGAATTCCTTGGCCGCGCGCAGCAGGTCGTGCCCGAAGGCGTAGTCGGCCGTCAGCGTGAACCACTTCTTGCCCTTGACCATGTTCTTCGCCAGCAGCGCCTGGCCGCAGGCGCGCACGTACATGGTGTTGCTCGCCTCGGCATTGAACATGAAGCGGTTGCAGGCCTTGCCCCGCAACTCGTCCGAGTTGGCGCCGGTGTTGATGAAGATGCGCTGGTGGCGCTGGGCCACCTGCGCGATCGCCAGCGCCGAGGCCGACGAGATCTCGCCGATCAGCACCTGCGCGTTGTCGCGTTCGAACAGGCGCTGCGCCTTGCTCGACGCGGTCGAGGGATTGACCGAGTCCTCCGACAGCAGCTTGAGCGGCCGGCCCAGCACGCCGCCGGCCGCGTTGATCTCGTCCACCGCGAGCTTGATGCTCATGACCGCGTATTCGCCGAGCGGGCCCAGGAAGCCGGTCAGCGGCGTGAGATGGCCGATCGCGATCTCGTCCGGCTGCGCCCGGACCAGCGCCGGGAAGCCGGACAGCCCCACCGCGCAGCCGGCGAGCCCGGCTTTCAGCAGCCGTCGGCGCGGAATCTCTGGAACGGGAACGGGATGGTTCATGCGGTGCCTCCTTGAGCGTCGTTGATCTAATCAAATATCTTTGATCAAGTATCAAAGCGACAGCTAAACTTGGCCATAGGGCTAACCCCAGAGCTGCCGGGCGGCGCCGGAGGGCCCCCGGGTGCTGCCTTACCATCCCGATTCCCCACGACGTCCGCGCAGGAGCGCTCTTGTCCCCGATCCCCCTTCTGGCCCCTGTCGACAATGCCTCGCTCTCGCAGCGCGTCTACCACCACCTCAGGGACCTGCTGATCTCGGGCCAGCTGCAGCCCGGCGAGCGCCTGACCCTGGCGGAAGTGGCGGCGGCCGTCGGCACCAGCCACATGCCGGTGCGCGAGGCGGTGCGCCAGCTGGTGGCCGAGCGTGCGCTCACGATGCTGCCGAACCGCGCCCTGCAGGTGCCGGTGATGACCGTGGCGAGGTTTCGTCAGCTCCTGAGCGTGCGCAAGCTGGTCGAAGGCGAGGCGGTGGCGCAGGCCGCGCAGCGGATCGACGCGGCGGCGCTCGCGCGGGTCGAGGCGCTGAGCCGCCAGTTCGGCGCCCAGATGACGAGCCAGTCCCCCGACGTCTCGGAGCTGATCGCGCTCAACAAGGCGCTGCACTTCGGCATCTACGAGGCGGCCGGCAACGCGGTGCAGCTCGAGGTGATCGAGCTGCTGTGGCTGCAGGTCGGCCCCGTGATCAACCTCGACCTGCGTTCCGGCTCGCGCCGGCTGTCGGAGGCGCCGGCGCTGGACTGCCACCGCCGCGTGATCGAGGGGCTCGCCGCGCGCGACAGCGCCGCCGCCCGCGCCGGCCTCGAGGCCGACCTCGATTCGGCCGCCGCCGTGATCATTGCCGACGGGCGGCTCGCCGCCTCGTGACCCGCCGCCGCGGCGACGGCGATGCACGGCCGCCCGGTAAAATCCGCCGATGCTATTGGTCAAACAGGAGCTGCTCGCGGCGCTCGCGAACACGCTCGAATCCCTCTCGCCCGGCGCCGGCGCCAAGGCCGCCTTCGAGTCGCCCAAGGTCGCCGCGCACGGCGACTTCGCCTGCACCGCCGCGATGCAGCTCGCCAAGCCCCTGGGCCGCAAGCCGCGTGAACTCGCCGAGGAACTGAGCGCTGCGCTGCTCGCCACCCCCGTCTTCGCCCGGTGGGTCGACGCGATCGAGATCGCCGGCCCCGGCTTCCTGAACATCCGCCTCAAGACCGCCGCCAAGCAGCAGATCGTGCGCGAGGTGCTCGCCGCGGGCGAGGCCTTCGGCCATCAGCCCGCGACCGGCGAGAAGGTGCTGGTCGAGTTCGTCTCGGCCAACCCGACCGGTCCGCTGCACGTGGGCCACGGCCGCCAGGCCGCGCTCGGCGACGCGATCTGCAACCTGCGCGCCTCGCAGGGCGAGACCGTCTGGCGCGAGTACTACTACAACGACGCCGGCGTGCAGATCCAGACGCTCGCCAACAGCACCCAGCTGCGCGCGCGCGGCTTCAAGCCCGGCGATCCCGAATGGCCGAGCGGCGAGAAGGCGCCGGCATACAACGGCGACTACATCGCCGACATCGCGGCCGACTTCATCGCGAAGAAGACCGTCAAGTCGGAAGACCGCGAGGTCACGGCCAGCGGCGACATCGAGGACCTCGACGCGATCCGCGAGTTCGCCGTGGCCTACCTGCGCCGCGAGCAGGACCTGGACCTGCAGGCCTTCCGCGTGCGCTTCGACCAGTACTACCTCGAGTCCAGCCTCTACACCAGCGGCCGCGTCGAGGAGGCGGTGCGCAAGCTCGTGGCCGCGGGCAAGACCTACGAGCAGGACGGCGCGCTGTGGCTGAAGTCGACCGACTACGGCGACGACAAGGACCGCGTGATGCGCAAGCAGGACGGCACGTACACCTACTTCGTGCCCGACGTCGCCTACCACATCGCCAAGTGGGAGCGCGGCTTCCACAAGGTGATCAACATCCAGGGCACCGACCACCACGGCACCATCGCGCGCGTGCGCGCCGGCCTGCAGGCCGCCGGCGTGGGCATTCCCGCGGGCTACCCCGACTACGTGCTGCACACCATGGTGCGCGTGATGAAGGGCGGCGAGGAGGTCAAGATCAGCAAGCGCGCGGGCAGCTACGTCACGCTGCGCGACCTGATCGAATGGACCAGCACCGACGCCGTGCGCTTCTTCCTGCTGAGCCGCAAGCCCGACACCGAATACACCTTCGACGTCGACCTCGCGGTGGCGAAGAACAACGACAACCCGGTCTACTACGTGCAGTACGCCCATGCCCGCATCCGCTCGGTGCTGGCCGGCTGGGGCGGCGACACGGCCTCGCTCCAGGACGCCGACCTCTCGCCGCTCGACAGCCCCGCGGCGCAGTCGCTGATGCTGCTGCTGGCCAAGTACCCGGCGATGCTCACGGCCGCGGCCAAGGACTTCGCGCCGCACGACGTCACCTTCTACCTGCGCGAACTGGCCGCGAGCTACCACAGCTACTACGACGCCGAGCGCATCCTGGTGGACGACGAGAAGGTCAGGCTCGCGCGCCTCGCGCTGGTCGCCGCGACCGCGCAGGTGCTGCACAATGGCCTCGCGATCCTCGGCGTCAGTGCGCCGAGCAAGATGTGAACCTCACCATGAAGAAGACAAGAAGACAAGGCGGCAACATCGTCATCGGGCTGATCATCGGCCTGGTGCTCGGGCTCGGCGTCGCCCTGGGCATCGCGGTCTACGTGACCAAGGTGCCGATCCCGTTCGTCACCAAGACGCAGCGCGGCGGCCCCGAGCAGGACGAGGCCGAGGCGCGCAAGAACCGCGACTGGGACCCGAACGCGCCGCTCGCGGGCAAGCCCTCGGCGCCGCCCAAGCCGCCGGCCGCCACCGGCCCGGTGGCCTCGGGCGACGGCGGCGGCACCACCGTCGCGCCGGGCACGCCGCCGCCCGCGCCGCCGGTGCCCGTGGTCGTGGCGCCCAAGCCGGCGCGGCCCGCGCCGGTGCCGGCCGAGGCCAACGCGCTGCCGCCCTCGAACGATCCGCTCGGCGACCTCGCGCGCGCGCGCGCCGGCGGCAGCAGCACCACCGTCGCCTCGGCGGCGCCGAGCAGCAGCGGCAACAGCGCCGCCTCGGGCGCCGATCCGTTCATGTACTTCGTCCAGGCCGGCGCCTTCCGCACCAACGAGGACGCCGAGGCGCAGCGCGCCAAGCTCTCGCTGATGGGCGTCGAGGCCCGCGTGACCGAGCGCGAGCAGGCCGGCCGCACGGTCTACCGGGTGCGCGCGGGTCCGTTCAACAAGAAGGACGATGCCGACCGGCTCAAGGAGCGGCTCGACAGCGGCGGCCTCGAGTCCGCGCTGGTCCGCGTCCAGCGGTAGCGAGACGCCGCCATCCAGCCCCTGGGCCGCCGCGTGCGAGGGAACTCCGCGCCGCGCGCCGGCTCAGTCTGCCGTACCAACCGAGGAGATCCCTTTCCATGAAACGTCGTGATTTTTCGCTCGCCGCCACTTCGCTCGGCCTGATTTCGCTGGCCGGGACCCCGGCGCACGCCCAGGCGCGCGCGCCCAAGGCGGGCACCGACTACCTCGTGCTCGACAAGCGCGTGCCGGTCGACGCGCCGGCCGGCAAGGTCGAGGTGATCGAGTTCTTCTCGTACAACTGCCCCCATTGCAACGCCTTCGAGCCGCAGCTCGAGGCCTGGCTCAAGACGGCGCCGAAGGAAGTGGCCTTCCGCCGCGTGCCAGTGCCCTTCGTGGGCAACGACGTCGAGGCCAAGCAGCGCCTCTACTACACGCTCGAAGCCATGGGCAAGATCGACGAGATGCACCCGAAGGTGTTCAACGCGATCCACCAGCAGCGCCAGAACGTCAACGGCGACGCCAACATCATCGCCTGGGCCTCGGCCAACGGCGTCGACGGCGCCAAGTTCAAGGAGGTCTACAGCTCCTTCGGCGTCGCGAGCAAGGCCAAGCGTGCCGCGCAGCTCACCGACGCCTACCGCGTGGCCGGGGTTCCGGCGCTCGCGGTGGCGGGCCGCTGGTACGTCGACGGCGAGACCGCCGGCAACCTGACCCGTGCGCTGCAGGTCACCGACTACCTGATCGGCGAAGCCAAGAAGGGCTGAGCGCCCGGCGGCGCGGTGCCGGCGCGCCCGGCGCCGGTCCAGCCGTGTTTCCGAACGGAATGTCAAGGCCCGCGCATGCGGGCTTTTTCGTCGCTGCGCGCGGGGTCCGCGCGATCCGGCGCATACAATGCAGAGCAAGTTTCGTGCCTTTATGACACCGCATTCCTACCTCCACACCTCCCCCCTTCTTCGTCGCCTCGGCCGGCTGGCCGCGGGCGCGCTGTTGCTGGCCGGCCTCGCCACGGGTGTCCAGGCCGAGACCGCCGACCGCAACAAGCCGATGAACATCGAGTCGGACGCGATGCGCTACGACGACCTCAAGCAGACCAGCGTGTTCACGGGCAACGTGCTGGTCACGAAGGGCACGATCATCATCCGCGGCGCGCGCATCGACGTGCGCCAGGACGCCGAGGGCTACCAGTACGGCGTGGTCACGGCGGCGCCCGGCAAGCGCGCCTACTACAAGCAGAAGCGCAACGCGCCCGACGAATGGATCGAGGGCGAGGCCGAGGTCATCGAGTACGACAGCCGCGCCGACAACGTCAAGTTCATCCGCAACGCCGTGATGCGCCGCCTGATCGGCGCCACGCCCAACGACGAGAGCCAGGGCGCGCTGATCGTTTACGACCAGAGCAACGACACCTACACCGTCAACGGCTCCACCGTGCCGCCGAACACCGCCGTCAACGCGCAGCCCGGCGGCCGCGTGCGCACCATCCTGACGCCGAAGTCCGCCACGCCGGCCGCCCCCGGCGCCGGCAAGCCGGCCGCGCCCGCGGCGGCGCCCCAGCCGGCGCCCGGCACCGGCCTGCGTTCGACCACCACCCTCGACGGCGAAGGGCGCAAGTGACCACCGCCGCCGCCACCGCCGCCGTTGCGGGCACCGACGGCACGACGGGCAGCCGCCTCGTGGTGCGCGGCCTGCAGAAGAGCTACGGCAGCCGCCGGGTCGTGAAGGACGTCTCGCTCGACGTGCAGAAGGGCGAGGTCGTGGGACTGCTTGGCCCCAACGGCGCGGGCAAGACCACCTCGTTCTACATGATCGTGGGCCTGGTGCGCGCCGACGCGGGCGAGATCACGATCGACGGCGAGCCGATCGCCCACATGCCGATCCACCGCCGCGCGCGCATGGGCCTGAGCTACCTGCCGCAGGAGGCCTCGATCTTCCGCAAGCTCACGGTCGAGGAGAACGTGCGCGCCGTGCTCGAGCTGCAGCGCGAGCCCGACGCGAACGGCCGGCCCGCACCGCTGACGAAGCAGCGCATCGAGGAGCGCCTCGCGGCGCTTCTGGCCGACCTGCGCGTGGACCACCTGCGCGATTCGCCCGCGCTCGCGCTCTCGGGCGGCGAGCGGCGCCGCGTCGAGATCGCGCGCGCGCTCGCCACGCAGCCGCGCTTCATCCTGCTCGACGAACCCTTCGCCGGCATCGACCCGATCGCCGTGATCGAGATCCAGCGCATCATCAGCTTCCTCAAGGAGCGCGGCATCGGCGTGCTCATCACCGACCACAACGTGCGCGAGACGCTGGGCATCTGCGACCACGCCTTCATCATCAGCGACGG
>CBHTTS010000182.1:0-10817 GCA_966095775.1 uncultured Variovorax sp. | reverse complement strand
CTCGAAGGGGCGGTGGCCGCGATCGCGGCCGCGCCGCACGTCGACCTCTACGGCGCGGGCGCCACCTCGTGGTTCATGGCCAACGACCTGCAGGCGCGGCTCTTCAGGCTCGGCCTGTCGGCCAACGCCTGGGCCGACTACCACCTGCAGCAGGTCGCGGGCGCGGCGCAACGCGCGGGCGGCGTGGTGATCGCGATCTCGCACGTCGGCGGCATGCCCTCGC
This sequence comes from uncultured Variovorax sp., assembly GCA_966095775.1. Lineage (GTDB taxonomy): Bacteria > Pseudomonadota > Gammaproteobacteria > Burkholderiales > Burkholderiaceae_C > Variovorax. The sequence continues at coordinate 10,594 of CBHTTS010000182.1, read as the reverse complement.
TGCTCGACGCGGTGGACATCGCGCGCGGCCAGGGCGCCAAGGTGGTGGCGCTCACGCGGCCCGGCACCGCGCTCGCGGCGCGGGCCGATTTCCTGCTCGGCCTGTCGGTGCCCGACGACGCGGTGATGCACGTCGGCGTCGAGGCCTACCTGACGCACCTCACGGTGATCGAGATCCTGACCGTGCTGGTCGCGCAGCGCCGCGGACAGCCCGCGGTCGAGCGGCTGCAGCGCGCGCGCGAGGCCTTCCAGCGCCACGGCATCGACACCACCACCCATCCGCTGCAGAGCTGGGACGGCGGAGGAGTCCAGCATGGTTGAGAAGCACGCCGCCGCCACGCTGCTCGAGGGCGGCCTGATCGTCGACGGCAGCGGCGGCCCCTCGTGGCAGGGCGACCTGCTGCTGCAGGGCGACCGCATCGCCGCGCTCGGCGAGGGGTTGCGCGCGCGGCTGCCCGCGGGGCTCGCGCCGTCCGAGGTCGAGGTCGTCGACTGCCGCGCGCGCGTGATCGCGCCGGGCTTCATCGACGCCCACACGCACGACGACGCGATCGTGCTGCGCGATCCCGCCTGCCTGCCGAAGATCTCGCAGGGCATCACGACGGTGGTCACGGGCAACTGCGGCATCTCGCTCGCGCCGTACCGCACGCCGCAGTCGAAGCCGCCGCTCACGCTGCTGGGCGCCGACTCGTTCCGGCACGCGCGCATGGCCGACTACCGCGCCGCCGTCGATGCCGCGCGGCCGGCGCTCAACGTCGCCGCGCTCGTGGGCCACACCACGCTGCGCTTCGCGGCGATGCAGGCGCTCGACCGCGCCGCGAGCGCCGACGAGCTCGCGCGGATGGCCGCGCTGCTCGACGCCTGCATGGCCGAGGGTGCGCACGGCCTGTCGTCGGGCCTGTTCTACGAGGAGGCCTTCGCGGCGCCGGCCGAGGAGGTGACCGCGCTCGCGCGCGTGGTCGCGCGCCACGGCGGCGTCTACGCCACCCACCTGCGCAGCGAGATGCAGCAGATCGTCGAGGCGCTGCACGAGGCCGGCGACACCGCCTTCGCGGCCGGCGTGCCGCTCGTGATCTCGCACCACAAGTGCGCGGGCCCCGCCAACTGGGGCCGCACGAAGGAGACGCTGCCGCTGATCGAGGCGCTCGCGCAACGGCAGCAGATCGCGATGGACGCCTACCCCTACGTGGCCGGCTCCACCGTGCTGCGCGAGGACCTGGTCGACGGCGTGATCGACGTGCTGCTGACCTGGTCCGACCCGCATCCCGAGATGACCGGCCGGCTGATCTCGGACATCGCGCGCGAGTGGGGCGTGAGCGAGCAGGAAGCCTGCCTGCGCCTCAAGCCCGGCGGCGCCTGCTACTTCCAGATGCACGAGGAGGACGTGGAGCGCGTGATCGCGCACCCGCTCACCATGATCGGCAGCGACGGGCTGCCGCACGACCGCCATCCGCATCCGCGCCTCTGGGGCGCCTTCCCGCGCGTATTCGCGCGCTACTGGCGCGAGCGGCGCCTGTTCACGCTCGAGCAGGCGGTGCACAAGATGACCGGCATGACGGCGCGCAACCTGCGCATCGCCGACCGCGGCCTGCTGCGCGCGGGGGCGATGGCCGACGTGGTGGTGTTCGATCCCGCGACCATCGCCGACACCGCGACCTACGACCGGCCGCAGAGCGCGAGCCTGGGGATCGAGCGGGTGTACGTGAACGGCGCGCTGGCCTGGGAGGGCGGCGCGGACGCGCCGCAGGTGCGCGCGCGCGCCGGCCGCATGCTGACGCGCGCCGCGGCGGGAGCGCAGCCCGCGCGCTAGGATCGGCGGCATGAACGCCATGCACCGCCAGCCCGTCCCGCTCGCCAAGGCCTACCGCCTGCTCAACCACGGGCCCACCGTGCTCGTGAGCGCCGCGCACGGCGGCCAGCGCAACATCATGGCCGCGGCCTGGGCCATGCCGCTCGACTTCGATCCGCCGAAGGTGGCGGTGGTGCTCGACAAGAGCACCTGGACGCGCGCGCTGCTCGAGGCCGCGGGCAGCTTCGCGCTGCAGGTGCCCACGCGCGCGCAGCTCGACCTGACCGATGCGCTCGGCAACAGCGCGGGGCGCGAGATCGTCGAGCGCGAGGGGCGCGACAAGTTCGCGGCCTACGGGCTTTCCACCTTCCAGGGCAGCGCCGTCGACGCGCCGCTGCTCGAAGGCTGCGCGGCCTGGCTCGAATGCCGGCTGCTGCCCGAGCCGCCGATCCAGCAGCGCTACGACCTGTTCCTCGGCGAGGTGGTCGCGGCGCAGGCCGATGCGCGCGTGTTCTCCGGCGGGCGCTGGCACTTCGAGGGCCACGACGCGCTGCGCACGCTGCACCACGTCGCGGGCGGGCACTTCATCGTCGACGGCGAGGCGGTGGATGCCAAGCCCCTGCCGCGCACCGCGGCCTAGGCTTCAGCGCGCGGCTGCGCCGCGAGCATGCGCCGCAGCACGATGCCGCCGCTGAGCGCGGCCATGCCGGCCAGCAGCACGAAGCTCAGCACGCCCGCGGGCGAGGCGCCGTCGAGCCAGCCGGTCAGCAGCAGCGTGGCGCCGTTGTAGGCCGCGTGCAGCGCGATGCAGGGGATCAGCGAGCGCGTGCGCTCGTAGAGCCAGCCCAGCACCATGCCCATCGCGACGCCGACCACGAACTGGTAGACGTTCATGTGCGCGGCGCCGAACAGCAGCGCCGACATCAGGATCGCCGGCCAGCGCCCGTGGCGCGCGAGGAAGCCGCGCAGCACGATGCCGCGGAACAGCATCTCCTCGAGCATCGGCGCCATCACGCAGACCGCGAGCACCGCCGCCACGCTGCCGTCGGCCATGCGGCTGAACATCGACTCCTCCCAGGGCGACAGCGGCATCGCGCGCGTCAGCAGGTCGAGCAGGCCGGTGATCGCGAGCATCAGCGCGGGCACCAGCAGCAGCACCGGCGGCACCACGAGCAGCAGCGTGGCGCGCACGGAGTTGGGCGAGGGATGGAACAGCGCGCGCCAGCCGAGCCGCTGCGAATGCATCACCGCTGCGAACACCAGCCCGTTGCCGAGCACCGAGGACAGCACGCCGATCTGCAGCGTGCTGAGACCGAACAGGCGGTTGGCGTCGCGCAGCGCGGAGCCCACGACGAACTCGCAGAGGTACAGCGCGAGGTAGAGCAGCACCGCCTGGGTTGCGGAAGGAAAGGCCGGGCGGTTCGGGGAGGACATGGGCGCTCGCGGAAGGGGTGCCTGCATGGTAGCCGCCGGAGGCCGCGCGTGGCGGGCCGTTTCGCCGGCGAAGCGTGAACGATGTCCCACGAAAGCATTGCTCTGCCGTGCGAAGCGCCGTGACGCTGTACGCGCTTGGTATGCATGCGCGCGTTCGTCCTTGCAATCGCCGGAGCTTTTCGCTCTACTGCATCGGGCTGGCCCGCATTCCGCGCGCCCGGCGGTCCCGCGAAGGCCGGCCGGAGGCGGATCGGGGCGATCCGTGATGGCATGGGAGGACCACGAATGCCCCGAAGTGTCCTCGCCCACACCGCGGTGGGCCCGCGTCTGAAGTTCCGCTCGCGCGCGGGCCGCGCGCGCCTCTCGGCGCTCTACGCGTTCTCGGTGCGGCTCGTCGGCGACAAGCCCGACGTCGCGGCCAAGAGCCTGCTGGGCACCGACCTGAGCGTCGAGATCGACCTGGCGACCGAGGGCGGCGGCGCGGGCAAGCGCTTCCTCGGCGGGCAGGTCACGCGCTTCGCGTACGTCGGCAAGGACGACGGCGACATGCACGTCTACGAGGCGCTGCTGCGGCCCTGGCTCTGGTACGCCACGCGCCGCTCGGACTTCAAGATCTTCCAGTTCAAGACCGTGCCCGACATCCTGCAGGAGGTGCTCGCGCCCTACGGCTTCGGCATCGACAGCCGGCTCCACGGGAGCTACCGGCGCTGGGACTACTGCGTGCAGTACGGCGAGACCGACTTCGACTTCGCGAGCCGGCTCATGGAGCAGGAGGGCATCTACTACCACTTCGCGCATGCCAAGGGCAGCCAGCGACTGGTGCTGTGCGACGGGCCGGCCTCGCATGCGCCGCTGGCCGCCGGGCCGGCGACGATCCCCTACCACGCGGGCGTGCTCGCGGCGCAGATCCTCGAGCAGGACTTCATCGAGGCGTGGCAGCGCGGCGAGGACATCGTCTCGGGCCGCTTCGCCGCCGACGACTACGACTTCCGCAAGCCGCAGGCCGAGATCGACACGCTGCGCCAGCAGCCCGCGGGCCACAGCCGCGACGGCTACGAGCTCTACGACTGGCCCGGCGGCTACAGCGAGATGGCCGACGGCGAGAACTACGCGCGCGTGCGCATCGAGCAGCAGGCCGCGCGGCGCGACCTGGTCGAGGGCAGCGGCCGGCTGCGGCATCTGGCGCCGGGCTACCTGTTCGACCTTTCCCGCCACCCGCGCGAGGCGGACAACCGCCGCTACCTGATCGAGGCCGCGAGCTACGACTTCCAGGAGAACGCGCTGCGCCCCGACGGCGCGCCCGGCGCGGCCTACGCCGAGGCCACCGGCAGCACGAGCTGGCAGCAGACCTTCGAGGCGCTGCCCGACAGCACGGTCTACCGCGCCGCGCGCACCACCCCGAAGCCGCGCACCACCGGCCCGCAGACCGCGGTGGTGGTGGGGCCCGCGGGCGAGGAGATCCACACCGACGAGTACGGCCGCATCAAGGTCCAGTTCCACTGGGACCGCTACGGCCGGATGGACGAGAACTCCTCGTGCTGGATCCGCGTCTCGCAGACCTGGGCCGGCGCCCGCTACGGCACCATGCACGTGCCGCGCATCGGGCAGGAGGTGATCGTCGACTTCCTCAACGGCGACCCCGACCATCCGATCGTCACGGGCCGCGTCTACAACGCGGCGCAGATGCCGCCGTGGGAGCTGCCGGCGCACAAGACGCAGTCGGGCATCCTCACGCGCTCGTCGCAGGGCGGCACGGCCGGCGACGGCATGGGCGACTCGCCCGGCACCGCGAACGCGCTGCGCTTCGAGGACAAGGCCGGCGAGGAGCAGCTCTGGCTGCATGCGCAGAAGGACCAGCTCACCGAGGTCGAGCACGACGAGGACAAGTGGGTCGGCAACGACCGGCGCAAGACCATCGACCGCGACGAGTTCAACACCATCCACCGCGACCGCATCGAAGTCGTCGACCGCAACGAGAAGATCGACGTGCACGGCTGGCGCACCGAGGAGGTGGACCTCGACGAGACCATCACGGTCCATCAGAACCGCATCGAGCGCGTCGACCTCAACGAGACCGTCTCCGTCGGCCGCTTCCGGATGCAGAACGTGGGCATGGGCTACACGCAGAACGTGGGCATCTTCAAGATCATGTCGATCGGCGTGAGCTACATGGAGAACATCGGCGTGACCATGATGACCAACGTCGGCGTCGACCAGACGCTCAACGTGGGCCAGACCCAGACGGTGCGCGTGGGCGCGGTGCGCGACACCGTGGTGGGGCGCGACGACACGCTCGCCGTGGGCGGCGCGCTGCGGCTGCACGGCCGCACGGTGGCGATCTCGGCCGACGACGAGATCACGCTGAGCTGCGGCGCCAGCACCATCCGCATCACCGGCGACCGGATCGAGATCCTCTCGCCGCTCGACAAGCTCAACTGCTAGGAGTGACCCCAAGATGAGCGGCAAACCAGCGGCGCGGATCTCCGACGGCGTCTCCGGCGGCAGGATCGTGAGCGGATCGGGCACGGTGCTGATCGGCAGCCAGGGCGGCGTGGCCTGCTCGCAATGCCCGGGCGGCGTGGCCGTCGGCCATCCGGTGAGCCCGGCGCTCGGCGCCAAGCTGCTGACGGGCGAGGCCGAGCTCGACTTCGCGCTGCCGGGCGCGCTCGCGCTCGTCTGGCAGCGCCAGTACAGCAGCTACGTGAACCTCGAGCACGGCGCGCCGTGCGGCCCGCTCGGCTACGGCTGGAGCCTGCCCGGCACGATGCGCATCGAGGCCGGCGACGACGCCTGCCGCGTGCTCGGCACCATGGGCCGCGTGATCACCTTCGAGGCGCTCGGCGACGGCGCGTCGGTCTACAGCCCGAGCGAGGACCTCTGGTTGCTGCGCGGCGGCCGCGGCGCACCCGCGGCCTGGACGCGCGAGCCACGCTTCGCGCGCCTGGCGCCCGAGCTCGGTAGCGACCCGGCCTGCATCGTGGCCACCAACGGCCAGGCGCAGACCTTCTGGGTGCTCGGGCCCGCGCCCGATGCGTCGCATCACCTGCTGCGCGAGGTGCACGATCGCTTCGGCCGCCGCCAGCGCTTCCAGCGCGACGACTTCGGCCGCGTGACCGGCATCGTGGACGGCGTGGGCCGCCAGTACCGCCTCGGCTACCGCCAGGTGCGCTCGCCGGTCGCGGCCGAGGGCCTCTGGCAGGCCGACGGCGGCTGGCGGCTGACCGGCATCGAGCTCGTCGAGGACCCGCTCGCCGCAGACGCGGCCGAGCCCGTGGTGCTGGTGCGCTACGGCTACTCGCCCGAAGGCGACCTGCTCACGGTGCACGACCGCGCGGGCCGGCTGGTGCGCGAGTTCGCCTGGCAGCGGCACCTGATGGTCGGCCATCGCCATCTCGGCGGGCCGCGGCACGGCTACCGCTACGAGCGGCTCGAGCCGGGCGCGCGCGTGGTCGAGCACTTCAACGAGGAAGGGCTGGGCTGGCGCTTCGACTACGAAGCCGTGCCGGGCGGCCGCCAGACCCGCGTCACCGACAGCCTGCAGCGCACCTCGCTCTACCGCTTCGAGGGCGAGGGCGGCCTCGCGCGGCTCGTGGAGCACGTGCGCGCCGACGGCAGCCGGCTGCGCTACGCCTACGACGCGGCGGGGCGGCTGGTCGAGGCGACCGATGCGCTCGGCGCCGTCACGCGGCTGCGCTACGACGGCCAGGGGCGTGCGCTCGGCAGCCAGGCGCCCGACGGCACGCAGTCGCGGCTCGAGCACGACGAGGCGACCGGGCTGCTGGTGCAGGCGGTCGACGCCGCGGGGCGCACGACCCGGATGGACTACGACGCGTGGGGCCGGCTGACGCGCATCACGCGCCCCGACGGCCACGTCGAGCGCCGCGAATACCCCGACCCCGCCGAGGCGCCGCTGACCTGCGAGCTCCCCACGCTGCTCGTCGACGCGAAGGGCGGCACCACGCGGCTCGCATGGAGCGCCGCCGGCCGGCTGGTGCAGCGCATCGACTGCGCCGGGCGCAGCAGCGAGGCCCAGTACAACGCGCGCGGCCTGCCGGTGCGCCACACCGACGCGCTCGGGCAGAGCACGCGCTACGAGTACGACGCCGCCGGCCAGTGCCAGGCGGTGCACCATCCCGACGGCAGCACCACGCGCTACCGCCACGATGCCGCGGGCCGGGTGGTGCGCGTCTCGCTGCGCGACGACGGGGCGGACCAGGAGCTCGGCTTCGCCTACGACCTCTGGGGCCGCGTCACGCGGCGCTGGCAGCGCGGGCTCGAAGTGCGCTTCGCCTGGGACGTGGCGGGCCGGCTGGTGCGGCTCACCAACGAGAACGGCGCCACCAGCCGCTTCGCCTGGGACGCCATGGACCGGCTGGTCGAGGAGGAGGGCTTCGACGGCCGCCTGCAGACCTTCGCCCACGACGCCGCCGGCCGGCTCGTCGAGGCGGTGGACGGCCGCGGCCGCGAGGCGCTGCGCACGCGCTTCGTCTGGGACGCGCTGGACCGGCTGCGCGAGATCCACGTGCCCGCCACCGCGCACAGCCCCGCGCGCATCGAGCGCCTGCAGTGGGACGCGGCCGGACAGCTCGCGGCCACGCGCAGCTGGGTGCACGAGGCGGGGCAGCCCGAGCGGCTCGAGACCGAGGCGCTGATCGAGCGCGACCCCGCCGGCCGCCTCGTGGCCGAGACCCAGCGCGTCTTCGAGCCCGGCGGCGGCCTCGCGTTCGAGCATGCGATCTCGCACACCCTCGACCCGCTCGGCCATCGCGAGAGCAGCCAGCTGCAGGACCTGGGCCGCCTCGACTACCTCCTGTACGGCGCCGGCCATCTGCACGGCCTGCTGCATGAGGGCCGCGGCCTGCTCGACATCGAGCGCGACGGGCTGCACCGCGAGATCCGGCGCCGCCTGCCGGCGCCCGCGGGCGCCGGCGCGCTCGAGGTGCTGCGCCGCTGGGACGCGCGGGGCCGCGCGCAGGGTTTCGCGATGCAGGGGCTGCAGCGCTGGGCTGCGGCCGGCGAGGGCGCGCCCGCGCCGCTCGTCGGCCAGCTCGCGCAGCGCGACTACGCCTACGACGAGACCGGCCGGCTGGCGGCGATCCGCGCCGAGGGCGGCCTCGAGCGGCAGTTCCGCTACGACGCGGCCGGCCGCCTGGTGGGCGCGGCCGGCGGCGAGGCCGCGCAGCAGCACTGGCGCTTCGATCCCGCGGGCAACCGCCTGCCCTCGCTCGACGATGCGCAGCTGCAGTCGGCGCTCGCGCGCAGCGACGACGCCTGGGCGGCCGAGGTCCGCAGCCGCTGGCGCGACCAGGACTTCGACCTGCTCGGCCGCGAGGACCTGCCGCCGCCCGCCGAGCGCGCCCTCGCGCAGGTGGTGCGCTGGCACGACAACCGCATCGGCCACGGCGACGACGCCGTGTTCGGCTACGACAGCCGCGGCAACCGCACCGAGTCGATCGGCCGCGACGGCCGGCGCCTCGCGCTGCGCTACGACGGCGCCAACCGGCTGGTGGAAGCGCGCGCCACCGCGCCCGATGCCTCCGAGGTCGTGAGCCGCTACCTCTACGACGCGCACGGGCGGCGGCTCTGCAAGCACGTGCGCGAACAGCCGGCGGGCCGCGCTGCCGCGCCGCGCGAGCACCGCACCTTCTACGGCTGGGACGGCGACCGCCTCGTGCATGTGGAGCGCCGCGGCCCGGCGCAGGAGCGGCAGGTGGTGCACACGGTCTACGAGCCCGGCAGCTTCACGCCGCTGCTGCAGCTGAGCACCGGCGGCGGCGCCGCGCCCGCGGGCCTCGCGGCGCTCGCGGCCGAGGCCGGCGACGCGCGCGTGCAGCAGGCGCTGCACGAGGCCTTCGATGCGCTGCCGCGCGAGATGCGCGAGCGCATGGACGCGCAGGCGCGGCGGCTGCAGCGCGAGGGCCTGCCCGCCTCCGCCCGCGCGCTCGACGCGCCGCCGCTCGCGCAGGCGGCGCGGCCGATCACCGTGCGCCACTACCACTGCGACCACCTCGGCACCCCCCAGGCCCTGACCGACGAGGAGGGGCGGCTCGTGTGGCTCGCCGCGTGCGATCCCTGGGGCCGGCTGCTGCAGGAGTACAACCCGCAGGGCATCAGCCAGCCGATCCGGCTGCCGGGCCAGCACCACGACGCCGAGACCGGCCTCTGCTACAACCGCCACCGCTACTACGACCCCGGCCTCGGCAGCTACCTCAGCCAGGACCCGATCGGGCTCGCGGGCGGCATCGCCCCGTTCGCCTATGCGCAGCAGGACCCGCTGCAGTTCGCCGATCCGATGGGCCTCTATGCCGACGCGGGTGCGCCGATGCCGGGGCTGGGCGATGCGCCCGCGCAGGCCGCGGCGCAGAACTGTCCGGACTGCGTGCAGGTGGCCGACGCGAAGAGCGTGGCGGCGGCCTGCCTGGTCGGCATCTTCCTGATCTTCGGCCTGCCGACCGGCGGGCGCATCAACTTCCCCGCGCCGCCGCCGCGGCCGATCCGCGTCGAGCAGCAGCAGGAGCCGAAGAAGTGCGTCTGAGCCGCGGGCTTCTCAGCCCTTGCGCGGCGGCGGCAGCTGCTGCAGGAACAGGTGCAGCGCGCGCATGTCGGTCTCGCTGATCTCGCGCAGCGACTCGAAGGGCATCACCTGCACGGGCGTGCCGTCGGGCCGCCGGCCGGTCCTGAACAGACGCATCATCGAGTCGGCATCCGGGTAGCGCGCCATCACCGATCCTTCGCCGGGCGCGAGCCGCGAAGCCGCGGGCCAGTCGGGCGGGCCGCCGGGAATGCGGCCGCCCGCGAGCTCGGCGCCGTGGCAGCCCAGGCACATGTTCGCCACGTAGGCGCCATGCGCCACGCTCACGCCCTCGGCCACGGGCAGCGCGGGCGGCTGGCGGTGATCGATCTTCTCGGCCGCGTCGCGCACCAGGCCGAAGCCGTAGAGCGCGCGCACCGGCAGCGGCAGCTCGACCACGCCGGCCAAGCCATCGACCGGCGGCAGGCTGCGGACGTGCGCGACCAGCGCGGCCAGGTCGTCGTCGGTGAAGCGGTTGTAGTCCTCGCTCGGCATGATCATCAGCGGCCGGCCGCTCGGATGCACGCCGTGGCGGATCGCGCGCACCCAGTCCTCGGGCCGGTAGGCCGCGGTCACGCTCGCGGCGCCCGGCGCGATCTGCGGGCCGGTCACGCGCAGGCCGCCCGGGTCGTCGAGGAAGCGCCGGCCGCCGCCGTTCGCGCCGTGGCAGTCGACGCAGCCGCGCGAGGCGTAGAGGTAGCGCCCGCGTTCGAGCGCCGCCCGGTCGTCGAGCGGGCGCAGCGCCACCGGCGCCACCTCGAGCGCGACCTGCCGCTGCATCTTGCGCTGCGCCAGCAGCGC
>CBHTTS010000181.1:0-10869 GCA_966095775.1 uncultured Variovorax sp. | reverse complement strand
GCCGCCGGCACCGCCGCGGTCTCGACGCGCGCCGCGGGCGCCGTCGCGGCCGGTGCGGGCTTCGGTTCGGGCCGCGGCGCGGCGGCGGGCACGGCCACGGGCGGTTCGACGGGCGCCGCAGGCGGCTCCGCCTGCACCGGCTTCGCGACCGGCGCGGGCGCGGGCGCCGGCGGCTCGAAGGCCACCGGCGTCGGGGGCCGGAACTGCGCCGACATCTCGCGCACATGGTCGGACTGGCTCGCGTAACCCGGCGTGGCCGGCGGCTTCGCGAACAGGTCGATGGCCGGATGCACGTCCTTGAGCGGGTCCTCGTGGGTCAGCGCGGTCGGGCGCGGATCGGCGAGCGGCGAGGGCGCGTCGGCATCGGCCGCGAAGAACGAGAGCGGGTCCATGCCGCGCTTGAGCGCGACGTCGGACATGTCGTGGGCCGCGTGCGGATTCAGTTCCGCGAGCGGATCGAGCGGGTTCCTGCGCGCCTGCGAGGGCAGCTCGAAGGGCTCGTGCGCGAGCGGATCGGGCATCGGCTCGGGCTCCGCGCTCGGCGCGCGGCGGGGCGCGTTCGCGAGGATCGCATCCCAGTCGGCGGCCGAGGGCATCTGCGAGCTCGGGGCGGTGCTCGCGGGCGCGGGCGGTGGCGGCGGCGCGAGCGAGGCCTGCGGGGCGAACACCGCCGGTGCGGGTGCGAACGCGGGCGCAGGCGGCGGTGCCATCACGGGCGCAGGCGGCATCGAAGGCGCCGCTGCTGGGGGAACCGCAGGCGGCCGCGCCACGGTCGAGGGTTGCGCCTCGCCGATCGGCAGCGCGCCTGCGCCGAACAGGTCCGAGAACACGTCCGAGACCGGCGCGCCCGCGAGCAGCGGATCGACCGGCGCGGCGGCGGGTCGCGCCATCGTGCGTTCGTCGGGAATGTCGCGCATCGGCATCGCGGCCGGCTGCGGCGGCATCGCGGCGGGCATCGGTGCCTGCACCGGCATCTGCACCGGCGGCGCGACCGCGGGCGCCACGGCCGCCGCGCGTTGCGCGCTCGCGGCCTCGAGCACATAGCTGCCGATGGTCACGCGGTCGCCGTCGGCGATCGGCGCTTCCTGTTCATGCTGCAGCGTGCGTCCGTTCACCACGATCGGCAGCACCGCGCTCATGTTGCGCAGCACCGGCCGGCCCTGCTCGTCGAAGCGCACCGTGGCCTGCAGGCGCGAGATCTGGCGCTGCTCGTCGGGCAGCACCAGGTGGTTGTCGGGGCTGCGGCCGATGGTGCCGCCGGGCATCGCGAGCAATGCCGAAGGTCCCGAGGCCACCGGCCGGCCGGCGTGTTCGATCACGGTCCAACGCATGGCGTCTCCAATCTTGCCGAGTGCTGCCGCTGCATTCAACGCTTCATGCGCTTGGCCGCTTCGAACGCCGGCCCCCAGACCGGATGCTTGCGTTCGGCGACGGTGAGATCGAAGTTCGGGAACGCGTCGAGCAGCTTGCGGAACTGCGTGCGGCATTCGGGCACCTGGTTGGCCACGCAGTAGCTGAAGGCTTCGAGCTTCATCGCGTCGAGCCGCGTGCCGGGCTCGGCGGCCTCGAACACCGAGACGCCGCCGCTCTTGAGCGTGGTGATGGCCTTGGCGTAGTCGCCTTCGTCATAGGCCTGCTGCGCGCGCTCGAGCGTGGTGCGCGCGACCTGCTGGCTCAGCCGCTCGGGCTGCGGCGCGGGTTCGGGCGGCGGGGTGGTGGTGCAGCCGGCAACCAGGGACAAGGTGAATGCCAGGGCTGACAGACGTGACTTCAATCTTCTCTCCTACCTCGCGAAAGGCAATGCTTGAGATAGTGTGCGGCTGCCATGCGACAGGCACGCGATGTGATGCAGCGCGATGAATGCGCGCGATTCGATAATATATGTAAGAGTCTGCCATCCACCCAGCGCGAACGCATCCGGTGAACGTCGGATCTCGCGGGCCGCAAAACTCAGGGAGATCACATGCATCGACGCACCCTTCTTCACGGCGCACTCGCCACCGCACCCTGGCTCGGTCTCGCGGGATGCGCATCGACGGCGAGGTCGCTGCCCACGCCCTACGCGGTCACGGTCCGCATCGACGAGGGCGTCAATCCCGACGGCCGCGGCCAGCCCGCGCCGATCCTCGTGAAGGTCTTCGAACTGAAATCCTCCGGTAACTTCGAGACGGCAGACTACTTCGCACTGCAGGACCGCGACCGCGAGACGCTCGCGGCCGAGCTCGTGAACGCCGACCAGGCGATCATGCGCAGCGGCGAGGAACGCGTGTTCAAGCGCGAGGCCGGCCTCGACTCGCGCGCCATCGGCATCATCGCGGGCTACCGCAGGCTCGAGCAGGCGCGCTGGCGCATCGTGCTGCCGCTCAAGGAGCCGAAGCAAACCAATCTCTACAAGGTCTGGCAGTTTTCGCCGAGCGAGCAGGCCGTGCGTATCGCGGTGCGCAAAACAGGCATCGAATTACTACCATCTCGTTAATTTCCCTCTGAAATTAACCCGAAAGTGCGAGCACGTCGCACGCGAAATGCGGTGCAAAACGTAAGAAGCGCCGTGTAGCATCTGAGAACAAATGAGTATCTATCAGGAGGCCCTTAACAAGGCCATCCTGCATCAGCATGGGCACGCCCCAGGAGGTTCTTTGGTGACAGTTCGCAACCCGGGCACCGGCAGGCAGGGGGCTCATCCGCAGGCATTGGCGAATCGCGTGGTGTGGTCCGAAGGCATGTACCTTCGGCCGCAGCACTTCCAGCAGTTCGAGCGCTATGTCGAGCAGTACGTCACGCGCCGGACCGCGGGCCTGCAGGGCGCCTACTGGGGATGGCTGCACCTGGACATCGACCGCGACGCCTATGCGCTCGGCCGCGTCGCGTTGCTCGGCGGCGCGGGCGTGCTGCCCGACGGCACGCCGTTCTCGTTCGGCGCCGAGGATGCGCCGCCGCCCTACGAAGTGCCGACCGACCTGACCGACGAGCTCATCGTGCTCGCGCTGCCGCTGCGCCGCGCGGGCAGTGAGGAAGTGATCTTCTCGGAGGAGGAGGGCTCGGCCGCGCGCTTCGGCGTGATCGAGCGCGAGGTGGCCGACGGCAACGCGGTGGCGCTGGGCCCCGCGGTGCTGCAGCTCGCGAGGCCGCGGCTGCGCCTCGCGCGCGCCTCCTCGCTCACGGCCGAGTGGCAGGCGATCGGCGCGGTGCGCGTGATCGAGCGCCGCACCGACCACAAGCTCGTGGTCGACGCCAACTACATCCCGCCGGTGCTCGACGCCTCGGCGCACCCGATGCTGCGCAGCATGATCGCGGAGCTGCACGGCCTGCTCACGCAGCGCTCCGAGGCGCTGGCCTCGCGGCTGTCGCAGCCCGGGCGCGGCGGCGTGAGCGAGGTGTCCGACTTCCTGCTGCTCGAGCTGGTCAACCGCTACCTCGCGCTCACCTGGCATGCGCAGCAGGCGGTGCAGGTGCATCCCGAGGAACTGTTCGTCGACTGGCTCAAGCTCGCCTGCCATCTCGCCACGCACACCTCGCCGACGCGCCGGCCGGTGGTGTGGCCGGTCTACGACCACGACAACCTCAACGAGAGCATCCGCCCGCTGATCGAGGAGCTGCGGCGCTCGCTCTCGGCGGTGCTCGAGCAGAGCGCGATCGCGATCGAGCTCGAGGAGCGCAGCCACGGCGTGCGCGTGGGCCGCATGCCCGATCCGGTGCTGGTGCGCAACGCCGGCTTCGTGCTCGCGGTGCATGCGGACCTGCCGGCCGACGCGATCCAGCAGCGCTTCCCGACGCAGGTCAAGATCGGCTCGGTCGAGCGCATCCGCGACCTGGTGCAGCTGCAGCTGCCGGGCGTGACGGTGAGGCCGCTGCCCGTGGCGCCGCGCCAGATCCCCTACCACGCGGGCTATCACTACTTCGAACTCGACAAGAGCGGCGACATGTGGCGCCAGCTCGAGAAATCGGGCGGCGTTGCGATGCACCTGGCCGGTGACTTCCCGGGCCTGGCCATGGAGTTCTGGGCAATCCGTCCGTGAAGGACCTTATGAACGGTGTCAACGACATGGCCGTGGGTCCGGGAGGCTTCGTGCCCCCGAATCCGGGCGGCGGCGCCCACCCCGGCAACAGCAGCCTCGGCAACGGCGGCGGCCATGGCGAGCCGATGGGCATGCCCCCGGCCTCGCGCGGCGGCCTGAACCATCCGCAGCAGCCGCAATCCTTCACCGCCTGGCACGACGCGCGCCGTCCGCATGCGGGCGACACCGCGCTCGCCGGCAACAACCCGCTGGTGGCGGCGGCCAACCCGCTGCTCGACCTGATCCCGCAGATCCGCGCCACCGGCCACCACGACGCGCCGGCGCAATTGCGCGAGCACCTGGTCGACGAGGTGCGGCGCTTCGAGACGCGCGCGCAGCAGGCGGGCATCGCGCCCGAGGTGATCATCGGCGCGCGCTACTGCCTGTGCACCGCGGTCGACGAGGCCGCGGCGCTCACGCCCTGGGGCGGCAGCATCTGGTCGTCGCAGAGCCTGCTCGTGATGTTCCACAACGAGACCTGGGGCGGCGAGAAGTTCTTCCAGCTGCTGTCGCGGCTGGTGCAGAACCCGCAGCAGCACCTGCACCTGATCGAGCTGATCTACTTCTGCCTCGCGATGGGCTTCGAGGGGCGCTTCCGCGTGATCGACAACGGACGCTCGCAGCTCGAGACGCTCAAGCAGCGCCTGCTGCAGATCATCCGCCAGACCCGCGGCGAGATCCCGGTGCCGCTGTCGCCGCACTGGCAGGACACCAGCACGCCGGTGCGCCGCACGCGCAACTGGCTGCCGCTGTGGGCCGTGGGCGCGGTGGCGGGAGTGCTGCTGGTGCTGGTGTTCGCGCTGCTCACCTTCAGCCTCGCGGGCCGCTCCGACAGCGCCTTCACCGCGGTCAACGCGGTGCGGCTGCCGCAGACCCAGCGCGCGGTGGCGCTGCCCGCACCGTCGCCGCGGCTGCAGCGCTTCCTGGAGCCCGAGATCCGCGAGGGCCTGCTGACCGTGCGCGACGAAGCCGACCGCAGCGTGGTGGTGCTGCGCGGCGACGGCCTGTTCGCGTCGGCCTCCGACAGCGTGCTCGACCGCTACGCGCCCGTGCTCGCGCGCGTGGCCGACGCGCTCAACTCGGTCGAGGGCAACGTGCTGATCAGCGGCTTCAGCGACGACCAGCCGATCCGCACCGTGCGCTTCCCGTCGAACTGGCAGCTCTCGCAGGCGCGCGCCGACGCGGTCAAGAAGATGATCGCCGCGCGCATCAACCGGCCCGAGCGCCTGCGCGCCGAAGGCCGCGGCGACGCCGATCCGCTGGTGCCCAACGACTCGCCCGCGAACCGCGCGCGCAACCGGCGGGTGGAGATCACGCTGTTGGTGGCGCCGCCCACGCAGGCGGCGCGGCAGGGAGGTGCCCGCTGATGCTGCGCGCGATCTTCCGTTTCCTCGTGAGCCGCGACCTCTGGGTGTTCCTGGGGCTGATCGCGCTCGCGTTCCTGATCTGGGTCATCGGGCCCGTGATCGCCGTCGGCCGCTACCGGCCGCTCGAGAGCGAGTTCGTGCGCATCGTGGTGATCGCGCTGATGTTCGCGATCTGGCTCGCGCGCGTCGCCTGGCGCAAGTGGCGCGAGCGGCGCCTCAACGCGCAGCTGCTCAACCAGCTGCGCACGCCCTCGCCGAAGGAGAAGGCGGCCAAGCCCGAGGACGCACCCGAGATCAAGGAGCTGCAGAGCGGCTTCACCGACGCCACCGCGATCCTCAAGAACATGCGCTTCGGCGCGGCCGGCGAGGGCAAGGGCGCGGGGCGCTTCTCGCTCTTCGACCGCCAGTACCTCTACCAGCTGCCCTGGTACATCTTCATCGGCGCGCCGGGCTCGGGCAAGACCACGGCGCTGGTCAACTCCGACCTCGACTTCCCGCTCGCCGACCAGCTCGGCAAGGCCGCGGTGCGCGGCATCGGCGGCACGCGCAACTGCGACTGGTGGTTCACCAACGAGGCGGTGCTGATCGACACCGCGGGGCGCTACACCACCCACGAGAGCAACCGCGAGACCGACGAGAGCGAGTGGAAGGGCTTCCTTGAGCTCCTGAAGAAGTTCAGGCCGCGCCAGCCGATCAACGGCGCGATCCTCACGATCAGCATCGCCGACCTGCCGCTTGCCGACGACGCGCAGCGCGCGCGCCACGCGATGGCGCTGCGCAAGCGGCTGCTCGAGCTGCGCAACGACCTGGGCATCAACTTCCCGGTCTACGTGCTGGTCACCAAGACCGACCTGCTCGCGGGCTTCAACGAGTACTTCGGCTCGCTGGGCCGCGCCGAGCGCTCGCAGGTCTGGGGCTTCACCTTCCCGATCGACGACAACCCCGCCGACCCGGCCAAGGCCGACCTGCGCGAGCGCTTCCACCAGGAGTACCGGCTGCTGCACCAGCGGCTCGACGAGCGCCTGCCCGAGCTGCTCGCGGCCGAGCCCGACCAGCTGCGCCGCGCACAGGCCTACCTGCTGCCGCAGCAGTTCGCGAGCTTCGAGGACATCCTCGGCACCTTCCTGGCCGACGTGTTCAACCCCTCGAAGTTCGAGACCGCGCCGATGCTGCGCGGCGTGTACTTCACCAGCGGCACGCAGGAGGGCACGGCCTTCGACCGCGTGATGGGCGCGATCAAGCGCTACCTGCAGGTCAACGCGCCGCCGGCGCCGCCGCCGGGCCCGGGCAAGAGCTACTTCCTCAAGGAGCTCCTGCAGCAGGTGATCTTCCGCGACGCCGGCGTGGCCGGCACCAACCTGCGCTGGTACCGGCGCAAGCGCGCGATCGACATCGGGGGCTATGCGGTGATCGGCGTGCTGATGGTGCTGCTGCTCGGCGCCTGCGTGAACAGCTGGCGCAACAACAAGGACTACGTGGCCGAGGTCGATGCCAACGCGAAGGCCTTCAACAAGGCCGCCGCGCGGGGCGAGCTGCCGACGGTGGTCGATTCCAACAGCGACATCGCGAGCTCGCTGCCGGTGCTCGACCGGCTGCGCGACCTGCCGAAGTCGACCCAGTTCGACATCGCCGATCCGCCGCTCGGCTACCGCTTCGGGCTCTACCAGGGTGACAAGCTGCAGGCCGCGACCGACGGCGTCTACCAGCGCGCGCTCGAGAGCGTGCTGCTGCCGCAGGCCGCGCAGCGCGTGGAGCAGGCGCTGCGCGAGGCCGCGAAGATCGATGCCGAATACAGCTACGAGGCGCTCAAGGCCTACCTGATGCTGTACGACGCCGAGCGCTACGACGCCGACTTCCTGCAGGCCTGGCTGCTGACCGACGTGGACCGCAAGATCGGCGCCGCGCTCACGCGCGAGCAGCGCGCCAACCTCGAGTCGCACCTGCAGGCGCTGTTCGCGGGCCGCGTCGTGACCTCGCCGTTCGCCAAGGACGAGCGGCTCGTCAACGAGACGCGCGAGCGCCTCGCGGGCGTGCCGCTCGCGCAGCGCTCGTATGCGCGGCTCAAGCGCATCCTGCTGCAGACCAGCCCGCCCAATGCCTTCAGCATCGCCGAGGCGGCAGGCGCCGAGTCGGCGCTCGTGATCCGGCGCGCCAGCAACAAGCCGCTGACCGACGGCATCCCGACGCTGTTCACCTACCGCGGCTACTGGGACATCTTCGACAAGCGCATGGCCGAGACCACGCTCGCGCTCGAGCAGGAGGACCGCTGGGTGCTGCAGATCCGCGCGCCGGGCATGACCGACATCACCTCGCGCGAGCTGCTGCTGCGCGAGGTGCGCCGGCTCTACCTGACCGACTACATCCGCATCTGGGACGAGTACCTGGCCGACATCCGCCTCGCCGAGAGCCGCTCGCTGCTGCAGAGCATCCAGATGACGCGCGTGCTCTCGACCTCGGAGTCGCCGATGTCGCGGCTGATCCGCGGCGCCGCGCGCGAGACCGACCTGCTGCGCAACCACGACGAGGCCACGCGCAGCCTGCTCGACCAGGCGCAGAACCGGGTCGCCAGCACGCGCGAGCGCATCGAGCAGCTGATCGGCCAGCCCGACGGCAGCCAGCGCCGCAACACCATTCCCGACCGGCCCGAGACGCTCGTGGACAACCACTTCGCGCCGCTGCGCCGCATGGTGACCGCGCCGAAGAACGGCGGCCAGGCGCCGATCGACGCCACCGCCCAGCTGATCAACGAGCTCTATACCTTCCTCACCGCCACCGACACCGCGCTGCGCAGCGGCAACATCCCGCCCTCGAGCGACGCGGTCACCAAGGTGCAGGCCGAGGCGGGGCGGCTGCCGGTGCCGTTCCAGGGCATGCTCAACGACCTCTCGGCCACCGCGTCGTCGAAGGCCGCGGCCGTGACGCGGCAGAACATCGGCCAGAGCGCGGCCGCGACCATCGGCCAGTTCTGCAGCCAGGCGATCGCGGGGCGCTACCCGTTCTCGCGCGGCTCGAAGCGCGACGTGGCGGCCGGCGACTTCGCGCAGCTGTTCGCGCCGGGCGGCATGATGGACGACTTCTTCCAGAAGAACCTCGCCTCGCAGGTCGACACCTCGGTCAATCCCTGGGCCTTCAAGCGCGGCATCGACGGCAGCGCGGCCGGGCGCTCGGCCTACCTCGATTCGTTCCAGAAGGCGCAGGCGATCCGCGACGTGTTCTTCACGGGCATGGCGGGCGGGCGCACGCCCTCGTTCACCATCGACATCCGGCCCGAGGACATGGACGCCGCGCTGAGCCAGTTCACGCTCGACGTCGACGGCCAGACGGTGCGCTACGCGCACGGGCCGCAGGCCCCGGCCACCGTCAAGTGGCCCGGCCCGCGCAACAGCAACCAGGTGCGGCTGCAGGTGACCACCGCCAACGGCACGCCCGCGGGCGGCATCGTGACCGAAGGGCCCTGGGCGCTGCACCGGCTGTTCGACCGGGCCTCGATCTCGGCCGGCAGCGCGCCCGAGTCGTTCAACGCCACCTTCGACCTGCAGGGCAGGAAGGTGGTGCTCGCGGTGACCGCGAACAGCGTCTACAACCCGCTGCGCCTGTCGCAGATGAACGGCTTCTCATGCCCGGGAAGATCATGAACGGCGGCTGGGTCCCGGCCGACGAGCAGATCGGCTGGTACGGCAAGCTGCCGGCGGCGGGCGACTTCCTCTACCGGCGCATGTCGCGCGAGCTGCAGGCCTGGTGGGACCGCTGGATGCAGAACGGCCTCGGCAGCTTCAAGCGCTGGCCCGACGCGATGACGCGCCACTACGTGGTCGCGCCGGTGTGGAACTTCGCCATCCCCGCGACGCAGGGCGTGGAGGCGGTGCAGTTCGGCTGCATCGCGCCGAGCTGCGACCGCGTGGGCCGCTACTACCCGGTGTGCGTGACGGTGCAGGTGGCGGCCGCGAGCTACCGCCCCGCGATGCTCGAGGGCTCGGCCGCCTGGTACTGGCAGTGCGGCAGCGCGCTGCTGCAGGCGATCCGCCACAGCGTGGCGCCCGACCAGTTCGACCACCAGGTGCTCGCGGCCGCGCACGGCGGCTTCCAGACCGCGAGCGGCGGCTCCGACGACATCCTGTCGATCCTCGGGGCGGCGGCCGGCAGCGGCGGCGCCGCGAGCGCGCAGCAGCGCCTCGGCTGGCCCGAGCTGCCGCTGTGCTTCGACGCCTTCGGCAGCACCAGCTACTGGTGGACCAACCAGGCGGACGGTTCGCCCCTGCGCACCGCCGCCCACGGCGGAGGGCTCAACACGCCTTTGTTTTCGAAACTGTTTTCTCAGGGGCATGTGCCATGGGCATGAAGAACCCCGCAGCGGGAGGAGATGAATGACGACCAACGCGAGCAGCAGCAGCAACGGCACCGACGGCGCCGCGGGCGATCCGCAGGAGCGGCCGCATCCGCTCGGCGTCGGCCACCGGCTCGACGAATTCGAACTGCTCGAGGTGATCGGCGAGGGCGGCTTCGGCATCGTCTACCGTGCCTACGACCACTCGCTGCAGCGCGAGGTGGCCATCAAGGAGTACATGCCCTCGATGCTCGCGCGCCGCGTGGGCGACGACAGCGTGCACGTGCGCTCCGACCGGCTCACGGCCACCTTCCAGGCCGGGCTGCGCAGCTTCATCAACGAGGCGCGCACGCTCGCGCAGTTCAGCCATCCCGCGCTGGTGCGCGTGCATCGCTTCTGGGAGGCCAACTCCACCGCCTACATGGCGATCCAGCTCTACCGCGGCCGCACGCTGCGCCGCGTGGCCGAGGAGGAGCCCGGCAAGATCAGCGAAGCCTGGCTGCTCGGCATGCTCGGGCCGCTGCTCGGCGCGCTCGAGACGCTGCACCGCAGCCAGTGCTTCCACCGCGACATCGCGCCCGACAACATCTTCATCCAGCAGGACGACCTGCCGGTGCTGCTCGACTTCGGCGCCGCGCGCAAGTCGATCGCCGACCTCGTCGACGAAGTCGCGGTGATGGTGAAGTCGGGCTATTCGCCGATCGAGCAGTACGCCGACGACAACACGCTGCTGCAGGGCGCGTGGACCGACCTCTACGCGCTCGGCGCGGTGCTGTACCGCGCGGTCACGGGCCAGCCGCCGCCCTCGGCGGTGGTGCGCAGCGTGCAGGACGCCTACGTGCCGCTCGCGTCCATGGGGCGCAGCGACCTGAGCCCCGCCTTCTGCGCGGCGGTCGACCACACGCTCGCGGTGCACAGCAAGGACCGCACGCAGACCGTGGCCGCCTTCGCGGCCGAGCTGGGGCTGGTGAAGCTCGGCGAGACCTACGTGAGCGGGCTCGCGGCGCCGACCGTGATCATGGCGCCGCCCTCGAAGCCCGCCGAGGCGCCGGCCGCCGCCGCGGTGGCGCCGCCGCCCGCCCCGGTGCCGCCCGCCGTCGCGCCGGTCGCGGCCGCTGCCGTC
>CBHTTS010000180.1:0-10935 GCA_966095775.1 uncultured Variovorax sp. | reverse complement strand
GCGCTGAGCCTGATCACCGCCGGCCTCGGCTGGGGCTGGCTGCCGCGCAACTTCGCCCGGCCCCACGTCGCGGCCGGCGCGCTGGTCGAGATCCCGTTCGAGAACCTCAGCAACGGGCTCGACCTCTGGGTCGACGTCGTGTGGTCGCGCGAGCGGCCGCTCGGGCTCGGCGCGCAGCGCTTCGTCGCGCTGATCTCGCGCGAGCCGCGTGCGGGCAAGGTGGGGGCGGAGGCCTGAGTCCTGCCCTTCAGCGATGCGGCCCGTGGCCGCCGCCGCGACCGCCGCCTTCACCACCGCCCCGGCCGCCACCCTCGCCGCGTCCGTGCGGACGCCCGCCGCCGCCGCCGTCGTGCCGGCCGCCGCCCGGATGCATCTGCGGCGGACGCGGCGGCGGGCCGGGGCGCTGCACCGGCTGGGGCCGCGGCGGCTTGAAGCCGGGGTCGGCGGGCGGGCGGTAGCCCGGGCCGGGGGGCGGGGGCCGGTAGCCCGGCGCGGGATGCGGTCGCACGCCCGGGCCCGGGGCAGGCTTGAAGCCGGGGCCCGGCCAGGGCCTGGGCTGCCAGGCCGGCCGCACCGGCGGGGGCGGACGCCAGCCCATCACGGGCGGTGGCGGCGGCCGGTGGCCCCACCAGCGGCGGTCGCCGTACCAGGGGCGGTCGCGGTAGTAGTCGGCCCAGTAGTTGCCGATCACGAAGGTGACGATCGGCACGCCGATCACCGCGGCATAGGTCGCGAGCGGCACGCGCTGCTCCTGCCAGGCGTAGTCGAGGCTGCGCGACCAGACCCAGCCGCGCCCACCGTCGGGCAGCACCACGTCGCACCAGCCGTAGCCGCTGGTGCAGCCGACCACGTCGAGCGGCTGTCCGGGCGCGAGCCGCGCCACGAGCGGGTAGTCGCCCGAGGGGCCGGCGCGCAGGTTGACGCTGCCGCGCGTGAAGGCCTGCTGCGCGGCCGCGGCGAGCGGCAGCGCGAAGGCGAGCGCGCCGACGCCGAGCCAGCGCAGGGAAAAGGATGGCTTGTTGTGGTTGTTCATGGCCGGGGCTTTCGTGCTTTCCTGGTTCGCGCCCAGCCTAGGCGGCGGCCCGCCCGCCGTCAATCAGCCGCGGGCCCGACCGGCGCGCCCGCGGCGTTCAGGCCGCTTCGCGGTAGAAGCCGTTGAGCGCGCGGCGCGTCATCGGCGCCACCGCCTTGCCGATCGCCGCGATGTGGTCGGGCGTGGTGCCGCAGCAGCCGCCCACGATGTTGACCAGGCCTTCGTCGGCGAACTCGTGCAGCAGGCGCGAGGTGACCTCGGGCGTCTCGTCGAAGCCGGTGTCGCTCATCGGATTGGGCAGGCCCGCGTTGGGATAGCAGCTGATGTAGGTGTCGCCCGCGGCCTTGGCCAGTTCCTGGATGTAGGGCCGCATCAGCGCCGCGCCGAGCGCGCAGTTGAGGCCGACGGCGAGCGGCTGCGCATGGCGCACGCTGTGCCAGAAGGCGGTCACGGTCTGTCCGCTGAGGATGCGGCCCGAGGCGTCGGTCACGGTGCCGCTGATGATCAGCGGCAGCCGCTCGCCGCTGGCCTCGAAGTATTCGTCGATCGCGAACAGCGCGGCCTTGGCATTGAGCGTGTCGAAGATGGTCTCGACCAGCAGCACGTCGGCGCCGCCCTCGACCAGCGCCTCGGTCTGCTCGTAGTAGGCCGCGCGCAGCTCCTCGAAGGTGACGTTGCGCGCGCCCGGGTCGTTGACGTCGGGGCTGATGCTCGCGGTCTTGGGCGTGGGGCCGAGCGCGCCGGCCACGAAGCGCGGCTTGTCCGGCGTGCTGAACTTGTCGCAGGCCGCGCGCGCGAGCTTGGCGGATTCGAAGTTCATCTCGCGCGCGAGGTGCGCCATGCCGTAGTCCTCCTGCGCGATGGTGGTCGCGCCGAAGGTGTTGGTCTCGACCAGGTCGGCGCCCGCGGCGAGGTAGCCCTCGTGGATGTCGCGGATCACGTCGGGCCGCGTGAGCGAGAGCAGCTCGTTGTTGCCCTTCACGTCGCGCCCGAAATCCGCGAAGCGTTCGCCGCGGTACTGCGCCTCGGTGAGCTTGAAGCGCTGGATCATCGTGCCCATCGCGCCGTCGAGGATGGCGATGCGCTTGTCGAGGATGCCGGGCAGGGCCTGGCCGCGGGTATAGACGGGGGGCTTCATGTCCCCGATTGTAGGAACCGGGGGCTGCCCCTCCCGGCGGCCCGCCTTTGCCTCAGCGGCCCGCGCGCGCCTCGACGAAGGCCAGCAGCGCCTCGACCATGCGCCGCACGTGCGGCTGCACGCCGGCCGCGACCTCGGGCAGGTAGTCGAAGGGCAGCCGCTCCTGCATGTAGCTCGACTGCGTCATTTCGAGCTGCACCGCATGCACGCCCGCGGCCGGGTTGCCGTATTCGCGGGTGATGTAGCCGCCCGTGAAGCGGCCGTTGAGCACCGCGGTGTAGCCCGCGGCCGACTTGGCGATCTCGATCAGCTCGGCCGCGATCGCCGGGTCGCAGCTCGTGCCCTTGCCGGTGCCGAGGTTCAGGTCGGGCAGCTTGCCCTCGAAGAAGCGCGGCAGCACCGAGCGGATCGAATGCGCGTCCCAGAGCGCGACGGTGCCGTGCGCCGCCTTCAGGCGCGCGAGCTCGGCCTGGAGCTGGCGGTGGTAGGGCTGCCAGATGGCCTCGCGGCGCTCGGCGATCTCGGCCTCGCCGGGCAGGTCGTCGGCCGAGGCGTAGACGGGCGTGTCGTCGAAGGTGTCGACCGGGCACAGGCCCGTGACGCTCTGGCCCGGATAGAGGCTCGCGCCGTCCGGCGGCCGGTTCAGGTCGACCACGTAGCGCGAATGGGTGGCGACGAGCACCGAGGCGCCGAGCGCATCGGCGAAGTCGTAGAGGCGCTCGAGGTGCCAGTCGGTGTCGGGCACGTGGCGCGCCTCGCCGGTGAAGCGCGCGGCGAGCGCGGGCGGCACGTGGGTGCCGACGTGCGGCATCGAGATCAGCAGCGGGCGGGTGCCCTGGCGGAAGCGGAAAGCGGGTTCGGTGGTGGTGAAGGCCATGGTTCGTTCAATTGTCTTTCAGCAGTTCGCTGCGCGCCGCGGCGAAGGCCGTCGCGGCTTCGTCGTGCAGCGCATGCCGGCCGGCCGCGACGCGCGGCGTGCCGCCGACCCAGACGGCATCGATCGCCGAGGTGCGGTGGCTCGCGAACACGTGCGACGAGAGCGCATCGGCCGCCCCCAGACCGCGCAGCGCGAGGTGGGCGCCGTCGAGCACGACGAAGTCGGCCTGCTGCCCCGCCGCGAGCCCGCCGACGGCGCGGCCCGAGGCCTGGGCCCCGCCCTGCACCGCGCCCAGCGTGAGCGCGGTCGCCACGTGCGGATGCGCGGGCTCGGCACCCACGTTGCGCTGCCGGCGCGCGAGCCGCTGGCTGTATTCGAGCATCAGCACTTCTTCCGCGGCGTTGACCGTGGCATGGCTGTCGGAGCCGAGGCCCCAGGCGCCGCCGTGGTGGCGCCAGGCCGCGAAGTCGAAGATGCCGTCGCCGAGATTGGCCTCGGTGGTCGGGCACAGGCCCGCGACCGCGCCGCTCTTCGCGCCGCGCGCGTACTCGGCCGTGTCCATGTGCGTGGCATGCACCAGGCACCAGCGCGCATCGACCTTCGCATGGTCGAGCAGCCACGCGACCGGGCGCTGGCCGCTCCAGGCGATGCAGTCGTCGACCTCCTTGGTCTGCTCGGCGATGTGGATGTGGACCGGCGCCGTGGGGTCGATCGCATCGAGCCCCGCGAGCGCCTCGGCCAGCGTCTCGGGCGGCACCGCGCGCAGCGAATGGGGCGCGAGGCCGAGGCGCGCGCCCTGTGCCGCGCAGGCGGGCTTCAGCGCTTCGAGCAGGCGCAGCATCGAATCGGTGCTGCGGATGAAGCGCCGCTGCCCCGCGTTGGGCGGCTGGCCGCCGAAGCCGCTGGTCTGGTAGAGCACCGGCAGCAGCGTGAAGCCGATGCCGGTGCGCTGCGCGGCGCGCAGCAGCGCGAGGCTCAGCGTGGCGTCGTCGGCATAGGGCCGGCCGTCGGTGTCGTGGTGCACGTACTGGAATTCGCACACGCTGGTGTAGCCGGCCTCGAGCATCTCGGCGTAGAGCCAGGTCGCGATCGCCTCCATGTGCGCCGGGCCGAGGCGCGCGGCGAAGCGGTACATCAGCGTGCGCCAGCTCCAGAAGCTGTCGGTGGCCTCGGCGCGGTGCTCGGTGAGCCCCGCGAAGGCGCGCTGGAAGGCATGCGAATGCAGGTTCGGCATGCCCGGGATCACCGGGCCGCGCGCCACCGGCACGCCTTGCACGCGGGCCGCGGCCTCGGCGCCTGCCTGCACCCGCTCGAAGCGGCCGGCCGCGTCCCAGGCGAGCAGCACGTTGCGGGCCCAGCCCTCGGGCAGCAGCGCATCGGCCGCGAAGAGCATGTTCTGCGTCATGCGGCCGCTCCGGTCGCGATGCGGCCCTGGCGCACCACGGTGCGCACCGGCCGCTGGCCGAACCAGTAGGCGAGCTCGGCGGCCTCGCGCAGGTTCCAGAGCACGAAGTTCGCCGGCATGCCCGGCGCGATCGCGCCGTGCGTCGCCTGCAGGCCGAGCGCGCGCGCCGCATGCACGGTGACGCCCGCGAGCGCCTCGGGCACGGTCAGGCGGAACAGGGTGCAGGCCATGTTGATCATCAGCAGCAGGCTCAGCGCGGGCGAGGTGCCCGGGTTGTGGTCGGTCGAGACGGCCATCGGCACGCCGGCGGCGCGCAGCGCCTCGACCGGCGGCAGGTGGGTGTCGCGCAGCGTGTAGTAGGCGCCGGGCAGCAGCACGGCCACGGTGCCCGACTGCCGCATCGCGGCGATGCCTTCGGCCGACAGGTGTTCGACGTGGTCGCACGAGAGCGCGCCGTAGCGCGCGGCCAGCGCCGCGCCGCCCATGTCGGAGAGCTGCTCGGCATGCAGCTTGACCGGCAGGCCGAGCGCGCGCGCGGCCTGGAAGACCTGCTCGGTCTCGGCGAGCGAGAACGCGATGCGCTCGCAGAACGCGTCGACCGCATCGACCAGGCCTTCGGCCGCGAGCGCGGGCAGCATCTCGCGGCAGACCAGGTCGATGTAGTCCCCGCTGCGGCCCGCGTACTCGGGCGGCAGCGCATGCGCGCCGAGAAAGGTGGTGCGCACGGTCACGCCATAGGCCTCGCCGAGGCGGCGCGCCACGCGCAGCTGCTTGCGCTCGTGTTCGAGCGCGAGACCGTAGCCCGACTTGACCTCGATCGCGCAGACGCCTTCGGCGAGCAGCTGCTCGAGCCGCGACGCGGCCTCGGCGAACAGCGCGTCCTCGTCGGCCTCGCGCGTCGCGCGCACCGACGAGACGATGCCGCCGCCGGCCTTGGCGATCTCCTCGTAGCTCGCGCCCGCGAGCCGCAGCGCGAACTCGTTGGCGCGCTGGCCGCCGTAGACCAGGTGGGTGTGGCAGTCGACGAGCCCGGGCGTGACGAGCGCGCCGCCGCCGTCGTGCACCGGCAGGCCGGCATGCGCGGCCGGCAGCGCGGCGCGCGCGCCGACCCAGCGCACCGTGCCGTCGGTCACCGCGATCGCGGCATCGTCCTCGGCCGCGACGCCGGGCGCCGCGCCGGGCGCGAGGCGCAGGCCGGTCCAGAGCCCGTCGGCCGAGGGGAATCGGGGGGCGGAAGTCATGGTGTGGTCGGTTCGTTCTTCTTCGATGTTCCGCAGCTTACGCCGGCAGGATGCGCACCGCAGCCAGCCGCGCACCCTCGCGCGCGGGGCGGACCTGCCAGGTCTGGCCGCGCTCGGTCCAGTACAGGCCCTCGCCCTCGGCGCAGCGTTCGTCGCCGGCGAGCCAGTCGCCCGCGAGCGAAAGCAGCAGCCCGTGCGGCGCCGGCGCGATCGCCGCTGCCGCGTCGAGCACCTGCAGCTCGGCGCGCCACTGGCCGCGCCGCGTCATGATGTTGAAGTCGCTCGAGGCGCCGCCGAGCAGCGCGCAGTCGATGGCCTCGTCGCCGCTGAAGGCGAAGGGGCGGTGCGGCGCGTCGAGCCGGTGGTCGATCCGCCCGTCGTTGGTGGAGAGGCGCACGCCGTCCCCCTCGAGCAGCATGATCCGCCGGTCGATGCCCGCGAAGACCGAGAACGGACCGGGCTGCGCGATGGTCGCGATGCTCGCGCGCCAGCCGAAGGCGTCGAGCCCCGCGCCCTCGGGCCAGCTCACGATCTCCTGCGTGGTGCCGCCGCCGTTCTTCCAGGGCGTGGCGCGCAGCGCAGCGCGCGAAAAGCGCGTGAAGTGCTCGAAGGGCGGCCCGCCGCTCATCGCACCAGCCCGCCCTGCCCCAGCCTGCGCTCGAAGTGGCGCAGGACCAGCGTCATCGTGCCCGTGAGCACGAAGTACACGACCGCGATCGCGAGGTAGACCTCGAGCGAGCGGTACGAGACGCTGATGATCTTCTGCCCTTCGTGCATCACGTCGTGGATCGTGAGCAGCGACACCAGCGCCGAGTTCTTGATCAGCGCGATGAACTCGTTGCCCAGCGGCGGGATCATGCGCACCACGGCCTGCGGCAGCACGATCTCGCGCATCGCGACGGCCGGCGTCATGCCGAGCGACTGCGCGGCCATGGTCTGGCCCTTGTCGATCGACTGGATCGCGCCGCGCACGATCTCCGAGACGTAGGCGCCCGAGTACACGCCGAGCCCGAGCACGCCGCAGACGAAGGCCGGCAGCAGGATGCCGAAATGCGGCAGGCCGAAGAACAGGATGAACAGCTGCACCAGGAGCGGCGTGCCGCGGATCGCCGCGACGTAGGCGGTGCAGATGCCGTAGAGCCAGCGCCGCTTCGGGTTGAGCCGGCCGATGCCGACCAGGAGGCCCACCACGCAGCCGAGCGCGAGCGCGCAGGCGGTGATCTCCACCGTGACGAGCGCGCCGCGCAGCAGCGCAGGCCAGCCCTCCCAGACCGGCGAGAAGTCGAAGTCCATGCCCGGGCGTGCTTCTTACTTCGCGGCGCTGCCGCCGAACCACTTGGCGACGATCTGCGCGTAGGTGCCGTCGGCCTTGAGCTTCTCGATCGCGCCGTTCACGGCCTTGGTGAGCTCGGGCGTGTCCTTGCGGATCGCCATGCCGTATTCCTCGGTCGTGATCTGCTCGGGCAGCACCTTGAGGCCGCCGCGCGTGCGCACGTACTGGTAGGCCGCGGGCTTGCCGGTCACGGCCGCGTCGGTGCGGCCGGTGTCGACGAGCGCGAACATCTCCTGGTTCTTCTCGACCTCCATCAGCTGCACCTGCGGGAACTTCTCCTTGGTGTAGGCCACCGACTTGGTGCCCACCTGCACGCTGACCTTCTTGCCGTTGATGTCGGCCGGCGTCTTGATCGCGGTGTTGCCGTCCTTGACCATCACCACGAGGCCGCCCGCGTAGTAGGGGTTCGTGAAGTCGACCACCTTCTTGCGCTCGTCGGTGATGTAGATCGCCGACACCGCCATGTCGAAGCGCTTCGACACCAGGCCCGGGACGAGGCCC
Organism: uncultured Variovorax sp.; assembly: GCA_966095775.1. Classification (GTDB taxonomy): domain Bacteria; phylum Pseudomonadota; class Gammaproteobacteria; order Burkholderiales; family Burkholderiaceae_C; genus Variovorax. The sequence goes on along the minus strand of CBHTTS010000180.1, from coordinate 3,407 downwards.
TTGAAGTCGATGTCGATCCACTCGATCTTGCGGCCCAGCGTCTTGCCGATGGCCTCGACCAGCTCGACGTCGAAGCCCGTGCGCTTGCCGTTCTCGACGAATTCCATCGGCGGGAAGGTGGCGTCGGTCGCCACGCGCAGCGGTTCGCCCTGGGCCTGTGCGGCGCCGGCGAGACCGAGGAAGGCGACGCCTGCGAGTGCGGCGGCGACGAGGGTGCGACGGGTGTTCATGTCGGGAGCTTTCGTGGTTGAAGAGGTGGAAGAAAAGGAAGAATGGCGGCGGCGCCTACTGCAGCGCTCGCGAGATGCGCGCCGCCGTGACGACAGTCATGTGGAGCAATGCAGCTTCCATGCCTTCGACGCGCGTGAGCGGCGCCATCAGCGTGATCGCGCCGCGCAGCCGCCGGCCCGGCGCGAGCACCGGCGCGCTCGCGCCCCAGACGCCCGCGTCGACCTCGCCGTGCGTCACCGCATGGCCGGCCTCGCGGATCGCGTCGAGCTCGGCGGCGCGGGCGGCGCGCTTGTCCGGGCTTTCGCCGAGCGCGTCGAGCAGCGCGTCGCGCTGGTCGAGCGGCATGTGGGCCAGCAGGCACTTGGCGCTCGCGCCATCCTTGGCGGGCACGCTGCGGCCGCGGTCGAACGAGCAGCGCAGCGACTGCTCGCTGTCGATCATCTCGAGGCACACGACGCGGTCGTTGACCGCCGTCACCAGCGCCACGCTCTCGTGGCTCTGCTGCGCGAGCGCGCGCATGTCGGCGCGCGCGGCCATCACGAGGTCGGAGTTGCCGTCGAAGCCGCTCGCGAGCTGCACGCTGACGGGACCCGGCGAGTAGCGGCCCTCGGACTCCATCACGAAGCCCCAGCGCCGCAGCATCGCGATCTGGCGGTAGAGCGTGCTCTGCGAAAGGCCCGTGGCCTGCACGAGCTCGGCCGCGGTCATCGCCGACTTGCTCTGCGCCAGCACCGACAGCACGCGCAGGGCGCGGTCGTTGTGGGCGGAGGCGTCGGTCGGCGGCGTCATCGGTCGGCAATCACGGGGTGGCGTGCAGTATCTGGCTCGCCGTTCCCACGACCAAGCGCATATTCCCACTGAGTGGGAATGTGCGCGATTTTCTTCCTACCTTCGTCTTACCTCAGCGAACCATCGGCAGCTTGAGCCCCTGCTTCTTCGCGGTCGCGATCGCGGCCTCGTAGCCCGCATCGGCATGGCGCATCACGCCGGTGGCCGGGTCGTTGAACAGCACGCGCTCGATGCGCTTCGCCGCGGCGTCGGTGCCGTCGCACACGATCACCACGCCCGAATGCTGCGAGTAGCCCATGCCCACGCCGCCGCCGTGGTGCAGGCTGACCCAGGTCGCGCCGCCCGCGGTGTTGAGCAGCGCGTTGAGCAGCGGCCAGTCGGAGACCGCATCGGTGCCGTCCTTCATGCCCTCGGTCTCGCGGTTGGGGCTCGCGACCGAACCGGTGTCGAGATGGTCGCGGCCGATCACGATCGGCGCCTTGAGCTCGCCCTTGCGCACCATCTCGTTGAAGGCCAGGCCCGCGAGGTGGCGCTCGCCGAGGCCGAGCCAGCAGATGCGCGCGGGCAGGCCCTGGAAGGCGATGCGCTCGCGCGCCATGTCGAGCCAGCGGTGGGTGTGGGTGTTGGCGGGGAACAGCTCCTTGATCTTGGCGTCGGTCTTGTAGATGTCCTCCGGGTCGCCCGAGAGCGCGACCCAGCGGAACGGGCCCTTGCCTTCGCAGAACAGCGGCCGGATGTAGGCCGGCACGAAGCCCGGGAAGTCGAAGGCGTTCTTCACGCCTTCGTCGAACGCGACCTGGCGGATGTTGTTGCCGTAGTCGACGGTCGGGATGCCCATCGCCTGGAAGTCGAGCATCGCCTGCACGTGCACGGCGCAGGACTGCGCCGCGGCCTTGCGCAGCGCGGCGTGCTGCGCCGGGTCCTTCATCGCGGCCTGCCACTGGGCCACGCTCCAGCCCGCGGGCAGGTAGCCGTTGACGAGGTCGTGCGCCGAGGTCTGGTCGGTGACGAGGTCGGGCTTGAGGCCCCCGGCCTTCGCGCGCTTCACGAGCTCGGGCAGCACCTCGGCCGCATTGCCGAGCAGCGCGATCGAGACCGCCTCCTTCGCATCGCAGTGCTGCCTGACGAGCTCGAGCGCATGGTCGATGTCGCGCGCCTGCTTGTCGACGTAGCGCGTGCGCAGGCGGAAGTCGATGCTCGACTGCTGGCACTCGATGTTGAGCGAGACCGCGCCCGCGAGCGTGGCCGCGAGCGGCTGCGCGCCGCCCATGCCGCCGAGGCCGGCCGTGAGGATCCAGCGGCCCGCGAGGCTGTTGCCGTAGTGCTGGCGCCCGGCCTCGACGAAGGTCTCGAAGGTGCCCTGCACGATGCCCTGGCTGCCGATGTAGATCCAGCTGCCCGCGGTCATCTGGCCGTACATGAACAGGCCCTGGCGATCGAGCGCGTCGAAGTGCTCCCAGTCGGCCCACTTGGGCACGAGGTTCGAGTTGGCGAGCAGCACGCGCGGCGCGTTCTCGTGGGTCTTGAACACGCCCACGGGCTTGCCGGACTGGATCAGCAGCGTCTCGTCGTCGGCCAGTTCCTTCAGCGAGGCGAGGATCTGGTCGAAGCATTCCCAGTTGCGCGCGGCGCGGCCGATGCCGCCGTAGACCACGAGGTCCTGCGGCCGCTCGGCCACTTCGGCGTCGAGGTTGTTCTGCAGCATGCGGTAAGGCGCCTCGGTGAGCCAGCTCTTGCAGTGCAGCGTGCTGCCGCGCGGCGCGCGGATCACGCGGGTCGGGTCGTGGCGCGGATCGGCGCCTTGCAGCGCGAGTTTTTCGGGAGCGTTCATGGCAGGATCTCCTTGGATGTTCGATCAGGAATGGCTGGGCAGGATGTCGAGCAGCGCGGCCGGCATCTCCGCCGCACGCGCCCACAGGCGCATGGCTTCGATGTCGGGCGCGAGGTAGCGGTCGGTGTCGAGGAAGGCGACCTTGCGGCGGATGCGCGCGAACTCGGCTTCGACAAGCGGAGAGCTTTTCAGACCTCTTTTCAGTTCGATGCCCTGCGCGGCCGCCATCGCCTCGATGCCGACCACCACCGCGGTGTTGTCGACCATGTCGGCGAGCCGCCGGCCCGCGAAGGTGGCCATCGAGACGTGGTCCTCCTGGTTGGCCGAGGTCGGCAGGCTGTCCACGCTCGCGGGATGGGCGAGCGACTTGTTCTCCGAGGCGAGCGCCGCGGCCGTGACCTGCGCGATCATGAAGCCCGAGTTGAGGCCGCCGTCGCGCACCAGGAACGGCGGCAGCCCCGAGAGGCCGGTGTCGAGCAGCAGCGCGATGCGGCGCTCGGCGATGGCGCCGATCTCGCTGACCGCGAGCGCGACGATGTCGGCCGCGAAGGCCACC
>CBHTTS010000179.1:0-10947 GCA_966095775.1 uncultured Variovorax sp. | reverse complement strand
AGGTGCTGAACTCGCCGGTCTTCTGGTTGTAGATGCGCGTGCCGACCAGGTCGGCCGGCACCAGGTCGGGCGTGAACTGGATCCGCTTGAACTGGCCGCGCACGGTGTCGGACAGCGTCTTGACCGTGAGCGTCTTCGCGAGACCCGGCACCCCCTCGACGAGCAGGTGGCCGCCAGCGAGCATCGCGACCATGACGCGCTCGAGGAAGCGGTCCTGGCCCACCACCACGCGCTTGACCTCGTAGAGGATCTGCTCCATCAGCTCGGCCGTGGCGGTGGATGTGGCGGAAGGGGTCTCGGTGCTCATGCGGTGGCCTCTTGCTGGATGGAACGGTGGGGTCTGGTCGGCGGCGGCTCCGGCCTAGAACGGCGGCGAGCCCGCGGCGGTCGCCGCGTTCTCGATCGGCACGGCAAAACCGATGCCTATGAAGGTGCGCTGCTGCGTGGGGTTGAGGATGGCCGTGACGATGCCGAGCACCTCGCCGTCCATGTTGACCAGCGGGCCGCCCGAGTTGCCGGGATTCGCCGCGGCATCGAACTGGATCAGGTTGCCGAGCTCCTGCTTGCCTTCGGGCGAGCGGAACGAGCGCTTGAGGCCCGAGACCACGCCGGCCGAGACCGAGGGCCCGATGCCGAACGGAAAGCCCACCGCCGCGACCTGGTCGCCGGGCTGGAGGTCGGCGGTCGAGCGCATCACCGCGGGGATCAGGTCGTCGGGGATCTTCTGCGCCTGCAGCACCGCGAGGTCGTTCTCGGGCTGCACGCCGGTGATCGTGGCCGGGGCCTCGAAGCCGTCGGCGAAGGTGACCTTGATGGTCTCGGAGCCCGCGACCACGTGCAGGTTGGTGAGGATCACGCCCTTGTCGACGATCACCACGCCGGTGCCGACGCCGCGCTCGGTCTGGCCGGGCGGTGCGTCGTCGCTGTTCGAGGCCTCGGGCGGCTTGCCCTTGGCGAGGTTGCGGCCGCGCTTCTGCACCTTGGCCTCGGGCGTGACCTTCTCGGGGCCGTAGCCGACCACGCGCACCACCGAGGGCCGCACGATCTCGGCGGCCTTCGCGGCGGGCGAGGGCAGGGTCTGGGTCTGCAGCGTGCGCAGCACCGCGGCGTCGATGTCCTTCTGCGTGAGCACCCGCGCGCCCTGGCGCGGCCACCAGGCGGCGCCGGCGACGAGCGCGGCGCAGAGCACCACCACGAACGCGAAGCTGCGCCGGCCGGGCTGCCAGCGCGCCTTCGGCGCGGCGGCGGGCGGCGCGTCCTCGGGCGCGCCCGTCGGCGGCACGCCGGCCCCCTGGGCCGCGGCGTCGGCCGCTTCAGGCAGCGTGCGGGGCGAACGGCTGTAGAAAGCGGGCCTGCGCATCGAAGCACCTCCGGCAAAAGGATGACGGGAGAGGGGCCCACAGTAGCACGCTTTGTTCTGCCTTGCATCCCTTCGGGCATCATGCGGCGATGGCTGTGTTCATCGATACCCACTGTCACCTCGACGCGCCCGAATTCGGTGCGGAGATGCCTGTGATCCGCGCCCGCGCGGCCGAGCGCGGCGTGGCGCTGTGCGTGATCCCCGCGGTCGGCGTCTTCAACTTCGCGGCCGTGCGCGGACTCGCCGAGGCGCAGGGCGACGCCTATGCGCTCGGCATCCATCCGCTGTGCACCGGCGAGGCGAAGGAGGCCGACCTCGAGGCGCTCGACGCCGAGCTCGCGGCGCGGCGCGACGATCCGCGGCTGGTCGCCGTCGGCGAGATCGGGCTCGACTTCTTCGTCGAGGGGCTCGATGCCGACAAGCAAGCGCACTTCTTTCACACTCAGTTGCAACTCGCGCGCAAGCACGGGCTGCCGGTGCTGATCCACGTGCGCCGCTCGGTCGACCAGGTGCTCAAGCACCTGCGGCAGACGGCGGGGGGCCGGCCGTGGCAGGGCATCGCCCATGCGTTCAACGGCAGCGAGCAGCAGGCCGAGGCCTGCATCGCGCTCGGCCTCAAGCTCGGCTTCGGCGGCGCCGTGACCTTCGAGCGCGCGCTGCAGCTGCGGCGCCTCGCGGCCACGCTGCCGCTCGATGCGCTGGTGATGGAAACCGACGCGCCCGACATCCAGCCGCACTGGATCTACCGCACCCAGGCCCAGCGCGCGGCCGGCGAGCCGCAGGGCCGCAACGAGCCCGGCGAGCTGCCGCGCATCGGCGCGGTGGTGGCGCAGCTGCGCGGCATCGGCGTCGACGAACTGGCCCGGAGCACCACGCGCAACGCACTCCAGGCCATGCCGCGGCTCGAAAGTCTGCTCCCCGTGTCGGAAGGCCGGCCGCACGGCGCGTAGGCCGAAATCCCGAGTTGCGCCGCGGCCGCCGGCGCACCCTTTTTTGCTGTCATCCTTGCCGTTCGAAGTGACGTTGCCTGAGCAGTGGCAACCCCGTCACTCCCGATCGACAACTGCAAGAAGGAGTCTTCCATGACCACATCCACGATCCGCACCCTGCCCGCCGTGCTCGCCCTGGCGCTCGCCTCCATCGGCCTGTCGGCCGTGGCGCAGACCGCCGCGCCGGCCACCGCCGAGCCCACGCTCACCGAGCGCGCGAAGGAAGCCGGCAGCGACGCGGTGGATGCGACCAAGCGCACCACCAAGAAGGCCGTGAACGCCACCGAGTCCGGCGCCGAGAAGGCCTGGGACGCCACCAAGCGCACGACCAAGAAGGCCGTGAACGCGACCGAAAGCGGCGCCGAGAAGGCCTGGGACGCGACCAAGCGCACCACCAAGAAGGCCACCCACGCCACCAAGAACGCCGCCGCGAAGACCGGCGACGCGGTCGAGACCGCGGGCCACAAGACGGCCGACGGCATGCGCAGCGCCGGCCATGCGATCGGCGAGAAGGTGCCCGGCACGGCCGAGCACGAAGCCGCCAAGAAGTGACCGCCCACCGGCGTCCGGAAGAAACCCGCTGCGGCGGGTTTTTTCTTGGCCGCGCGGCGGTGCCAAGATAGCGGACATGACAGAAGAAGCATCCGACGCGCCCGACCGCACGAGCCCGCGGCTCACGGGCCTGCCGCCGGTGGTCTCGCCCGCCACGGTGGTGCTGATCCTCGGCAGCTTCCCGGGCGTGCGCTCGCTCGCGCTGCAGCAGTACTATGCGCATCCCCAAAATCAGTTCTGGAAGATCTTGCAAGCCGTCTGGCCCCACCACCCGCTCCCGATGGGCGCGGACAGCTATCCGAAGCGCAAGGACTGGCTGCTCGCGCGGGGACTCGGCCTGTGGGACGTCTACGCGGCCTGCGAGCGCGAGGGCAGCCTCGACGCGGCGATCCGCGCGCCCGTGGTGAACGACATCGCGGCGCTGCACCTGCCGAAGCTCGCGGCCATCGCGCACAACGGCGGCGAGAGCTTCAGGCATGCGCGCCACACGCGCGCGCTGGGCGTGCCGGTCTATCCGCTGCCTTCCACCAGCCCCGCCAACGCGTCATGGTCGTTCGAGCGCAAGCTCGCCGCCTGGCGCGAGGTCTTCGCCGCCCACCACCTTCTTTGATGGCCACGAGCAAAAGCAAAACCCCCGCGCTTCCCGAAGTCAATTTCTCCGACTGGGGCGACATCCGCTACCTGCACCTGGGCACCGAATGGGTCCAGGGTTCGATGAAGCTCGATGCGCCGTTCGAGATCGAGCTCGAATACGTGCAGCGCATGATGGCCTGGCTGCTGTTCGCCGAGCCGAAGGCCGTGGCCAACCTGCATGCGATGCAGCTCGGCCTCGGCGCGGCCACGCTGACCAAGTTCTGCCGCAGGACGCTGCGCATGCGCACCACCGCGATCGAGCTCAACCCGCAGGTGGTGTCGGCCTGCCGCGGCTGGTTCAAGCTGCCGGCCGACGACGCCAAGCTGCGCGTGGTGATCGCCGACGCCGCGGCCGAGATCCGCAAGCCCGAATGGCGCGGCACGGTCGACGCGCTGCAGGTCGACCTGTACGACCACGAGGCCGCCGCGCCGGTGCTCGACAGCGAGGACTTCTATGCCGACTGCCGCGCGCTGCTGACCGAGGAGGGCTGCATGACGGTCAACCTCTTCGGCCGCTCGTCGAGCTACGAGCGCAGCCTCGAGAAGATCGCGGCCGCCTTCGGCGCCGACGCGGTCTGGGCCTTCAAGCCGACGCGCGAAGGCAACACGGTGGTGCTCGCGCAGCGCGCGCCCTCGCGCCCGAAGCGCGAAGCCCTTGCCGAGCGCGCCCAAACGATCCAGACTCGATGGGGCCTGCCCGCGCCCAAGTGGCTGCGAGTCTTCAAGCCGCTGAATCCCACCCTTCCGACCCGTTCGCCCGGCCCATGAGCGCTGTCCCCGCCGCTTCTCCTCCCGCCCCCGCCGTCCGCCATGAAGGCCCGCTGGACCTGCGCCGCCTGATCGAATGGCTCGCGGCCGACGGCGTGATCTCGGCCGTGGAGGCCAAGCGCACGATCGCGCGCTGCGCCCAGGCCGAGAGCCGACAGGCGCCGCTGGTGCGGCTCGCCAACGTGGCGATGACGCGCGAGAGCGACGGCAAGCCGCTCGACCTCGAGATGCTGACGCAGTGGCTCGCGGGCCGCGCCGGGCTGGCCTACCTGCGCATCGATCCGCTCAAGGTCGACGTGGGCAAGGTCGCCGACACCATGAGCGCGGCATACGCCGAACGCCACAAGGTGCTGCCGGTGCAGGTGCTGCCCAACGAGGTGGTGGTGGCCACGGCCGAACCCTTCCTGACCGACTGGATCGCCGAGGTCGAGCGCCAGTCGCGCCGCACGGTGCGGCGCGTGGTCGCGAACCCGGCCGACATCCAGCGCTACACGGCCGAGTTCTTCGCGCTCGCCAAGTCGGTGCGTGCCGCGCAGAAGGCCGGCGGCAGCGTCGGCGGCGCGAGCTTCGAGCAGCTGGTCGAGCTCGGCAAGAGCAACCGGCAGCTCGACGCCAACGACCAGAGCGTGGTGCAGGTAGTCGACTGGCTCTGGCAGTACGCCTTCGACCAGCGCGCGAGCGACATCCACCTCGAGCCGCGGCGCGAGCAGGGCGTGATCCGCTTCCGCATCGACGGCGTGCTGCACCCGGCCTACCAGATGCCGATGGGCGTGATGAACGCGATGGTCTCGCGCATCAAGCTGCTGGGCCGCATGGACGTGGTCGAGAAGCGCCGCCCGCTGGATGGCCGCATCAAGACGCGCAACATGCGCGGCGACGAGATCGAGATGCGGCTGTCGACCCTGCCCACCGCCTTCGGCGAGAAGATGGTGATGCGCATCTTCGACCCCGACACCGCGGTCAAGGACCTGGACGCGCTGGGCTTCACCCCGCACGACGCGCAGCGCTGGGAAGCGCTGGTGCGCCGCCCGCACGGCATCATCCTGGTGACCGGCCCCACCGGCTCGGGCAAGACCACCACGCTCTACTCCACGCTCAAGCGGGTGGCCACCGAGGAGGTCAACGTCAGCACGGTCGAGGACCCGATCGAGATGATCGAGCCGTCCTTCAACCAGACCCAGGTGCAGCCGCAGCTGGACTTCGGCTTTTCCGAGGGCCTGCGCGCGCTGATGCGGCAGGACCCGGACATCATCATGGTGGGCGAGATCCGCGACCTCGCCACCGCCGAGATGGCGGTGCAGGCCGCGCTCACCGGCCACCTGGTGTTCAGCACGCTGCACACCAACGACGCGCCGAGCGCGATCACGCGGCTGATGGAGCTCGGCGTGCCCTCGTACCTGATCAATGCCGTGATGCTGGGCGTGCTCGCGCAGCGGCTGGTGCGCACGCTCTGCCCCCACTGCAAGCAGCCCGACGAGGGCGTCACGCGCGAGAAGCTCGAGACCATCGTCAAGCCCTGGCAGATCACCGGTTCGGTGCGCGCCTACAAGCCCGTGGGCTGCGTCGACTGCCGCATGACCGGCTACATGGGCCGCATGGGCCTGTACGAGCTGCTCGGCATCAGCGAGGAGTTCAAGGGCCAGGTCACCAAGGAGCCCAACCTCGCGGGGCTGCGCCGGCAGGCCGTGATCGACGGCATGCGGCCGCTGCGCCTCGCGGGCGCGCTGCGCGTGGCCGAAGGCCTGACGACCATCGAGGAAGTCCTGAGCGCCACGCCGCCGCTCGAATAGGCCCGCCCACGCCAGCGGCCCGGCAAAGCCGGTTCCGCGGTGTCCCCCGCAGGGCGGAGACAGTCATCCTTTCGGGTTATCCCTAGCTTTCTGGTTAGTGGAATCCACATCAGCCTGACCACTGGCTGACTCGACAATCCCGCATCGAAATCTGTTCGAGGAGACTGTTCGTGAAAATCAAAAGTCAGAAGGACTTTTTCTCGGGCCTGATGTTTACGGTCGTGGGCGTGGCGTTCGCATGGGGCGCCACCACCTACAGCGTAGGCACCGGCGCCCGCATGGGACCTGGCTACTTCCCGCTGATGCTCGGCATCCTGATGGCCCTGATCGGCCTCGGGATCATGTTCAGCGGCCTGACGGTGGAAACCACCGACGGCGAGAAGATCGGCAAGTGGGCCTGGAAGCAGGTCGTCTACATCCTGGGCGCCAACCTGGCGTTCGGCGTGCTGCTCGGCGGCCTGCCGAGCTTCGGCATCCCGGCGATGGGCATGATCATCGCGATCTACGCGCTCGTGATCATCGCGAGCCTCGCGGGCCACGAGTTCAAGCTCCCCACCGTGCTGATCCTGGCCACCGTGCTGGCCGTCGGCAGCTACGTGGCCTTCATCTGGGCGCTCAAGCTCCAGATCCAGGTCTGGCCGACCTTCATCACCGGTTGAGTAGAAGAAAGCTGCGCTCATGGAATTGATCAACAACCTCTCGGTGGGTTTTGGCGTCGCCTTCACCTTCACCAACCTGCTGTACTGTCTGCTCGGCTGTGTTCTCGGCACGCTGATCGGCGTGCTGCCGGGCATCGGCCCGGTCGCGACCATCGCGATGCTGCTGCCCGCCACCTACGCGCTGCCGCCCGTGTCGGCGCTGATCATGCTGGCCGGCATCTACTACGGCGCCCAGTACGGCGGCTCCACCACCGCCATCCTGGTGAACCTGCCGGGCGAATCGTCCTCGGTGGTGACAGTGATCGACGGCTACCAGATGGCACGCAAGGGCCGCGCGGGTCCGGCGCTCGCCGCGGCCGGCCTGGGCTCGTTCTTCGCGGGCTGCGTGGGCACGCTGATCCTGGCTGCGTTCGCGCCGCCGCTGACCGAACTGGCCTTCAAGTTCGGCCCGGCCGAGTACTTCTCGCTGATGGTGCTGGGCCTGATCGGCGCGGTGGTGCTGGCCTCGGGCTCGCTGCTCAAGGCGATCGGCATGATCGTGCTGGGCCTGCTGCTCGGCCTGGTGGGCACCGACGTGAACTCGGGCGTCGCGCGCTTCAGCTTCGACATCCCCGAGCTGACCGACGGCATCGGCTTCGTGGCCATCGCCATGGGCGTGTTCGGCTACGGCGAAATCATCGCCAACCTCTCGCGCCCCGACGAGGAGCGTGAAGTGTTCACGGCCAAGGTCTCGGGCCTGTTCCCGACCAAGGACGACTTCAAGCGCATGATCCCCGCCGTGCTGCGCGGCACGGCGCTGGGCTCCTCGCTCGGCATCCTGCCCGGCGGCGGCGCGCTGCTGTCGGCCTTCGCGGCCTACACGATCGAGAAGAAGACCAAGCTGAAGCAGGGCGAAGTGCCCTTCGGCAAGGGCAACATCCGCGGCGTGGCAGCCCCCGAGGCGGCCAACAACGCCGGTGCGCAGACCTCGTTCATCCCGCTGCTCACGCTCGGCATCCCGCCCAACGCGGTGATGGCGCTGATGGTGGGCGCGATGACGATCCACAACATCCAGCCCGGCCCGCAGGTGATGACCAGCAACCCCGAGCTGTTCTGGGGCCTGATCGCCTCGATGTGGCTCGGCAACGCGATGCTCGTGATCCTGAACCTGCCGCTGATCGGCCTCTGGATCAAGCTGCTGACCGTGCCCTACAAGTTCCTGTTCCCGGCCATCGTGCTGTTCTGCGCCATCGGCGTGTACTCCACGAACAACAACACCTGGGACATCTGGATGGTCGGCATGTTCGGCTTCGTGGGCTACACCTTCTTCAAGCTGGGTTGCGAGCCCGCGCCGCTGCTGCTGGGCTTCATCCTCGGGCCGATGATGGAAGAGAACCTGCGCCGCTCGCTGCTGCTCTCGCGCGGCGACTGGAGCGTGTTCGTCACGCGCCCGATCTCGCTGGGCCTGCTGCTCGCCGCGGCGCTGCTGCTGGTGATCGTGCTGCTGCCGGCCGTGAAGGCCAAGCGCGAAGAGGCCTTCGTCGAGGACTGATCCCACCCCCGTCCCTCGCTCACTTCGTGTAGCTCGACTCCCCCCTCAAGGGGGCAACATCTGCGGACCGGCAGAGCCGGATCCGCGGTGTTCGCGAACAAGCAACGGCGCCTTCGGGCGCCGTTGCCATTTCAGGGCTTGTTCATCCTCGGCGGCTTCATGTGCTGCCGTGCCATCGCGAGGAAGGCCATCGCCGCGGGCGCGAGCGGATGCTTGGCGAGGCGGATCGCGACCACCGGGTACTCGAGCACGGGGCGCGTCACGGCCACGGCGCGCAGGTTGCCGGGCATCAGCACCTCGACGTAGCGCGGCAGCAGGGCGACGCCGGCGCCGGCCTGGATCAGGCCGAAGGCGGTCGAGAGCATCGACACGTGGTGCACCACGCGCGGGTACACGTTGGCCATGCTCGAGAGCTGTCGGCTCACGGCGCGCCAGACGTTGGCGTCGGGGTTGACGTGGATGAAGGGCAGCGCCTCGAGGTGCCGCGCATCGACCACCACGCGCTGCGCGAGCGGATGGTCGTCGCGCACGAACAGCGCCATGCGCTCGGTGAACAGCGGCTCGGTCGCGAGCTCCGAATGCTTCTGGCCGATGTCGGAGCCGAAGCCCAGGTCGGCCTCCTGCGAGAGGATGCGCGAGATCATCTGCTCGGCCGTGCTGTCGAGCAGCGTCGCCGCGAGCGTGGGGTGCGCGCCCGAGAAGCGCTCGAGCATCGGCGGCAGCAGCGCGCCCGCGGTCAGGTGGCCGACGGCGAGCACCACGCGGCCCTCGCGCAGCTGCGACTGGGAGCGGCAGGCCTCCACCGATTCATCGATGAGCCGCAGCGCGCGCACCGCGGTCTCTGCCATGAGCTGGCCCGCTCCCGTGAGCTGGATGCGCCGGCCGCGCACCACCAGCGGCTGGCCGAGCTCGTCCTCCATGCGCTTGACCAGGTGGCTGATCGCGGGCTGGGTGAGCTGCAGGGTCTCGGCCGCGCGCGTGAAGCTGCCCGATTCGGCCACTGCCGCGAGGGCGCGCAGCTGCTGCAGCGAGACGTCTTCCGTCGCAGGTCGCGTCATAAATAGTGCTCATAGTTGAATAACGGGGATTATCTGGCTTGATGCGCGGCGGCTGCATAGCATGGGAGGTTTTCCCGACCGGTCCAGAATCCAGCACCATGAAAAGAATCCAGTTCCTCCAGGGGGTCGCCGTCGCGCTGTGCATGGCCGCCTCGAGCGCGAGCCTGGCGCAGGGCTATCCCGCCAAGCCGGTGCGGCTGATCGTGCCGTTCCCGGCCGCCGGTGCCACCGACCTGTTCGCGCGCACGCTGGGCCAGAAGATGGGCGAGAAGCTCGGCACCACGCTGGTCGTCGACAACAAGCCCGGCGCCGGCGGCGCGATCGGCTCCGACCTCGCGGCCAAGGCGCCCGCGGACGGCTACACGCTGCTGCTCGCCACCACCAGCACCCATTCGATCGGGCCCGCCATCACGAGCCGGCTGCCCTACGACACGGTGCGCGACTTCACGCCGATCGCGCACGTGGGCGACGCGCCGAGCATCATGCTCGTGCCGGTCAACGCGCCCGCGAAGAACGTGCGCGAATGGGTCGACTACGCGAAGAAGAACCCCGGCAAGCTCAACTACGCCTCGAGCGGCAACGGCACCATCGTGCAGCTCACGGCCGAGCTCTTCAAGTCGCAGGCCGGGGTGTTCGTGACGCACATCCCCTACAAGGGCACGGCGCTCGCCATTCCCGACCTGATCAGCGCCAAGGTCGACGTGCTGTTCGATTCGCTGCCCACCGGCATGCCGCACGTGCGCGAAGGCCGGCTGCGCGCGCTGGGCGTGACCAGCCTCAAGCGCAGCCCGCTCGCGCCCGAGCTGCCGGCGATCGCCGAGACGCTGCCGGGCTTCGAGTCGAACACCTGGTTCGGCTTCTACGGGCCCAAGGGGCTGCCGGCCGACATCGTGGCGCGCATCAACAAGGCCGCGAACGAGGCGCTCGCCGACCCGGAGGTCAAGGAGAAGCTCTCGCGCCTGGGCATCGAGCCGGCGACGCCGGGCACGCCCGAGCAGTTCGCGAAGATGGTGGCGACCGATGCCGCCAAGTGGAAGAAGATCGTCGTCGAACGCAAGATCACCAACGAATGACCAACGCACGGAGCACGCGGACATGAACTTCGACTTCAACAATCCCTATCCCACCACGCGCATCCCGGTCTTCGCGCGCAACGTGGTGTCGACCTCGCACCCGCTCGCCTCGCAGGCGGGCCTGCGCATGCTGCAGCAGGGCGGCAACGCGGTCGATGCGGCGATCGCGACGGCGGCGGTCATGACGCTGGTCGAGCCCGTGAGCAACGGCCTCGGCAGCGATGCCTTCTGCATCCTCTGGGACGGCAAGGAACTGCACGGCCTCAACGCCTCGGGCCGCGCGCCCAAGGCCTGGACGCCCGAGTACTTCAAGGCCAAGTACGGCGCCGACGCCGCGACGCCGCCGATGCGCGGCATCGACTCGGTCACCGTGCCGGGCGCGGTGCGGGGCTGGGTGGCGCTCTCGGAGCGCTTCGGCAAGCTGCCGTTCGCCGACCTGCTCGCTCCCGCGATCGACATCGCCGAGCGCGGCTACCTCGTGCCGCCGGTGGTGCAGCATAAGTGGGCCGCGGCCACGCCGGTGCTCGAGGGCCA
>CBHTTS010000178.1:0-11097 GCA_966095775.1 uncultured Variovorax sp. | reverse complement strand
TGCGCTCGGTGATGGGCTTCGGCGCGGGCGCGATCAGCCCCTGGGTGTTCGGCCTGGTGCTCGACTGGGGGCAGGCGCGCTTCGGCTTCGGCAGCACCTACGGCTGGGTCGCGGCCTGGAGCTCGGTCGGGCTCGGCGCGCTGCTCGGTCCGTGGATGATCGTGCGCTTCGCGCGGCTGCAGGCGGCGCGCGCGCAGGCGCCGGGCTGAGGCGGCGCGCTATTCGCCGAGCAGCTCGCCGATCGGCTGCAGGTCCTCGACGCGGTCGCAGATCGACTTGATCACCATCGTGATCGGGATGCCCAGCAGCAGCCCCCACACGCCCCAGAGCCAGCCCCAGAAGATCACGCCGACGAACACCGCCACCGGGTTCATGCGGCTGGTGCGGCTCGTGAGCCAGGGTACCAGCAGGTTGCCGACGATGGTGTGGATCAGCAGCGACGTGCCGGCCACCGCGAGCGCCATCTCGATGGTGTTGAACTGCAGGAAGGCCACGAGACCGGCCGCGGCCATCACGATCACCGAGCCGATGTACGGGATGAGGTTGGTCACGGCGGCCACGATGCCCCACACGGCCGCGTTGCCGAGCCCCAGCGCCCAGAACGAGAGGCCGGTGGCCACGCCCACGAGCGCGCTGGTCAGGATCTGCACCAGCAGGTAGCGCTCGATGTTGCGCGTGATGTCGTCGAGCACGTGCACGGTGATCTTCTTCTTCTGCAGCCCGGGCCCGGTGATCTTGATCAGCTTGCGCCGGAAGGTGTCGCCCGAGCACAGGGCGAAGAAGGTCAGGAAGGCCACGAGCGTGAACTGGCCCGCGGCCGAGAGCAGCCCGACGGTGCCGCTCCAGAGATAGTCGCGCACGTTGAACGGCGGCCGCTCGATCACCACGCGCGCCACGCCGCGCTTGGACAGCGCGCGCGAGTTCTCCTCGGCCGCGCGCTCGAGCTGCGAGGCGGCCTGCTGCACGTTGTCGAGCGGATTGGCGTTGACGGTCCTGCTGGTGCGCATGGCCTGGCGCAGCTTCTGCGCCGCGACCGGCAGCGAATCGAGCAGCTCCGAGGCGCTGCCCGAGAGCGAATAGCCGGTCCAGCCGAGACCGCCGCCGAGGCCCAGCAGGATCACGGTGGCGCCGATCCAGCGCGGCACGCGCCAGCGCTCGAGCCGGTCGACCAGCGGCGACAGCGCATAGCTCAGCAGCAGGCTCAGCATCAGCGGAATGAACACCGCCGCGGCCCAGCGCAGCGCGAACACGCTCGCCAGCACCGCGAGCACCACGAGCGAGACGCTGCGCACGTCGACCGGCATGTGCAGCATCAGCCGCTGCGGCTCGGGGTCGGGGCGCAGCAGCTCGGGCGGCACCGCGTCGGGCGGCGGCTCCTGCACGGGAGCGGGCGGCAGCTCGGGCGGTGCCTCGGCCGCCCGCGGCGGGGTTGCGGCGTCGGTCATCGCGTCTCCTTGAGCACTTCGCGCACCGCGGGCAACTGCCGGCGCGACACCGCCACCGGCTCGGGCACGGCCTCGAGCCGCAGCGCCCAGCCCTCGGCGTCCTCGCCGTCGTCGTACTTCTCGAGCGCGCGGATCGCCGCGCGCGCGACCAGCGCGTTGCGGTGCACGCGCAGGAAGCGCTCGGGGTAGCGCTCCTCGAACTCGTTGAGCGAGCCGTCGAGGATGTGGCTGCGCGTGGCGGTGCGCACCGTGAGGTACTTGTGCTCGGACTTGAGGTAGAGCACCTCCGCGAGCGGCACCCGCTCGGCGCGGCCGCGGTCCTGGATCAGCAGGCTCTCCTGCAGCGCGCTGGCCTGCAGCGCGCGCCGCTCCTTGAGGAAGCGCTCGGCCTTCTGCAGCGCCTGCTGCAGCCGTTCGGCGCGCACGGGCTTGGTCAGGTAGTCGACCGCCTCCAGGTCGAAGGCCGTGACCGCGTGGGCCGCGTGGGCGGTCACGAACACCACGGCCGGCGCGTCGGCGCGCTGGCGCAGGCCGCGCGCGACCTCGATGCCGTCGACGCCGGGCATGTGCACGTCGAGCAGCACCAGATCCAGCGGCATGGCCGCGAGATGCTGCCGCGCCTCGGCGCCCTGCGCCGCCTCGGCCACCACCTCGGCGGCCGGCGCGCGGCAGTCGCGCAGCAGGGTCCGCAGGCGCGAGCGCGCGAGGGCTTCGTCGTCGACGATCAGTGTCTTCAGGGTCATGATTCGGCGGGAATGGCAATGCGCACGCGGTAGCTCTTCTGGTCCATGCCGGCGCTGAACTGCATCTGCATGTCGTGCAGCAGGCGCAGCCGGTCGCGCACGTTCGCGAGCGCGATGCCATGGCCGCGCGGCAGCGGCTCGTCGGCCCAGCGCAGCGGCGGCAGGCTGTTGACCACCTCGATCACCACCACGCCGCCGCGGCGCTCGGTCCGGATGCGCAGCCTGGCGCCCTCGGGGCTGGGCTCGACGCCGTGCTTGATCGCGTTCTCCACCAGCGGCTGCAGCAGCAACGGCGGCAGCCGCGCGCCGCTGGCCGCGGGATCGAGGTCCCAGCGCACGCGCAGCCGGTCGCCGAAGCGCACCTGCTCGATCGCGAGGTAGCGCTCGGCGAGCGCGATCTCGTCGGCCAGCGTGCCCGATTCGCCGGGGTCGGACAGCGCCTGCCGGAACAGCTCGGCCAGGTCCTCGAGCAGGGTCTCGGCCTTCGCGGGCTCCTCGCGCACCAGCGCGATCGCGCTGTTGAGGGTGTTGAACAGGAAGTGCGGCCGGATGCGCGACTGCAGCTCCTCGAGCCGCGCGGTCGTGGCCGCGGGCGTCTGGCCGCGCGCGCGCAGCACCATCGCGGCCATCACCATGCCCGCGATGAAGGCGCCGGCCACGGCGCTGCCGAGCCAGGGCGCCGAACCCGCGGCCCCGGTCAGCCGCAGCAGGCCGCAGCCGTAGAGCGAGGACAGCGCGCCCAGCGCCGCGCCCGCGGCGTACTGCGCCCGGCGCGGCAGGCGCGCGAGCGGCTTGCCGAGCGCGCAGGTCGCCACCAGCCACAGCAGCGTCGCGGGCAGCGCGCCGCCGGTCACGATCGCGGTCTGGACCAGCCATTCGCCCGGCGAGGCGGAGACGAAAAGCGCCGCGGTCGCGACCAGCGCCTCGACGAACAGCACCGTGCGCAGCACCACCCCGATCTGGCAGGCGTCGAACAGCCCGCGGACGGCGCGCGCGGGCGGCCGCCCCCTTTCCGGCGGAACCGGGGACCGGGGCGCGGAGGGGACCGATAAAATCGCCGGGTTGCGCATCGCTGATACGTTGGGTAACCAACCCATTATTGCCTCTCACAGGCCTCCCATGACCCAAAACCAACTCGACAAGAAATCCGAAGCCTGGTCGGCCCTGTTCTCCGAACCCATGAGCGACCTCGTGAAGCGCTACACCGCGAGCGTGTTCTTCGACAAGCGTCTGTGGCAGGCCGACATCGAGGGTTCGCTGGCGCATGCCGGCATGCTCGCGGCGCAGGGCATCATCAGCAAGCAGGGCCACGCCGAGATCGAGCGTGGGATGGCGCAGATCCGCGCTGAAATCGAATCGGGCGCCTTCGAGTGGAAGCTCGACCTCGAGGACGTGCACCTCAACATCGAGGCCCGGCTGACCCAGCTCGTGGGCGACGCCGGCAAGCGCCTGCACACCGGCCGCAGCCGCAACGACCAGGTCGCCACCGACGTGCGCCTGTGGCTGCGCGGCGAGATCGACCTGATCGACGGCCTGCTCTCCGAGCTGCAGCGCGCGCTGGTGGACATCGCCGAGAAGAACGTCGACGTGATCCTGCCCGGCTTCACCCACCTGCAGGTGGCGCAGCCGGTGAGCTTCGGCCACCACATGCTGGCCTACGTCGAGATGTTCAGCCGCGATGCCGAGCGCCTGGCCGACGTGCGCAAGCGCGTGAACCGCCTGCCCCTCGGCGCCGCCGCGCTGGCCGGCACCAGCTACCCGCTCGACCGCGAGCTCGTGGCGCGCACGCTGAAGATGGACGGCGTCTGCCAGAACAGCCTCGACGCGGTGAGCGACCGCGACTTCGCGATCGAGTTCACGGCCGCCGCCAGCCTGTGCATGGTGCACATCAGCCGCATGAGCGAGGAGCTGATCCTCTGGATGAGCCAGAACTTCGGCTTCATCCGGATCGCCGACCGCTTCACGACAGGCAGCTCGATCATGCCGCAGAAGAAGAACCCCGACGTGCCCGAGCTCGCGCGCGGCAAGACCGGCCGCGTGGTGGGCCACCTGATGGCGCTCGTCACGCTCATGAAGGGGCAGCCGCTCGCCTACAACAAGGACAACCAGGAAGACAAGGAGCCGCTGTTCGACACCGTCGACACGCTCAAGGACACGCTGCGCATCTTCGCCGAGATGATCGACGGCATCACGGTGCAGCCCGAGGCCATGGAAGCCGCCGCGCTGCGCGGCTACGCCACCGCCACCGACCTGGCCGACTACCTCGTGAAGAAGGGGCTGCCGTTCCGCGACGCGCACGAGATCGTGGCCCATGCGGTGAAGGCCGCCACCTCGCACCGCGTCGACCTCGCGGAGCTGCCGCTCGCGGTGCTGCAGCAGTTCAGCCCCCAGATCGAGAAGGACGTCTACGACGTGCTGAGCCTGCGCGGCTCGCTCAATGCGCGCAACGTCCTGGGCGGCACCGCGCCCGCGCAGGTGAAAGCGCAGATCGCGCGCCACCGCCAGCGCCTCGCCTGACGCGCAAGGCGCCGCTTGTTCTACGCCATCCCGCTCGAGAACCGGCCGAGCTGGCGCAATCCGCCTTGGATGACGGTGCTGCTGGTCCTCGTGAACATGCTCGTGTTCTGGGGTCCGCAGCGCAACGAGGAGAAGGCCGAGGAGCGCGCGGCCCGCTACTACGCCCACAGCGTGCTGCCCGAGCTCGAGCTGCCGGCCTTCGTCGCCTGGCTCGAGGAGACGCGTTCGCCGCGCGCCCGCACGGCGCGGCGGCTCCTGAAGCAGAAGGAGGTCGGCCCGCTGCTCGAGGCGCTGCAGCATGAGAAGGCCTTCCTGCAGAAGCTGCGCGCCGACGCGGTCGTCACGCCCGCCGATCCGCGCTTTGCCGAATGGAAGCGCGACCGCCAGCAGTACGAGGCGATGCGCCCCGCGCCCTTCACCGAGCGCTGGGCGCAGGACTACCACCCCGACGCCGAATTCAAGCCCTGGACCTGGCTCACGGCCGCCTTCCTGCACGGCGGCACCGGGCACCTGCTCGGCAACATGCTGTTCCTGTTCCTGTTCGGCTTCTCGGTCGAGCTCGCGCTGGGCCGCGGCACCTACCTCGCGTTCTACCTGCTCGGCGCGGTCGGCGCCGCGGCGCTCGCGGGCTGGGCCTATGCGGGCAAGGGCAGCTACGGGCTCGGTGCCTCGGGCGCGGTCTCGGCGCTGATGGGCATGTACGCCGTGATGTACCGGCTGCGGCGCATCCGCTTCTTCTACCAGCTGTTCTTCTACTTCAACTACGTCACCGCGCCCGCGCTGCTGCTGCTGCCGGCCTGGATCGCGAACGAGCTGCTGCAGCACTGGGCCGGCGGCCAGGGCATCGCCTACATGGCGCACCTGGGCGGCCTGCTCACGGGCGCGACGCTGATGGCGGGCGCGATGGCGCTCGGCCGCGTGAAGACGCCCGAGGCGGTCGCGGCCGAGCGCACGGACCCGGCGGCCGCCGACGAGGCCGCGTTCGAGCGCCACGTCGCCGCGGCACGCCGGCTCGGCGCCGAGATGCGGTTCGAGGCCGCCGCCGCCCAGTGGCGCGCCGCCGCCGCCCTGCGCCCGCGCGATGCCGACACGCTGCGCGCCTGGTTCAACACCGCGCGCCTGCAGCCCGCGGGCGAGGACTTCCACCAGGCCGCGCGCCGCATCTTCCGCCTGCCCGCGACCGACGACGCCACCCTCGCGCTGCAGCACGAGAGCTACCGCACCTACCTCGACCAGGCCCGGCCGGGCGCCCGCCTGCGGCCCGACGACATGGCGCGACTCGCACGCCGCTTCACGCGGGCGAAGCAGTTCCAGGACGCCGACCGGCTCTGCCGCGCGCTGCTCAAGACCGCGCCCGACCATCCCGAGCTCGCCGACACGCTCTCGGTCTGCGCCAACGGCCTGCTGCATGCGGGCGAGCGCGAGATGGCGCTCGGCTGGCTGCCGCACCTGGCGCGGCTCGCGCCGAACGACATGGTGACGCGCGCGCTCGCGCGGGCCTGAAGCGCCCTTCGTCCCTTCGTCGCGGCTCAGCGGAAGAAGATCGCGATCAGGATGATGATCGGGATCGGCACGCCGAGGAAATAGAGCAGTAGTGAACGCATGGGCTTCTCCTTGAGGGTCGTGACCGCGCTTCGTCAGAGGTCGCGCTGCCGGCCGCCGTGGATCGCGGCGTAGCTCGCCACGAAGGCCCCGACGAACAGCGAGACCACGAGCCACAGCGCGCCCCAGGCCGACGCCTTGCGCGCGTCGTCGGCCGCCTGCTGCGCCTTGGCCTGCGTCTCCTTGAGCGCGGCCTGCGCCTTCGCGTAGGTGTCGGCGACGCGCTTCTCCGCCTCCGGCTGGGGCATGCCCGTGCGCTGCGCGACGAGGCGGCCCAGGTAGACCCGGTCGTCGGCGGGCAGCGTGCCGGCGCGCAGGCCGTGCACGAAGATGCGCGTGACCTCGGCGTTCACGGCCGCGGGACTGCGCTCCGCCGGGCCGGCAGGCATGGCAGCGGGCGCAGGCGCGGGTGCGACCACGGCCGGCGCCGCGGGATCGGTCGGGGCCGGGGTCGGTGCCGCGGGTGCCCCCGCGGCCGCGGGCTGCGCGGCGGGATCCTGCCGAAACAGCGCATCCACGAAGTAGCCCGTGCCGCCGCGGCCCTCGTCCTGCGCGTCCGCCCGCGCGGCCGCCGCGCCCGCACCGGCCGCAGCCGTGCCGGCCATCGCACCCTGCGCCACCGTCGCCCCGGCCTGCGCGCCGGCGCCGACGATGCTGCCCACGGCCGATGACAGCAGCCCCGCCGTCAGCAGCGTGGCGACCGACCAGGCCAGGAAGCCGTGCGCCGTGTCGCGGAAGTAGACCTCGTCGCCGTGCACGCCGCTCCAGCGCGTGCGCAGGCGTCCGGCCAGGTAGCCGCCGATGCCCGAGGCCGCGAGCTGCGTGAAGCTGAGCCAGAGGATCGTCGCGACGCCGATGGCGGTCGCGCTCGCGCCCTGGCTGGCCCAGGGGCTGATCGCCGTCATGCCGAGGCCGGTGCCGAGCAGCAGCAGGACCAGCGACAGCGACGCCGCGCCCGCCGCGCCCGCGAAGACGGCGCCCCACGAGACGCCGCTGCGGCTCGCGGCCGGATCGAGGCCCGCGTCGGGCAGGTAGGCCGGCGCGTCGAGCGGCGTGCCGGCGGCGGGATGGGCGTGGTACGTGGCCATGGCGTGCTCCTCTGGGATGGGAGCCCCGAATGTCGGGCGGCCCGGCGCCCGGGCGGGTCGTCCAGCCCCGCGTGGCCGAGTAGGCGGCGCGCCCACCGGCCGACCGGCCGCCGTCCTATGCGCCCGGGGCGCCTTCGGCCGCGGGCCGCAGCAGCCAGCGCACTTCCTGCGTCTGCTCGCTCCCGGGATAGCGCGATTCGAGCGTCGCGAGGATCGGCCGCGCCATGTCGGTCCGCCCGAGCCCCTGCACCAGCACCCGCGCCGCGAGCTCGTAGACCTGCGGGATCGCGGCATGGCCGCGGAAGCGCCGGTCGAAGCCCGAGAGCAGCGCGAGCGCGCCGTGCGCATCGCCGTTGCGCCATTCGGCGCGCGCGAGCGTCATCACGTCGGCCGCGTCGTCGAGCGCGAAGGCCTTGTCCTTCTCGCGGCAGGCCTTGAAGACCTTGAGCGCCTCGGAGCCGAGGTCGCGCGCGAGCAGCAGCGGGATGAAGCGCCGCGCCTGGTCGAACAGCGTGTCGCGCCTGTCGGGCGCGAGCAGCAGCACGCGGTGGTAGCGGCGCTGCGCCGCGAGGTCGTCGGCCGCCGCCGTGCGCTGGGCCTCGTAGGCGACCGCGAGCGCGCCCGCGACGTCGCCGTCGGTCACGAGCTGCGCCACCTCGGCGTCGGTGCGCTGGGCCGCGATCTGCGCCGGCGTGCGGCGGTCCACCGGCGCGCCGTCCTCGCGCCCGCCGCCGGGCAGCAGCTCGATGCCGAAGGCGTCGTGGTGCTGGTACATCACGTAGCCGAGCAGGCTCGCCATGACCCAGCCGAAGTAGATGAAGGCGAAGTTCGCGATCGGCAGCGCGATCATCCCGTCGATCATCGGCAGCAGCATGCCGATCGCGATCTGCGCGCCCGTGCTCAGAAGGAACAGGAAGAAGCACAGCAGCGCGTAGGGCCAGCCGATGATGCGCATCGCATCCATGATGTGGCCGGGGTTCATGGCCTGGAAGAAGCTGCCCGACTGCACCAGCACGATCACCGCGGCCGGGAAGGTGAACGACACCACGAACAGCGCCACCGTGCCGAGCACCGGCGAGAACCAGGCGAGCCAGCCGATCGCGAGGCCCTGCGCCACCGAGATCGCGAACAGCTTCCACGGCAGGTTGACCCACTCGGCGTCGAGCGCGCGCGGGAAGTCCTCCGAGCGCCAGATGCCGCGCGAGCCGAGCGCGGTGATCTTGAAGCCGTAGCGGCTCGCGGCGAGCACGATGCCGAGCTCGATCACCAGCAGCGCGAGCCCCGGGTGCAGCAGCGGGAAGACCTCGAACAGCAGGCTGCAGAACGCGAGCAGCAGCCCGTAGGCCAGCGGCCGCAGCTGGAACGGGAAGGCGAAGAAGCTGTTGAGCCGGTGCCAGAACGGGACCGGCGGCGGCGCCGCGTCGGCGGCGGAAGCAGTGGCGCGCATGACGAGGACCGCCCGGCTACTTGAAGAAATCGCTCTGGCTCATCGCGCCGCGGCCGCCCAGGCGCACCACCGTGACGTCGTCGCCGCGCACCAGCCGCATCTGGCCGAGCTCGCGCTCCAGGCGCTGCGTGAAGCGGCTCTTGAACTGCATCGCGGACTCGCCCATCTTGAGCACGCTCGTGCCTTCGACGGTGGCGCTCCTGCGGTCGCTCGCGATGTCGATGCTGTCGATCTGGTACTCGTACTCGATGGTCAGGATGCCGCCCATGCGCTCGCCGAGCGAGGCCAGCATCTTGAAGGTCTTGCGCGCGGCCTCGCAGGCCTGCGCGCGGTCGTGGGTGGCGTCCTGCGTCTGCCCCATCATCACCGTGCGGCTCTGGATCACCGCCTTGGCGCTGAGCTGCTTGCAGAGCTTCTCGGCATCGCGCGAATAGACGGCGTGCGCCTCGGCCTCGTAGTACTTGCGCACCATGGCCTCGTCGAGCTTGCGCCCGCCGATGAAGAAGTACCACGCGCCCACGCAGAGCGCGAGCACGATCGCGATTTGCTTCATTCCCCGTCCGCACGCGTGCGTGCGCCCCGCTCCTGTATGGGGGCGCAGTATACGTTGCCATTTGTTTCCAAATGGCCGCGAACGGGGCCGGTGCCGGGGCTCAGCCGGCGCGGTAGAAGATGTAGTCGGCCTGGTACTTGACGACCTGCTTCTCGCCCGTGTTCGCGGCGCCGCAGGCCGCGGCCGGCGCCACGCCGCCGCGCGTCGCCACGCGCTGGATGTAGCTCACGCCCTGCATCGCGCCCGCGCCGGTCGCGGGGTTGGCCTTGACGAGCTGGTACGGGATGTTGCCGCTGCCGTTGGGCGCCACCGCGACCTGGGTGGCCGTGAGCTTCGAGCCGTCCATGCTCTCCCAGGTGGCGGGCGGGCCGTAGTACTTGCCGACCTGGCGGCCCGAGCGGTCCATGAGCCGGGCGTCGGGGCCGACGAAGACCCATTCGTGCTGGCCCGGCATGCCGGCCTTGGCGCGGCATTCGTAGGTGATGTCGCCCGCGCCCACGGTCTCCAGGACCACGGCATGGCCGGCCGGCACCTTCACGGCATCGGGCAGGCTGGCCTGGGAATACATCGGGGGCTTGGCGCCCATGCCGGTGCAGGCGGCAAGTGCGGCGGCGGCGGCGAGCACCGTCAGGATGCGGAAGGTCATGGTCTTTTCCTTTTCTTCGTTCGATGAGTGGATGGCCGGTGGAACCGCGCCTGTTGGCGTGCTTCTGCGCGCGGTCCCGGCTGCCTCTACGGCGCGCGCGGCCGGATGGATTCACCGCCGCGGCCGAATCCGCGCGCGCGGCGGCGCCGTACCCGCTGCATGCATGCCCATGCCCCACAATCCGCGCATGACAGCACCCAGCCCAGACGCCGAACTGATCGCGCTGCTCGATCGCATCGGCCGCCGCGACCAGGCCGCCCTGCGCGAGCTCTACGACCGCACCGCGCCCAAGCTCATGGGGCTCGCGATGCGCGTGGTGCGGCAGCGCGAATGGGCCGAGGACGTGCTGCAGGAGAGCTTCGTCACGGTCTGGCGCGCGGCCGCCGACTACCGCGGCACGCTGAGCCCGCCGCTGGCCTGGCTGGGCCTGATCGTGCGCAGCCGCTCGCTCGACCTGCTGCGCCGCCGCGCCGCCGACCGCGCCGCGCTGACGCAGGAATTCGACGCGACGCTGGCCGAGACGCTCGCGGCCGACACCCCGGACCCGGCCGACACGGCCGACGCGAGCGAGCAGGCCTGGGCGCTGCACCAGTGCCTGAACCAGCTCGAGGCCCGCCAGCGCGAGGTCGTGAGCCTGGCCTACCTGCGCGAGCTCAGCCATGGCGAACTGGCCGAGCAGCTGCGGCTGCCGCTCGGCACGGTCAAGACCTGGATCCGGCGCGGGCTCGAGAAGCTGCGCGTCTGCATGGCCCGCTTCGCATGACAGGGGCCGTGCTGCGATGAACCTCGGCGCCCATCCCGAACTGCTCGACCTGCTGGCCGCGAGCCATGCGCTCGGCACCCTGCGCGGCGGCGCCCGCCGGCGCTTCGAGACCCTGGCGCGCGAGCAGGCGCCGGTGCGCGCCGCGGCGCTCGTGTGGCAGGGCCGGCTCGCGAGCATTACCGAGCTGCAGCGCCCGGTCGTGCCCGACCCCGCCGTCTGGACCCGCATCCGCCACGTCATCGAGACCGAGCAGACGCAGCAGGCCCTCGCGCGCCGGCGCCCCGCGGCCGCCG